>JABDMC010000089.1 GCA_013001695.1 Akkermansiaceae bacterium
GCTCCATCCAGCCCCGCGCCCCCCGCCCCGGCGGCCGGTGACGAGGGCAATTGATTCTCCGCGCGCGAGGGAGCGCCCCCTGCTACCGGCCAAGCGCCGGAAGTCATTAACATTTAGGGATTACTAACATCCCTTGGATGTCAGAAGACATTACTTGTTATAGAATTGACATGACTTTGTCAATTTGACTTATTGGCAGCGCCGTGTTCGAAAAAATCATCAGCAAACCCCAGGACGAGGAACCTGCCGCCGTGGAGATCCCGGCCCCTCGTGTTCCCAGTGCCCCCGCTGCGGCCAGCCACAATCCTCCACCCCCGGCGGCCCCGCGAAAGACGGGTGCCTCCACCGGCCAGCGCAACGTCCTTCTCCCCGATGTGGAGATCAACGGAAAGGTCAGCTTTCAGAACGACCTCATCGTCGATGGAAAGATCGAAGGAGAGATCGTCTCCGACGGATCGCTCACCATCGGCGAGAATGCCAAGATCAAGGCCGAGATCCATACCCGGTCGGTGATCGTTTACGGCAAAGTGCACGGAAACATCACCGTCACGGAGCGGGTCGAGCTGCGCAAGGACGCCGAACTCATCGGCGACGTCAAGGCCGCCGTCCTCGTGATGGAAGCCGGCGCCGTCTTTGTGGGGTCCTCGACGGTCGGCGCCCCGGCGTCCAAGAGTGCCGCCGCCTCTCCCCCCAAGAAAGCCGCCGACAAGAAGCCCGCTGGTCCGGGATCCCTTGCGGCCGCTTCCTAGGTTCACCTTTCACCCTTACTCCCGCTGTCGCTCTTCTCCAGATCGAGGGGACCCCGGTCCCTCACGGTTTCGTGTCCCACCTGCGGTCACGCCCAGGAGGAATCGTCCCTCGCGGTCTCCAGCAACTGCCGGGCCTGCAGCGCCTACTTCAAGATCATGAACGGGCAGGCGGTCTCGAACTCGCCGTCGCTGCCGAAGCCGTTCGACCCGCCGCCATCGGCGTCGAGCCCGTCGCCCCGGGGACTGGCCTCCTCGCGGAGCGACCGTCTCGACGATGACCGGCGCCGATCCACCAAGGGCGCCCCGGTGGTGCGCGCCCCCGAGGAGGACCTCCCCAGCCGCCGCGAGGTGATCACCCGCATGGCCCGGGCCGGCGCCGGGGACCAGCGCGACATCGAGTGTCCCGAATGCGGGCACGTGCAGCGCATTCCCCTCAGTGCCGCCTCGGTGCTTTGTCCCCGCTGCGGCGATTACGGATCGCTGAAGAACTACGAGATCCTCACCGCGTGGGACCGCCGCATCCGCACCCGCGGGAATGTCTTCGTCCACCGCAAGGGCCGGGTCGCGGACGTCCTCGTCCAGTGCCGGAACCTCACCGTCGAGGGGGAATTCCACGGCAGCGCCCAGTGCACCGGCGATCTCATGATCCGCCGCGACGCCACCATCGGCGGCCGCATCGAATGCGAGCGTCTCCTCGTCTGCAACAAGGCCCGGGTCGAATTCACCGGCCACGTCCAAGCCCGGGAGGTCTTCATCGACGGGGCGGTGCGGGGCGACATGACCTGCCTGAACGTCCTCCGGCTCGACCGGATGGCCACCCTCGACGGCGACTTGAAGGTCGCCTCGATCGAGATTGCGGAGGGCGCCCGCCACACCGGCCACGTCACGGTGCATCCCGTCTCCTGAGCGGCGCGGGATCCCGCTCCCGGGGCGAACGAATCCCTTTGATTCCGCCCTCCGATTGCGCGAACCTCCGCCATGGCCTCCGCCCCTCCGTCCCTCGATTTGAAGGAAGATATCCTGCGCCTCAAGAAAGAGCGCAACGCCATCATCCTCGCCCACAACTACCAGGTCGGCCCGATCCAGGACCTGGCCGACTACGTCGGCGACTCCCTCGGGCTCTCCTACCAGGCGCAGAAGACGGATGCCGACGTGATCGCCTTTTGCGGGGTGCACTTCATGGCGGAGACCGCCAAGATCCTGAATCCCGACAAGACCGTCGTTCTCCCCGACAAGGACGCCGGTTGCTCCCTCGAGCAATCGTGCCCGGCCGACAAGCTCGAGGCGTTTCTCGATGAGAACCGCGCCAAGAACTACTACGTCATCGCCTACATCAACTGTTCGGCGGGCGTGAAGGCCCTTTCCGACGTCATCTGCACCTCCGGCAACGCGGTCCGCATCGTGGAGCAGGCCCCGCCGGACCGCCCCATCCTCTTCGTCCCCGACGAGAACCTCGGGGCGTGGGTCATGGAACAGTGCGGCCGCAAGATGGACCTCTGGAAGGGCAATTGCTACGTCCACGTCGAGTTCACCCGCGAGTCGATCCAGAAGATCAAGGACGAGTACCCCGACGCGGTGGTCGTGGCCCACCCGGAGTGCACCACCGCGGTGCGCCTCCTCGCCGACGAGGTCTGCTCGACCGAGAAGATGGTCCACTTCTGCAAGAACTCCCCCGCGAAGAACATCATCGTCGTCACCGAGAGCGGCATGCTCCACCGGCTCCGGAAGGAGGCCCCCGACAAGAACCTCATCGCGGGACCCACCGACCACTGCGCCTGCGCGGACTGCAAATACATGAAGATGAACACCCTCGAGAAGCTCCACGCCTGCCTCGACCAGCTCGCACCGCAGGTCGAGGTCCCCGAGGACATCCGCGTCAAGGCCGAGGCCGCCGTGGTCCGCATGCTCGAGCAGAGCAAGTAATCCCGCCCCAAGCCCGGCACGGAGGGCTGTCCCCGGCCCCCGACCTCCGCGGCGTCGCGGCGGATCCCGGCTCGACCCGGGCATCGCGGTGCGATTCGCCCCGGCTTTCCCGAATAGGCTCCAGCCCCCCGAAGCTCAACCCCGCAAGCCCCCAATCCCCCGATTCCGCGGCCCTTTCCCTCGACAGGAGGGACCGCGGCCCCTACGTTCCGGCCCTCAACCAGAAAACACCAATGACATCACGCATCCCGGCCGCCCTTTTGACCACCGGCCTCCTCCTGACCCTTCCGCTTTCGGCCCAGACGACCGCCGAAAAGGCCGCTGAAGCCGAGAAAGCCGCCACCCCCCCGATCGATCCCGCCACCGTGAAGAACGATTCTTCCTACGGTTTCGGCTACCGCTCCGGGCGCCAGTTCGCCCAGCAGACTTCGCGCTTCGGGCTCAGCCTCGCCGACCTCGACCGCGAGATCTTCATGAAGGCCTTCTTCGACGGGGCCGAGGAATCCGAGCCCACCGTTTCGGAGGACAAGATCAACGCCGCCCTGCAGGCCCTCGGCGAACAACTCCAGGCGCGCGAGAAGGCCGTCGCGGAACAAAACCTCGCCGCCGGCAACGCCTTCCTCGAGGAGAACAAGAAGCGCGAAGGGGTCACCACCACCGAAAGCGGCCTCCAGTACGAAGTCCTGAAGAAGGGCGAGGGCGCCGTCTACCAGGCTCCGCCCGCGGGATCGCCGCCGGCCAACAAGCAGTTCATGGTGAAGTATCGCGGCACCCTCATCGACGGGACCGAGTTCGACAAGTCCCCGGAAGGCGAGACCGTGCCGATGACCCTGCAGGTCATCCCCGGATTCAAGGAAGCCCTCACCAGCATGCCGGTCGGATCGAAGTGGAAGCTCTTCATCCCCGCGAACCTCGCCTACGGCGAGCAGCGCCGCGGCCCGGTCATCAAGCCGAACAGCGCCCTCATCTTCGAACTCGAGCTGGACAACATCCAGGATGCCCCGAGCCAGCCGAACTTCGCCATCCCGCCGCAGGGACAGGGTGGCCAGTCCCGTCCGAGGGCGGTCTCGCCGCCGGTGCGCGTCCCGACCCGGCCCGCCGACGAGGAGGCCCCGAAGGACAAGGAGTAGGCGTCCGCCCGCCCTCCGCAATCATTCCCAAGCCGGAGCCCGCCCGCTCCGGCTTTTTCATGGCCCCCAAGCGGTCCGGAAAGCATTGCGGACCCACCCGGGCCGGCACCATCATGGCGCCGGCCATCCTTCCCGCATGATTCGCCGCGCCGCCAGCCGTCTCGCCCTCCTCCTGCCCCTCCTGCTCGCGCATTGCGCCTCCATTTCCGCCGTGCCCTCTCCATCCGCCGCGCCCGTCCTCGACGACAGGCACTTCACCACCTTCGACGGCGAGCGTTTCACCTATCGCCGGTGGTTGCCGGAACCGGATCCGAAGTTGGTCGTGGTCGGCTTCCACGGCATCGACGGCGCCGCGGATGATTACCGCAACATCGGGGAACATTTCGAGCGGCACCATCGCGGGGCCGCGGTCTACGCCCCGAACCTCCGCGGCCAGGGATACGATCCCAAGCCGTCGCGCCGCGGCGACATTCGCCGGGCCGATGACTGGATCCGCGACGCCCGGACCTTCAGCCGTCTCGTGGCGGAACGGCATCCGCGCGCCACCCTCGTGTGGTGCGGCGAGAGCATGGGATCGCTCATCGCCCTGCACGCCCTGGCCCCGGAGCGTGCCGCGGCTCCACGGTGCGAGGCCCTCGTCCTCGCCTCCCCGGTCACGAAGATCCCCGAGGGGCTTCCGGCCTGGCGGCTCTTCCTGCTGCGGACCGGCGCGGTGTTGTTTCCCCGCGCGCGCATCTCCCTCGAGGCGCTCGGAGGACAGGACGCCGTGCATGTCACCCACGACGCCACGCACCAGGACCAGGTCGCGCACAACGCCTACCACGTTCCCGATTTCACCTTCCGCCTCCTGTCGAAGCTCAGCGGCCTGATCGAATCCGCGCCGCGGCAGGCCGCCGGGGTCACGGTCCCGACCCTCATTCTGCACGCCGGCAAGGATGTCTTCTCGACCCCGGATGATGTGGCCTCCTTCGCCGCGCACTTTCCCCGCGACACCCCGGTCACCCGCCGCCTCTACCCGGACAGCCACCACCTCCTCTTTTACGACCGCGATCGCGAATCGGTTCTCGCGGACCTCACCGCCTGGCTTCGTGGTCTCTGAGGGGCCGCCGGGAACGAGCGGTATTCCCGGTGACCGCGGGACCGGCCCCCGCCCGGACTAATCTCTTGCGACGACCCGGGCCCCCGATTTCCCCGGAATTCCTTGCCAATACGCAATGGGAAACGGCATCATCCCGGCCCGCGCTCCCCATGAGACCGTCCCTCGTTTTACCCCTCCTCGGCGTCGTCCTGCTCCCCGCCTGCAGCGGAAGCGGACTCTCCGTCGAGGAGCAAGCGCAACCCGCGGTCGTCGTATCGACCCCGCAGGGTGGAACCCCCAACGCGCGAAAGCGGCCCCGCGCGTCGCAGCCGCGGCGGGCGCCCGCCAACCCGGGCGTCTCGTTCCGGACGCCGTCCGTGACCAGCTCCCTCGTCGACGAAAAAGACCTCCTGCCCGCCAGTCCCGGCGCATCCGGCCCGGGGGCCTCGAAGGAAAAGGAGGCCGGCACCATCATCGCCCGGCCGCCCGCTAGCGACAGTAGCGAATAGTCAGCCCCGACGAGCGGTACCCGAGGCCCCACGACGACCCGCCGCAGAACCGGCCGTAATACCCCCGGTAGCCCCCGTGACGGAGGTATCCGCACCCCGACCCGCAGGTGGAGCTGACCGGGAAGAATCCGCACCGCCGTCCGTACGATCCCCAGTAGCTGCGCCGCGCCGAATAGTAGCGGCGGACCGGGGAGGAAACCTGGCGCTGACGTTCCCGAATGACCCATGCGGGTTCCCAATCCGGGGTGCGATCGGCATCGGCACCGGTGAAGGTGCGCTTTACGGTCTTCACAACTTCGCCCCCGGCGTTATACCACGTCTCCTCCTCGACGACATCCGCCGCCGCGAAGCACATCCCGATCGCGAGGCACAGGACCGACGCCGTATGGCAACGCACCATCTTCATACCCTTCTGACGGTTCACGCCCGGACCCTATGCACGCTTCCCCGGCGTGGCAAATCCTGACCGGCCCCGCCCCCCTGCCGCCGGCCCCGCGACCCCCGGTTCCACCAGCCGTCCAGCCGCCTTAACCAACCCCTGTTAACAATCAACAAGCTTCCGAAAAACTTCCGCCCCGACCCCTTCGCCTACCACGAGGAGGTCGAGCTCGGCATCGACGCCCTCTCGAACCTCGGGGCCGGCGTGGGCCGCATCGACGGATGGGTCGTCTTCGTCCCCTTCGCCCTCCCCGGCGAGCGGGTCCGCGCCAAGGTCTGGCGCAACGACGCCAACTGTTCGCACGCCGACCTCCTCGAGGTCCTCGATCCCAGCCCGCACCGGATCGCTCCGCCCTGCCCGCTCTTCGGGGCGTGCGGCGGTTGCCAGTACCAGCACTTCGCCTACGACCGGCAGCTCGCCTGGAAACAACGCCAGGTCGCGGAGCTTCTGCAGCACATGGCCGGCATCGAACACCCCGTCCAAGCGACCATCCCGTCGCCGGCGGAATACCACTACCGCTCCAAGATCACGCCGCATTTCCAGAAGCCGCGCGGCGGGACCATGGGCCCCGTCGGCTTCCTCGCGGCCGGCTCCCGTTCAAAGATCATCGACGTCCCCGCCTGTCACATCGCCATGGAGGAAATCAACGCCGCCCTCCCCGCCGAGCGCGAGCGCGTCCACCAGGCGGCCGCGCAGAAGAAATTCAGGAAGGGCGCCACCCTCCTCTTCCGCGCCACCGCCCACGGCGTCGCCACCAACCCGCGGGAGGTCGTCGAGGAGACCGTGAACGGCCTCACCTTCCGCTTCCTCGCCGGCGATTTCTTCCAGAACAACCCCTTCATCCTCCCGGCCTTCCTCGATCACGTCGCGCAGGAAGCCGCGCCGGGTTCCGATTTCCTGGTCGACGCCTACTGCGGCTCCGGCCTCTTCGCCCTCGGCCTTTCCCGGCACTTCCGGCAGGTCGCGGGCGTCGAGATCTCCGAGTCCGGCGCCGACTGGGCCCGGCAGAATGCCACCGCCAACGACCTCGACAATGTCACCATCCTGACCGCCGAGGCCGAGCATATCTTCGAGCAGATCGAGTTCCCCCCCGGCCACACCACGGTCCTCATCGATCCGCCCCGCAAGGGATGCAGCCCCGAGTTCCTCCGGCAACTCCTCGCCTTCGCCCCGCACCGCATCGTCTACGTCTCCTGCAACCCCGCCACCCAAATCCGCGACCTTCAGCCGCTGACCGACGGCGGCTACCAGCTCACCACCGTCCAACCCATCGACCTCTTCCCCCAGACCAAGCACCTCGAGTGCGTCGTGACCCTGGTGAAATCGTAGCGGGGCCGCGTTGGCGCCGCAAACATGCGGAAGGCACGGCCT
>JABDMC010000103.1 GCA_013001695.1 Akkermansiaceae bacterium
CCGTCCCGGACCGCCTCCGCGCCACCTACCAGGAAGACATCACCGGCCTCACCAAGAGCCGCCTCACCCTCACCGGAACCGTCAATCTCCAACGCGTCAGCCCCGTCGATACCCTCGATGCCCAGTAGATTTTCGCCATGACCTGCCCGCTCTCCACTCCAACTCCCATCCCATCCGCGATGAACACCAATCCTTCCCGGCTCCGCTGGATCCAGCTTCTTGCCGCCCTCGTCGTCCTTGCCATTTCCGCAGGAACCGCCGCCGCCGCGCCCAGCATCTCGGTGACCCCGTCCGGCGGCTCGCCCATCACCAGCAACGTCACTGTGACGTCCGTCGGGAACGTCGACCTCGGCGCCAACCCCAGCGGCACCAACCAGAAGACCTTCACCATCTCGGAAACCGGTGACATGGACGTCACGAGTCTCTCCCTCTCCGGCCTGGCCTCCCCGTTCTCGGTGACCAGCCTCAGCTCCTCCACGATCGCCGATGGCGGCTCGTCCCTGAGTTTCACCGTCACCTTCAACCCTCCCAATAACCTTACCCAACCGCAAACGTATACTGACACCCTCGATATCGCCAACAACACCGGGACGAACCCCTTCAGGGTCAAGCTGACCGCCGACGCTCAGGTGCCGGACATCCAGGTCGCGCTTGCGGGAGGCGCCGCCTTCGTCAGCGGTGATGCCGGCCACGACTTTTCGACGCGGGGCATCAACAGCGTCACAACCCAGAACTTCACCATCGACAACACCGGCGACGCCAACCTGACGGGGCTGACATTCACGATCGATGGACCGGCCAAGGGGGACTTCCGCATGAGGACCGCGCCGGCAGGATCTGTGGCAGGTGGTGGGTCAACCCCGTTTACAATCGAGTTCGCACCCTCGTCTGTCGGTTCCCGCACCGCTTACGTTGAGTTCAGCAGCAATGATCCGGATGAAGACCCATTCAGGCTCAACTTGAAGGGCACGGGGCAGCAGATCCCCTTGGATGAGGACAACTTCGGCTACAAGCTCAATGCTTCGATCGCCCCGAATTTCCGCGACCTCGACGGCGATCCTGATGCAATCCTGGCGACGGCGCTGAATGGAGATGACCGCGCCCAGGAAATCAACCTCGGCTTCAAATTCTTCTTCTACGAAAACGAATATACAAGCCTCTTCGCCTCCTCGAACGGGTTGCTGGCATTCAGCGGTCCGTCCACTGACTATACTCCGGACGACATTGCGAATTCCGGTTCGCCCAACAATGTCATCGCTCCGCTCTGGACGGACCTGCGGGGAGATCTCGGCGGCAGAATCTTCTATGCAACGAAGGGCGCCGCCCCGAACCGCATCTTCATCATCCAATACGATGAGGTCCCGCTATTCAGGGACAACAACATAAAGATGACCTTCCAAGTGCTCCTCTTCGAAGGCACCAACGTCATCGAGATCCAATACCGCGATATCCCGGACGTTCCCGCAGCGGTCACCTCGCAAGTTGCCATCGGCATCCGAAATTCCGGAGCAACGGCGCTCGGCGGCCAGACCGGCCTCAAGCACAAGTTCGGTCCCCTCAGCAGCAATGAACCCGGGGCGCCGTCTGCCCTCAGTTTCTTTCGTCCGGTCGTCGTCAACGTCGAGAGCACCTACGTGCAGCCGGACGGAACCCCCGACGTGCCCGTCGGATCCGCCGCCTTGGGATTCAACCCGGACCCCTCCACCGATGCCACCACGGTGGAGATCGGAACGATCCAGCGATTCGAGGCCCCCGAGTTCATATACCTCGATGAGAATTTTACCCCCCTGCCCGAGATCGGCGATATTGATGACACCACCCAGAACACCGCCGTCTACCGCCTCGTCAACGATGGCTACGCCCTCGACGGCCAGATCGTGCAGGGCACACGAACCTTCTTTACCGAGACCCTCACCCATGACGTCACGGTCGTTTGGAGGTGGAAGCTGGAATATGCCGCTTTCATCCAGGCCTCCAGCAGCATCGCCGGGACTTCCATCCCCCTGCAGGAAGGCGTCGCCAACCCGGAGCCCGCCATCGGGCGCACATGGCTGGCGGGCGACACCGACTTCAAGGCCTCCATCGACCGCGTCGCCGGGGAGGGCATTCTCGGCTCCGATATCGGCGGATTCCGATACGAGACACAAGCCTACCAGATAACCACCGCCGGGGGGACGCCCGAACCGCTCGTTTCGCTCATCGGGGCGACCAGCGCCACTGGAACCCAGGTCGAAACCGAAACGATCACCATCACCGACTGGGTGACGGTGACGTGGTTCCTGAAAGGCCAGGTCCGCTACCAGTTCGACGCCAGGGGCCTCGACCCTGAGGAGAGCAACGCCGAGTTCCTCGGGCAATCCTTCCTGCGCGTGTGGGATGATACGACCTTGACCTCCTCGACCATGGTCTGGGGAGACGCTTCCTCCAACCAACTCTGGCTCAACGTGGGCCAGCCGGTTGACGTTGGCGCGATGTATCGCACCACCGACCGCTGCTTCACCCTTGCCGATTTCCCGGCCAGCCAGGGAGGCGACCTGAACTCCCTCGGCAGCGCGATCTCGGCGCTCACCGACATGCCGGTCACGGACCGCAGCGGGACCCCCCGCGTGGCCCGTGTCTTCCGCGTCCCGGGTGCCGGGACCCCCACGCAGGTCAGCTTTCTCTACGGTCCCACCGTGTTCCGGGCGGAGGTTCCGCTGGGAATGTGCTTCAGCGCCATCGCTCCGAACGCGCAATTGGTGCCCGACCTCTGCGCCGGGGCCGTCCTGCGGTCCGGAGAACTCGGGCCCGAAGACACCTTCATCCGCGTCGGCCCCCCTGCGGATGGAACCGCCTTGGGGCAACCGGTCCGCTGGGACCAGGTCGGCCAATGCCTCTACCCAGTGCACCCCGGAAGTTTCCAAATCGATTGGCCCGACCAGAACGATCCAAACTTGTCCTATAAGATCGAGATCGTGACCGGCTATCCGGGCGACGAAGTGACGCTCCCTTCCGCGAGGGAAATGGAGGATGGATCCAGGATTGGTTCTCCCGGAAACTACGACACTACGACCACCTTGGCACGCGTTGACCCGGGCTTCCCGGGGAGCCTCCCTGAACCATTTCCCGATGCCCACTACCGCCTGCTCTTTGATCCGGTGGCGGCCCGCCAACCTCCGACCCGCCTCGACTTGCGAAGCACTGACCAATGGAAGTTTGCCGAAATGCCCTTCACGGACCGGGTCGCCAATTTCGAGGTCGATCGCGCCACGCCCACCGCGCCCTTGAAACCCAATGGAGAGGGGCGCTGTGTGCTCCTTTACAGCCTGCGGCCCAATCCCGACGAGATTGCCGACGGCACCCTCGCCGAAGAAAACCTCGTGGTGCGCGTAGTCCGGGCCGAACAAAAAGTCCCTCTCCTTCCCGACGATCCCAAGCTCGTCCTCGGCCGCCGGGGGCTCGAGCTCGATGACGTCCTCAACCTCGGCGTGGTGCGGCGGCCCGGCGGCACGACCTCGACGATCAACCCCGGAGAGAGCTTCGTGGTCGATTTCTGGCTCAACGCCAAGGGCCTGCGGGAAGATGACGAGCCGGTCACGATCTTCACCACCCGGGACGGCAAGCTGAAGGTCACCCTCGACGCCGCCGCCACCACCATCACCGCCACCTACCTCGGGATCCCGGTGGTGCATCCCTTCACCACCGCGGGGATCGATTGGCGCCACTACGTCGTGCACGCCTTCAAGAGCCGCTTCTTCGGCGTCGAGGTCCAGATCGTGGACTTCTACGTCGACGGGGTCCGCGAGGAACAGGGGATGGTGAGCGCCATGCTGGGGGCCTCCGCCCCGGCGAGCTTCTCGGTGGGCACCACGGTGTCGACCACCTCCTCCCTCCGTTTCGGGGTGGGGGCCGATCCGCTCAGCCGCCTCCAGCTCGACCAGTTCCGTCTCTTCAGCGACGTCCCGGCGGGGGCCGTGACGCCCTCCACCGACCCGTGGCTGACGCCGGCCGAGGTGCGGCGCCTCCGCACCGTGCAGGATGCCACCCTGCGCAACCTGAACCCGACCCTCTGGTTCGGCTTCAACGCACCGCCGGACGGGCCCACGAATGCCAAGTCCTTCCGGAACGATGCCAACAACAGTCCGGCCACGCCTCCCGATCTCAACGTCGGTGTGGGCGTCTTCGGAAATGACCCGTCCGGAATGTACGCCGGCATCTGGGCGCGCCTCGATATCCAGGAAGTGGCGACCCGCCTGACCAGCACCCTCGACAACGCCAATTTCGCGGGAAGCGGGTATATCATGAATGGCGTGTCCAACTACAACGCGGTGCTCTATGACCGCGCCCGCGAGGTGGGCACGTGGGGACCGGTCTTTCCGGTCAACCATGGGCAGCTCTTCACGGATCCCATGGAGCGCCTCGAAGTGGCGTATTACGAGAACCCCTTCATCACCGACGAGGCGAGCCATCCGAACGTCGCGTGGCCCTACGAGGCGGCCGCCTACGACGAGGTCATTTACCCCACCTACGGGCCGCACAAGGACAAGACGGCCTACATCGCGAGCCGCCTCGGGTCGGAAGGCGTCGACCAGAACGGCCGCCTCCAGCCGATCTATAGGCTCGATCGCTACGCGAACCTCGCCATCTACCAGCAGGGGAACCCCGACCTGCCGGGATACAACCCGAACGAGGAGCACGCCATCGCGGCCGCCGCAAACCGCGCCGCCCTGAAGATCAAGGAACTCGGGGAAGACGTCCCCAACAACCCGCCCCTCGCGGCCTTCCCGCTCCAGATGGACATCAACGTCACCGACGGGAACGGATACACCTCCGATCCGTGGGTCCTCGTGCAGGTCGACAACCTCCTCACCGGCGAGCCGGACATGGCCGCCTACCAGGTCTTCAAGACCCGCGACGGGAACATCCCCTTCCCGCGGCCCTCCGACACCGTCGTGAATGCCACCCCGGGGCTCGCCTACGAGTCCGCGGAGCAGCCCGAGAACCGCTTCCTCACCGTCGATCCCGACCTCACCTACGACTTCGATTACCAGTTCCGCTACCAGGCCGCGGCCGGGGATCTCCTCATTCCGCCCTACCCGCTCAACCTCGTCATCGGCACGGCCTCCATGCGCGATGCCCGCGGCAAGAACATCCAGGTCGACGGGCGCAACCAGCGGACCCTCTGGCGGGACGTCAACGCCACCGCCTGGGTGGTCTCCGGCGACGGGGCCTTCTTCCACCAGTTCTTCTACCCGTTCCGCGGCGACTTCTACCTGCCCGGCAACGTCCAGCCCGGCACCCCCGTGGCGTGGCTCCCGCCCGTTCCCGCGGAGGGTTTCACCGGGGACAACCAACCCAGCGTGCCCAGCGACGACGTCCCGCGACCGGAGAAGGTCGTTTACGAGACCATCTGGCGCTCCGGCTATCCGAAGCTCAAGCGCGGCGAGACCCTCACCTTCCAGGGTGGCGAGTATTTCAACGAGACCCCCGGATCCAACGGCCTCCCCGCCCTCGTCGCCATGGCCGCCACCGAGGTTGTCTATGACAGCGCCACGCCCAGCATGGTGCTCGTCGACGGCATCAACCCGCCCGACGACGCCTACGATCTCAGCGAATCCTCGGCCCGCATCATCCGTCCCCTCGACCGGCGCGAGAAGCTCTTCCGGGTGTCCGAGATGGAGACCGCCGGGTTTTCCCCCGCGGCCACCACCAAGCTCTTCATCATCGCGGAACGCTGGTACTTCCGGGCCCTGCCCGGCTCGCTCCAGAAGCGCTTCTACTTCGACTCCCTCGCCGAGAAGCTCGTCTTCCGCGGGCTCCTCAACGACAAGGAAAGCGGCGACCCGAACCTCACGTCCGGGCCGGATCCGATCAATACCCTCGAACCGAATGTCATGACCGCGGACGAGTACGCCCGCATCCGCGGCCTCTCCGGCAACGGCGCCTGGCAGGCCGCCATCGATGACATCTATCTCCTGACCCAGAACCCCCACGGAGTCTTCGGGGGCGGACAGGACGTCGACAACCCGGTCTACCTCTCCGGCATCAAGGACGTTCCGCTCGACTTCTCGGACGACTTCACGCAGTTCTTCAGGAGGATCCTCGCCACCCTCGGCCTCGGACCCGCCCCCTCCCCGGACCCGGAGCGCGTCCACCTCGACAGCTTCGGCGTGGGCTCAGCGCTGGTCCCCTGCCCGGACCTGCTCCTCAAGAAGCCCACCGGGTCGCTCTACATCACCGTCGCGGAGAACAACCGCTCCGAGCTCGATGGCGCCCCGATCACCCTGCACATCATCGAGATCATCCCGGACCGCTTCCGCGGCGCCATCAAGGTGATCGAGGCCGCGGACGCCTTCAGCGAGAAGATCACCCTCCAGCACAACGGCGACTTCGGGGCCAACACCCAGGATATCTACTACGAGTGGTGGATCCGTGACTCCGGCCCCCTCGACGTGGTGGCCAAGGAGGTCTTCAACGACGAGGACGGACCGGCGCTTTCCGGCACCCTGAAGGAGGTCGGCCCGGCGGGCCAGACCCTCTGGCAGGAATACATCCCGAAGGAACGCCTCGAAAACGGCAATCTCAATGCCTTCCAGAAACACCTCGGATCGCACACCGTCGTCTTCGAAGGCCGCCCCGACGTGGTCCTCGCCGACAAGCTCGTCCTGATGCGCTACCGGCACAAGACCGAGGACGACTGGAGACTGGTGCCCTTCGAGATCACCAATCCGCCCCTCGAGTGGCTCCCCGCCAACCTCGTTCCCAATCCCGACAACGACACGCCCGCCGCGGCGGCCCCCTTCCAGTGGGCCGGGGCCGCGAACTCGCCCCAGCTCCAGGCCAGCGGCGAGAAGCGCTATGTCCCGCAGCTCGTCATGGGCTGGGTGAAGCGCGTCCTCGACCGCATCAACCCCTACGAGGCCCGCTACACCGACTTCTTCAGCAACGAGAGTCCCGCCACCTACAGCAGCATGATCCAGATCGCGGGCCCGCCCTTCGCCGGGAAGGTGGCCCTCAATTCGGACAAGAACGTCATCGAGCGCACCGGACTCATCGAACTCTACGAGACCGTCCTCGCCCGGGCGCGCGAGCTGTCGATCGACAATCTGTCGAACCCGGTCAGCACCGACGGCATCAACCAGGCCATCCTCCTTGCCGCCACGCGGCTGGCGGTCCTCTACGAGCTGCTGGCCCGCGAGGCCTACAGCGACGCCCAGGACCCCACCATCACGGTGTCCGACGACGGCGGCCTGATGAACGTGGCGTCCTTCACCCACGCCTTCCAGAATTACGAGGCCACCCTCCAGCACGAGGAACTCGCCCTCCTGCGCGGGACCGACTTCCGCAAGAGCTACCCGGTCTACAACCGCATGTTCTGGAACTACGCCAAGGGGCTCGGCGAGGCGGCCTACAACGTCAATTACAACATCTACGACTACACCGGCGACGGGTTCATCAACGAGGACGACGCCCGGGCCCTCTATCCGCAGGGCCACGGCGACGCGTGGGGGCACTACCTGTCCGCCCTCGGGATGCACTACGAACTCCTCCGGCAACCGGTCTTCGTGTGGAGGTCCCGCTCCGAACTCTACTCGCTGCTCCAGAACGTCATCGAGGTCGACTACCTCGACGAACGGACCTTCGCCAAGCTCGCCGCCGGCAAGGCCCTTGCCGGGCGGGACATCGTCCGCGGGACCTATCGCCTGAACTACACGCAGGACGTCGACGGCCAGTGGCAGGGCTACAGCGACGGCGTCGATCCGGCCCGCGCGTGGGGGGTCTCGGAATGGGCCCACCGTACCGGGCAGGCCGCCTACTTCGACTGGGCCGTGGCCAATGCCATCCTCCCCGAGGACGCCACCCAAAACCTCCAGGTCGACTTCGGCGACCCGGAGCTGAACGCCGAAAACCTCGACCGCATCCAGCGATCCGCCGCGATCGACGAGATCGGCCTGGTGGCGGGCGGACTCCTCGACATCCAGAACGCCATGGATGAGGCCAACAACGGGGTGAACCCGCTGGGCTTCGACTCCGACGCCCTCGCCTTTGACCTCAACGTCGAGTTCTACGACAATACCTCCGGGGGCGACCGGCGCTCCCACTTCGAGCAGATCCACGCCCGTGCCGTCACGGCCGGCGCCAATGCCATGGAGACCCTCGCCTTCGCCGCCGCCGCGGAGAACAAGCTGCGGCGCATCGCGGACGACACCGACGCCCTCATCCTGGCCGCCTTCGAGCAGGACGTCGACTTCCGGGGCCGCCTTATCGAGATCTTCGGCCGCCCCTACGACGGCACGGTGGGCTTCGGGAAGGTCTACCCGGAAGGCTACATCGGCCCGGACACCCTCCTCTTCGCCTACCTCGACCGCGTCAATATCGACCAGATCATCCCGAGTGGCGGAGCCAGCACCGATGCGAGCGCCAGAGTCCTCAACTTCTCGAACATCAAGGCGCGCCTCAACAACCTCGCCGACAATGCGGTCCTCGAAAGCATCTACTACGACGGCGACAGACTGGATGACGCGGTGACCACCTACATCGACGGCAACATGTTCCGCAACCCGCTCACCAACCTCGACATTCCTGTTCAACGGGCCGACGACTATGCCTTCCTGGCGCAGGGCGACTGGGGCCAGCGCACCAGCTACGGCCAGCTTCAAACCGCTTTGGAAGAGATCCTCGCGGAAGAAATCGTCCTGCAAGCGGCGGTGGACAACTACATCGGATTCCTCGGCGACTTCGACACCCTCACCCAGGGCCTCCTCAACAAGATCGACCTGGTTGACGAACAAGAACGCCTGGCCGATGTCATCACGGGAGTCCGGGCCGGGTTCAACACCGCCCTGGTCGCCGCGGAGGTGATCATCGGAGTGCTGGGCCTGACCGGCGACATCGTCAAGGATACCGCCGACGCGCTCGCGGAGGGCATCCCCACCTCCTTCGGCTTCTCCGTGGATATCGGCGCCCCCGCGCGGGGAGTGGCCCTTGGAGTGGCCGCCGCAGCCAAGGCCGCCACGGACGTCCCGGCCGAGGTGAAGGACATCGTCACCTTGGTGGCGGAACTCATCCGCGACGAGGTCATCGCAGCCCTCGAGCGCGACGGCGTCCGCACCGAGGCGGTCGATGAGATCGAGGGCATCATGGCGGAGATCGAGATGCTCTCGGGCAGCGACGGGCCGCTCCGCGCCGAAATCGGGTCCTCCCTGCAGCGCCTCCAGATCCTCCGCCAGGAGTATTTCACCACCCTGAACTCCGGCTTCAGCCTCCTGCGCGAACGCGAGGTCTTCAACAAGGTCCTCGCCGCCAGCGTCCAGCAGAACCGCTACCAGGACATGGTCTTCCGCCTCGCCCGCAACGAGGCCATGACCAAGTACCAGGCGGCCTTCAATCACGCCGCGCGCTACGCGTGGCTGGCGGCCCGCGCCTACGACTACGAGACGAGCCTCGAGCCCGGCCACCCGGCCGCGCCCGGCACGCTCCTCGACAAGATCGTGCGGGAGCGCCAGCTCGGCCTGTGGGTCGACGGGGCCCCGGTCGCCGGGCAGGGCGGCCTCGCCGAGATCCTCGCCAGCCTCGGCGGAAACTTCGAGGTCCTCAAGGGGCAGCTCGGGATCGAGGCGCCGCAAAGCGAGGTCGAGAAGATCTCCATGCGCAGCGAGCTCTTCCGCATCGGTCCGCCCGCCTCGGACGGCGGGACGGCCGCGAGCGACGACCGCTGGGAGGACGCCCTCAAGGCCCGCATCGTTCCGGACCTCACCGCCATGCCGGAGTTCGTTCGCTACTGCCGGCCGTTCTCCACCGCCGCGGAGGGACCGCAGCCGGGACTCGTGATCCGCTTCAGCAGCCACATCGAGAACGGCCTGAACTTCTTCGGGCGTCCGCTCGGCCCCGGCGATCACACTTACAGCGCCGCCAACTTCGCCACCAAGGTGCGCGGGTTCGGGGCGTGGATGGAGAACTACAATGCCGCCGGCCTCTCCACCACCCCGCGGGCCTACCTCGTGCCGATCGGCAACGACTTCCTGCGCACCTCCAGCACCGCCGAACCGCTGACCCGCGTGTTCAGCATCCGCGAGCAGCGCATCCCGACGCCGTTCGTGATCAACCAGGCGAACCTCACCGCCCCCGGCTTCATCCCGACCCTCAACGGGATCGATGGCGGCTTCGGGGAGCTGCGGCGCCACGGCGACTTCCGCATGTATCACGACAACGGCGACCCCGAGGCGGACGAAAGCGAGATCATCCTCGATAGCCGCCTCATCGGGCGCTCCGTGTGGAACTCCGAGTGGCTCCTCATCATCCCCGGCGCCAACCTCCACGTCGATCCGCTCACCGGCCTCACCCAGCTGGCGGAGACGATCACCGACATCAACCTGCACTTCTTCACCTACTCTCACCAGGGCCAGTAAATGAAGACGCACGCCACTCTCAACCATCCCGTTACGATGAAGACGATCCTGACCCTCCTCGCCGCCACGCTCCTCGGTGTCCTCCTCAGCCCGCGGGCTTCGGCCGATGCCGTGGGCTTCACCGATTCCTACGTCACCTTCTACGGCGAAGTCCGGCAGGTCGGCGGGGCGGGCACCGTCCTGCTGCAATCCGGTGAACTCGAACTGACCTTCGTCAACCAGACCAACCCCGCGAACCAGGTCACCATCCGGACGCCGCTGCAGCCGGTCGGCCCCGGGACCGCAAAGCCGTATTCCTACGCCCTCCAGGTTCCCCTGGCCTACTTGCCGGAACCGCCCCGCATGGACGAGTTCCTCGCGATCGGCGCCCACGAGACCGACTTCGAAATCACCTCGATCACCATCAACGGCAACGCCGCCACCCTCCCGGACGGCAGCTCGGAATTCTTCGGGCTGAGTTTCGCCAGCCGCGGCGACCAGTATCGCCTCGACCTCATCGTGGCCGGCGACAGCACCGATACCGACGGCGACGGGTTGCCGGACTGGTACGAGGCCCTCTACGGGCTCGGCGAAAACCTCGCCAACGCCAACGCCGATACCGACGGCGACGGGTGGACCAACCTCGAGGAGTTCCTCCGCGGGAGCAACCCGGCGGTGAGCAACATCGACCCGTCCCTCGCCACCGCCGAGGTGACGGTTCCCGAGCTCGGCGAGGCCGGCTGCTACATCGACATGCACGATTCCGACACCCCCCTCGACTCCATCATGGTGGACCTCGAGTTTGCCGCCCTGAACGGATTCGAGATGCGCTGGAACCGCATCGCGCTCTCCCGCTGGATCAGCGATCCCTCCGTCACGATCAGCGTGGCCGATTTCCAGGACGGCGCCCTGTCGATCGCGCACCTCGACCCCTCCATCCGCGAGGCGGCCCTGCCGGTCAGCTGGACGGACGGCGGCGAGACGTTCTCGGGAAGCATCCTGGTCCGCGCCATCGGACCGAGCACCACCGACGGCAATGACGCCGCCCTGTGGCTCGACGCCGGCACCCTGCCCGCCGGCCAACTGCTGGCGACCTGGCCGGACCGTTCCGGCAATCTTCGCGACGCCGTGCAACCGACGGCCGAATACCAGCCGCTGGTCGCATCCGCGGGCGGCCGCCGGGCGGTCCGCTTCGGGGAGAACCACCGGCACCTCTTCTTCCAGGACAGCGCCCTGCCGGCCGGCGATCACACCGTCCTGGCGGCATGGCGCTCGGCGGGATCCCCCGGGGATGACGGAACCATCATGTCGAGCAACCGCGGCTTCCTGCGGCTCCACGCCACCGGCACCCCGGTCTCCTACCCGGGAGCCCCGGTCTACCAGGCCGACGGCCTCGCGGTGCACGGTTACGAATCGACCCTCGGCGACACCGCGGTGGCGACGTTCCGGCGCGATGGCGACACCCTCCAGAACGTCTTCGGGCTCTCCTTCAACGGAGAAGGTGCCGCCGCGGAGGCCATCGACCCGGTCCTGCCCACCCTTGGCGCGCGCCGCCTCGCCCTGCCGGTCGCGGAACCGATCACGCAGGAGTTCGAGGGGTCGCTCCACGAACTCCTCGTGTTCCCGACGGCCCTGCCCGAGCAGAAGCTGCGCGACGTCCACGATTATCTCCAGTCGAAATGGCGCGGCTTCGTGGTCTGGGACTTCAGCACCGGCCTGCGCCCCGTCACCATGGCGGGCGGAGACTACGGGACCCACATCATCCGCGGCGGCCACGCCAACGACGACCTCCGGGGCGGCAATTCCGCCAACATCCTCTCCGGAGGTCCCGGCGCCGACACCCTGCGGGCCGGCCCCGGCCCCGACACCTTCGTCTTCGGCGGCCTCGACACCGGGGACGACATCGTCATCGGCTTCGATCCCACCGAGGACATCATCGACCTCTCCGCCCTCTACTGGGGCGAGAGCGGCGACGCCCGGCAGTTCATCTCGACGCGCCTCGACACGAACTTCAGCACCCCGGTGCCGACCCTCGACACCGCCCTGCTCGTGCAGCGTCCCGGTGCGGAACTGCAGGAGATCACCCTCCACGACACCATCCTCGGTGCGCAGCAGCTCATCGAGCTCATCGTCGAGGGCCGCATCCGCATGGGCGGGCTGAGCATCCCCACCAGCGTGGGCCTCGCCCTGGCCCCCGGCTCGGAGGATACCACCGTCCTGCGCGAATCGCTCCAGGATTCCTTCACGGTCGAGTTCTCCCGCAGCGGCGACGGAACCCCCGGGGCGCTTGAGGTGCCCGTCGGGATCTTCGAAGACGCGCTCGGCCGTGACCTCGTCCTCGAGGGAAGCACCGAACAGGACGGCCGGCGCGCGGTGGTCTCGTTCGCGCGCGGCGAAACCAGCAAGCTCATCACCTTCCGGCCGGTGCCGGACCTCGAAACCGAGGGCACCGAGCGCTGGGAGACCGCGGTCCTCCCGCACTTCCGCTACAGCGTGGCGGGCGGCGCGGTGGCCCGCAGCGTCAGCGACGACCCGATGGTCTCGCTGGTGGTGCTCGAGGCCAATGCCCTCACCGCCGGACAGGCGGCCCGGGTCCGCGTGCAGCGCGATGGGTCGACGGGCTCACCGCTCACCGTGGACCTCGCCCTTCTCGGGACCGCCGTGGAAGGGGTCCACATCAACAGCGTGCCGCGCAGCATCATCATCCCCGCGGGCCAGGCGTCCAGCGAAGTGGCCATCACCACCGCCGCCGGCTGGGACGGCGCCATGACCCGCATGGCGCTGCTGCGCGTCGAGACCGCCGACGCCTACCTCGTCGGTCACCCGCACGAGGCCACGCTTTACGCCGCGGCCGCCGCCCCCGACCCGGACGAGAGCGGCTTCGACCGCTGGCTCGCCGCCGCCACCGGCGGGCAGATCACGACTCTTCACGACCTGATCCGCAGCGAGGGCGCCACCCGCGTGAATGCCTACCTCCACGCCTACGCCTACGGCCACGAGTCGCCGGACAGCGTTCACGGATCGGACCTCACCTTCCGCCTCGTCGACGACCGCCCGGAACTCACCGCGCGCCTCGCGTCCTCCGCCGCCGACCTGCGCTGGCAGATCCAGTCCGCCGCGGACGCCGCGGCGTGGGCCGACGTCACGGACACCTTCGGCGAGGAGTCTTCCCCGGACGGGCACCGCTTCACGGGCCCCGCCATCGACCCGGCCGAGGGCGGCCGCTACTACCGGCTCGCCTTCGCGCTGCATTCCGACTCCGGCCTCGCGCCGGGGGTGGACGGCCTCGCCGGATCGAGCCGCTACGGCATGACCGGCGTGGCCCCTTGGGAGGTGGACGCCGCCACCGGCGCCCTCGTCACCACCGCCGACGCCCCGGGGACCGCCAGCCGTCTCATCGTGGAGATCACCGATCCGACGGTGCTCGATTTCGAAATCTCGGTGCAGGACGGCGACGGCGCCGATGTCTTCACCTTCCATATCGACGGCGTCCCGGTGGCGGCCACCAGCGGTGAGGCCGTCCGCGTCTCGCGCAGCCTCCAGCCGTCCGCCCCGGTCACCCTGATGTGGGAATTCCACCGCAGCACCGGCACGGCCCGGATCGAGGTCGGAGCGAATTGATCCGTCCCCGCCGCCCGCTCCCGCATCCCGGCGTTCGAATGATCGACGCCGGGGCCGGATCGGGCTAGGAGTGGCCAATGCCGCACCGCATCCTCCTCGCCGCCCTCGCCATCCTGGCGTCCCTTTCTTCGTGCCGGGGACCGGATTCGGGAGGGAGCGCCCGCGATGCCGGCCCCGAGGACGCGCTCTTCCGGGTCGGCACCGTCGTCGTCCGGGAAGCCGACCTCCAGCACCGGCTTCGCGAAAATCACGGCGGCAAGACCGGTGAGGCCAGCCGCAAGGCGGCCCTCGCCATCCTCGTCAAGCGGGCCCGGTTCACCCAGGCCGCCCTCGACGCCGGGATCGCCGACGAGGCCTTCGTCCGGGACGAAGTCAGCCGCCTCCTCGCCGCCCGCCTCCGTGAGACGCAGCTCGATACCCGCCTCAAGGAGATCCCCGAGGTTTCCGAGGAGCGCCTGCGCGAGATCTACCAAGACCGCCTCGCGCGCTACCAGGCGCCGGAGCAACGCCGCGTCGCGGTCCTCTGGCTCAACCCCGGGCCGGACCCCGAGCGCGCGGCCCGCTACGAGGAAAAGATGACGAAGGCGCGCGCCTTTGTCCTCCAGGACCGCGATCTTCGGGAGAACCCCGGGAAGGGGTTCTCCGTGCTCGGCGCCGACCACTCCGAGCACCAGCCCAGCCGCTTCCGGGGGGGCATCCTCGGTTGGATGCAGCGCGAAGGCGGCCCCGATGCGTGGACCAAGGCCGTCGCGGAAATCGCCTTCTCCCTGGAGAACAAGGGAGACGTCAGCGAGGTCATCACCCGCGAGGAGGGAATCTTCCTCGTGCGCGTCACCGACATCAAGTCCGGCGTGACCCGCTCCTTCGAATCGATGGCCGCGGGCCTCGAGCGCGCCGAACGGCAGCGCCTCCGCCGCGAAATCGAGGACGCATTCGAGGACGGCCTCGCCGAGAGATACCCGGTGGAGTGGATCGAGCCGGCGCCCCCGCCGGACGGGGACGCGATCCGCGAGTGACCGCCCTCAGCCCTCCTCGAGGACGAGACGATTGCGGATCGAGTCGATCCACACCGCGCCGAACTGCCCGAGGGCTCCGTTCCCGAGGAGCCCGTCTTCGCGGGGGAAGATCCGGTCGCGGTAGAGGTGGGTGGTCACGTCGGGCAGGCGACACACGCCGAGCGCGATGCTGGTGGCATGCCTGCTCCCGCTGCGCCGCGGCGGACGCAGGGCGCCCCCGGCCGGCACCGTCCAGCACAGCGTCCTGGTGCAGCCCGTATCGATCCGCACCCGGCGCAGCACCGTGGCGCCGGCCGTGACCGGGACGCACATCGCCCCGAAGTTCCGCGAGATCGGGAGGACCGCCGCCGCCGAGGACGGTCCGTGGCCGGGCGCGATGTCGAGACGGCGATGGCGATAGTCGATGCGCACCACGCGGCGCGCGAAAAAATCCGCGCCAAGGAGGCCGTCGATGCGGGTCCCGATGGCCCGCGACTCGCGGCGCAGGTCGACGACCAGGGTGGGCTTGGTAAAGAGGGCCCGCCGCCCGAGGCGCACCGTCGCCGGTGCCGACCGGTAGGCCGATTGCGACCCGTCGATCCGGCGAATGGATTCCCGCGAAACGAGTTCAAGGCTGATCTCCTTGGCGGCGCGCTTCGCGAGCACCGTTTCCTCGGCCCCGGAATCGAGGATGAACTGGAACGGGCGGGCGGCCGGTCCGACCGTGGCCTCCACCATGATCAAGCCGCGGTGGAGGCGGATCGGGACCGATTCCGCGGCGGCCGCCATCACGGCCGCCAGCCAGAAAATGCCCACAATTGCCGGTCGCACGGGCTGCAGGAAGCAGCCCGTGTGCCATCACGGCATGGCCCCATGGTGCCGCCCCCGCCGCGGCGGAATAGCCCGCCGGGGGATGAGGGCGGCGACCGGGAGGCTGTCGGCTCAGCGCCGGATGATGCGCCAACCGGTGGCGTTGCGACCGCGCATCCGGACGGTGTGCTTCATCTTCTTCTCACCGACGTCCAAGGCGACGGTGGTCTGGCGCTGGGCGGCTTTCGCCGGGGCCGGCGCCTTCGCACTCCGGTGCACGTGGGCGTAGGCATAGCCGGCCCGTCCTTTGGGAACGAGCTTGCCTGCTTGGGCGGTGGTGGCCGCGAACCCTGCGCACAGGGCCACGGCAACAAGGGAGGCTGTGGTTTTCATTGTTCCGATTCGTTGTTGGTTTCCCGGGGGCTCCGCCAAACGGCCTTTCCCCCAGTAACCATATGAACCGGCAATGACGATCCCATTGCAACCGAAATCCCGCAAATTTACGGGCGGCGGACGGCCGGGGCTGCGTGCCGCCGCTTCCACGCCACCCCGGCGCCCGCGGCCGCGACGAGGATCGCCAGCGCCACCAACGCCAGGGGACCGAACGGCCACTCGTCGTCGTGGGTGTGGCCCGGAGGACCCGGATGCGCCATGGCACTGGTCACCAGGACACCGTGCACGGTCATCGCCACGGTGAGGATGTTTCGCTTCATTGATTTCATTGTGGTCATAATTCAGGGTTGTCGAAGATCGGTGTTGAGAAAAGGCCAGCGCGCCGCGAGTGATGTCCGCACCGCGGCGAGCGCCTTGCACAGGAGGAGGCTGCGCGCCGCGAGGATCCGCACCACCGCGACGTCTTCCGCGAGCTGGGTCACGCCGCACCGCACTCCCGGGCCCTCGAGGTCGCGCTCGACGGGCGCCAGCGATTCCGCGCCCCCGGTGCCGGGGCTTCCGACCAGCCACGCCGCGCCATAAAAGCAGGTCTCCCATCCCGGAACGGTCAACGGCCAGCCGCCAAGGGCGGGCGAAAGGTCCATGCGCTCCCAGGCCACCAGTTCGCCCCCGCGCCGCACTTCGGTGGTGGTGAGGAGACGCCGGTAGGCGTGGGACTCGCCGTGCGCGACCCGCCCCGGCGCCAGGAGGTCGAAGAACGCCACCTGCGCCCCGGCGGCCACGTGCAGGCGGGTCGCTTGCTCCACCTCCGAACCACCCTGCGGAATGATCCATTGCGGCCGGTAGTCGAACCACGCGCCCGACTCCACCGTGAACTCCTGGTCGATGCGGGCCCGGCCGCCGGCCATGGTGTGAAAGCGGGTCGCACTCGGCGAGGTCAAGGCCACGCGGGCCCCCGCCCCGACCCGGACCCGCATCCGCATCTCGTCACCGGCGAAGATTCCCGCGGTCGGGTTGACCAGCTGCGCGGCGAGCACCTCCCCGTTCCAGTACGGTTTGCTGAGGTGGCACAGCCCGCCGGCCCGCCGCCGGTGCAGCACGCTGCGACCCCGGGCCGCATCGTGGCGGAACTCGAGGCGCGCCTCGCTCTGTAGACTCCCCGGCATCATCCCGCGGTCATCACGTCCGCGAACAAGACCTCGCGGTCGAACCACTCCAGCAAATCCGGCACGCCCCGGCCGGACTTGAGATCGGTGAACAGGAACGGCCGCTCCCCGCGCTTGGCGGCGCAATCGCGCTCCATGGCGGCCACGTCCGCTCCCACATGGGGCGCGAGATCCGCCTTGTTGACCACGAGGAGGTCGGAGTTGGCGATGGCGGGGCCACCCTTGCGGGGAATGTCGTCGCCCTCCGTGACGTCGATCACATAGATGAAGACATCCGCCAGTTCCGGCGAGAAGGTGGCCGTCAGGTTGTCGCCGCCGCTCTCGATCAGGATGAACTCGAGGCCGTCGAAGCGATCCCGCAGGTCCCGCACCGCATCGAGGTTCATGGAGATGTCGTCCCGGATGGCGGTGTGCGGGCACCCCCCGGTCTCCACGCCGAGGATGCGCTCTTCCGGGAGGGCCGAGGCCTCGATCAGCATGCGCGCGTCCTCGCGGGTGTAGATGTCGTTCGTGATGACGGCCATGTTGCGCGACGGGCCGTAGTGCCGGCAAAGGGCGAGGCAGAGCGTCGACTTCCCGGAGCCGACCGGGCCCCCGATGCCGACGCGGATGGTATTTTTCGTGTTCATGGAATCAGGATATAAACATGCGAGCCTCGGCCCGTTCGTGCCGCGAGGCGGCGATGTCCCAGAGGGGATTGAAGGTGCCGAGGTCCTCGTCCGGCAGGGCGAGCACGCCCGCGAGGCGGGGCTCCATCGCGCCGAGGGCCTCCCGCAGGATGACCTGCGCGGCGCCGGGCCCCACCGGGAGCAGCTTCAGGGCGGCCTGCAGCAGGGCCGCGAAGGCCTGGTAGCACCCGGCCCACAGGGCGCCTTCCACCGGCACGCCCCGTTCCGCAAAGATGGCGCCGCCCACGACCGGCGCCTGGAAGTGCCGGAACCACCCGGGCTGCACCACCCCGTCGTCCGGGCGCCAGGTGTTCGCGTAGAGCGTCCACTGCTGGCGCCCGATCTTGCCGGCCGCCTCGCGCAACTGCCGCGTCGGCCGCAGGGCCCACGACCATTCGTCCCACCGCCGGATGGCATCCCCGTCGCCGTCGAGCGCGGCGGCGTGCGCCCGCGCGATGAGCGGCAGGTCCACCGCCTCGAGCCCGTGGGTGACGTCGCGCCGCAGGAATTCCCGCAGCGTCGGCTCGTCCCGCACCACGCCCGCCTGGCACATCCCCTCGAGGCCGAAGGAATGGGCATAGGCCCCGACCGGCAGGGCGCTGTCCGCAAAGTGCAGCAGCGGCCCGATCCACGTCCACCCTGTGATTTCGTCGTTCATCAGTGCCGGTGTCCACTGGAGTGCGGCCCGCAGCGCAGGACGTCCATGCGTTCGGAATATCCGATCCCGATCCGCCGCAGCGAATCCGTGAGGGTCGGAAAGGCCTCCACCACGATCTCGTCCTCGCGGACCTCCACCGGGATGTGCCGGTTGCCGAGATACCAGCCGATCTTGGCGGCCAGTTCGGCGGTGCCGGGCAGCGCGATGACGACCACCTCTTCGGGTTCCTGCACCACCCGGAAACAGCGCGCTCCGCCGTCGAGGAAGGCGCCGTCGGCGACGGCATCCGGCAAGGTCACCGCCAGCTCGGTCCCGTCGTCCGCCACCGCCCGCCAGCGGCGCTTCTGGAGGTTGTGCCGGCCGACCTGCACGGGCACCGCGCCGTCCGCGCCGGACTCCAGCGCCCTCGTGACCAGGATCGGACTCGCCTTCGACATCAAAAGAGGAAGTAACGTTGAGCGAGAGGAACTTCCGCGAGGGGTTCGCAGGCGAGGATCTCGCCATCGGCCTTCACGGTGTAGGTTTCGGGATCGATCTCGATCTCCGGACAGCTCGCGTTGAACAGGAGATCGGCCTTCCCGACCCGGCGCGTGTTCCCGACCGCCACGAGCCGCTTGGCGGTGCCGAGCCGGTCCGCGAGCCCGGCCTCGAGCGCCACCGCGCTGGCAAACGTCACGCAGGTGCGGGCCCGCGCCATCCCGTGGGCCGCGAACTGCGGACGGTAGAAGGTCGGCTGGGGCGTCGGGATGGAGGCGTTCGGGTCGCCCATGTTGGCCATCGCGATCATGCCGCCCTTCAGGACCAGCTCCGGCTTCACCCCGAAAAAGGCCGGCTTCCATATGACGAGGTCGGCGAGCTTGCCGACCATCAGGGAACCCACCTCGCCGGCCATGCCGTGCGTCCGCGCCGGGTTGATGGTGTATTTCGCGACGTAGCGCAGGGCCCGGAAGTTGTCCGCCGCGGGGTGCCCGTCGCCGGCGAGCGCCCCGAACTGGACCTTCATCTTGTGGGCCGTCTGCCAGGTGCGCGAGATGACCTCCCCCACCCGGCCCATGGCCTGGCTGTCGGAGGCGATCATGGAGATCGCCCCCCGGTCATGCAGGATGTCCTCCGCCGCGATCGTTTGCGGGCGGATGCGGGACTCCGCAAAGGCGACGTCCTCCGGGATCTTCGAGTCGAGGTGGTGACACACCATCAGCATGTCGAGGTGCTCGTCGAGGGTGTTGACCGTGAAGGGGCGCGTCGGGTTGGTCGACGACGGCAGGACGTTCGGGTGCGAGCAGACCTTCATGATGTCCGGGGCGTGCCCGCCCCCCGCCCCCTCGGAGTGGTAGGTGTGGATGGTGCGCCCCGCGATCGCGGCGAGGGTGTCCTCCACGAAGCCGGACTCGTTCAGCGTGTCGGTGTGGATGGCGACCTGCACGTCGAGCTCGTCGGCGACGGTGAGGCAGGAATCGATGGCGGCCGGGGTGGTCCCCCAGTCCTCGTGCAGTTTCAGGCCGATGGCCCCGGCGCGGACCTGCTCGCGCAGCGGCTCGGTGGTGGCGCAGTTCCCCTTCCCGAGGAACCCGAGGTTCACGGGATACTCGTCGGCGGCTTCCAGCATGCGGTGGATGTTCCAGGCCCCCGGCGTGCAGGTCGTGGCATTCGTCCCCGTGGCCGGCCCGGTGCCCCCGCCCAGCATGGTGGTGACGCCGCTCGCGAGGGCCTCGTCGATCTGCTGCGGGCAGATGAAATGGATGTGCGCATCGATCCCGCCGGCGGTCACGATGGCTCCTTCCGCCGCGATGGCCTCCGTCCCGGCGCCGATGATCATGGCATCCATCCTCCCGGTGACGGGGTCCGCCACGAGTGACCCGATCCCGTCCTGGATGCCCGGGTTGCCGGCGTGTCCGACGCCCACGATGCGCCCCCCGCGGATCCCGATGTCGGCCTTCACGATGCCCAGCTCGGCATCGAGGATGGTGGCGTTGGTGATGACGACGTCGAGCGACTCGGCGTCGAGCGCCGTCGACGACTGCCCCATCCCGTCCCGGATCACCTTCCCGCCGCCGAACTTCACCTCGTTGCCGTAGCCCCCGCCCTCCGCGATGTAATCGCGCTCGACCTCGATGACGAGGGCGGTGTCCCCGAGGCGCACCTGGTCGCCCGCCGTCGGCCCGAAGTGCTCGGCGTATTGTTGTCTCGTCAGTTCGAGGCCCATGATCCTAGTCCAGCTTGCCGTTGATTTTTCCGTTCAGCCCCCAGACTTCCCGCCTCCCGGCGAGGGCCACCAGCTCGACCTCGCGCTCGTCGCCCGGCTCGAAGCGCACCGCGGTGCCCGCCGGGATGTTGAGCCGAAACCCGCGCGCCCCGTCGCGGTCGAAGCGCAGGGCCGGATTCACCTCGAAGAAGTGGTAGTGGCTTCCGACCTGCACCGGCCGGTCGCCGGTGTTGGCCACCTCCAGGACCTTCGTTTCGAGCCCCTCGTTGGCCGCCAGCGGCGGGCCGTCCTTGGCGATGATTTCTCCCGGGATCATGTGCTTACTGGATTGGATTGTGCACCGTGACGAGTTTCGTGCCGTCCGGAAAGGTGGCCTCGGCCTGGACCTCGTGGATCATTTCCGGGACGCCCTCCATGACGTCGTCCCGCGCCAGGATGCGCGTCCCCTCGTCCATCAGTTCCGCCACCGGCTTCCCGTCCCGCGCCCCCTCGAGGATCTCGTAGGTGATGATGGCCACCGCCTCCGGGTAGTTCAGCTTCACGCCGCGGGCGCGGCGCTTTTCGGCGAGTTCCGCGGCGACAAAAATCAACAGTTTGTCTTTTTCTCTTGGCGTGAGTTCCATGACGGCTCGCTCGGTTGATTCAGGTTAACCAGATGCGTGGCGGGCAGGCGG
>JABDMC010000106.1 GCA_013001695.1 Akkermansiaceae bacterium
CGCCAACAACGTCGCCTACGCCTGCGCGGTCGAGAAGCTCATGGGCTGGGAACTGCCGCCGCGCGGCCAGGCCATCCGCGTCCTCTCCTGCGAGCTGGCCCGCATCTCGTCCCACCTCCTCGGCGTCGGCGTCTACGGCATGGACGTCGGGGCCATGACGATCTTCCTCTACACCTTCACCGAGCGCGAAAAGATCTACAACCTCTGCGAGCAGCTCACCGGGGCACGCTTCACGACCTCCTACACCCGCGTCGGCGGACAGATCCGCGACCTCCCCGACGACTTCCTCGCCAATGTCACCACCTTCCTCGATGAATGCGAGGTGACCATCGACGAGGTCGACCGCCTCCTGACGCGCAACAAGATCTTCCTCATCCGCACCAAGGACATCGGCATCATCACCAAGGAGGATGCCATCTCCTACGGCATCACCGGCCCCAACCTGCGGGCCTCCGGGATCGCGCGCGACCTCCGCAAGGACCGCCCCTACCTCGGCTACGAAAACTACGACTTCGACATCCCCATCGGGGAATACGGCGACTGCTACGACCGCTACCTCGTCCGCATGGAGGAATTGCGCCAGTCGGTCCGCATCCTCCGCCAGCTCATCGCGAAGTTCCCCGAAGGCCCCGTCAACGTGGCCGACACCAAGAGCGCCCTCCCCGAAAAGGAGAAGGTCCTCATGCAGATGGAGGAACTCATCCACCATTTCATCGTCTCCACCCAGGGCATCGAGGCCCCCGCGGGGGAAGTCTACTTCGGGGCGGAAAACCCGAAGGGCGAACTCGGCTTCTACATCCACTCCAAGGGCGGCGGCGTCCCCCACCGCCTCAAGATCCGCAGCCCCTCCTTCGTGAACCTCTCCATCCTCGCGCATCTCCTGCCCGGCCACATGGTCTCCGACGTCCCCGCCATCCTCGGTTCGCTCGACTTCGTGATGGGCGAATGCGACCGCTGATTGCCAACCCGCGCCGACCCCGCCCCTTCGCGGCCCCACCGAAATGCCCGACATCCTCCAGCACCAGGTCGCTTCCCCCACGACGCCGGGAAGCAAGCACTTCGCGCCCTTCGAGGCGACCGCGGCCATCGAGAAGGCCGCCCGCGAACGCATCAAGCAGTACCCCAAGGATCGCCAGCGCTCCGCGGTGCTCCCCCTCCTTCACATCGTCCAGCACGAGTTCGGGTTCATCTCGCCCGAGGCCATCGAGTGGGTCGCCTCCATGCTCGAGATCGAGCCGATCAAGGTCGAGGAGGTCGTCACCTTCTACCCGGGGCTCCGCCAGTCCGCGCCGGGGAAATTCCACATCCGCGTCTGCCGCACCCTCTCATGCGCGATGGGCGGCAGCTACGAGCTGATGGAATCCCTCTGCAAGGCCGCGGACATCGACCAGTCGAAGATGGATCCCCATCACCACCCGGTGGTGGTCTCGCCGTGCGGAACGTGGTCGGTGGAGTTCGCGGAATGCCTCGCCTCCTGCGGGACCGCCCCGGTGTGCCTCGTCAACGACGACTTCCACGAGGGGGTCGCCCCCGAATCGGCCCCGGACCTCCTCAATCAGTACAAGTAACCTCCGCGCGCCATGGCCAAAGTCACGTATCTCGAGGACAAGGAACCGCACCCGCGGGAGCGCCGCCTCATCTTCAAAAACGTCGACCGCAAGGGCTGGAACCCGTCGCTCAAGAAGTACCTCTCCGACGGCGGCTACAAGGAACTCAAGGCGGCCCTCAAGATGGAACCCGGCGCCGTCACCGAGGAGGTCAAGAAATCGGGCCTCCGCGGCCGCGGCGGGGCGGGCTTCCCCACCGGCGTGAAGTGGGGGTTCATCCCGCCCAAGAACGAGAAGCCGGTCTACCTCATCTCGAACGCCGACGAGTCCGAACCGGGGACCTTCAAGGACCGCTACATCCTCCACCAGGACCCGCACCAGATGCTGGAGGGCATGGCCATCTCCTGCTACGCGGTCGGGGCGCACCTCGCCTACGTCTACATCCGCGAGGAGTTCCCGGAGGCGGCCCGCATCGTCGAGGAGGCCATCGCCGAGGCCCGCAAGAACGGCTTCCTCGGGAAGAACATCCAGGGGTCCGGGTTCGACCTCGAGATTTACGTGCACCGCGGCGCCGGCGCCTACATCTGCGGCGAGGAAACCGGCCTCATCGAATCGCTCGAGGGCAAGCGCCCCTACCCGCGCATCAAGCCGCCCTACTTCCCGGCCGCCATGGGCCTCTACATGTGCCCGACCATCGTCAACAACGTCGAGACGCTCTGCCACGTGAAGCACGTCATCGCGATGGGCGGCGAGAAATACGCCGCGATCGGCACGCCGCGCAACACCGGCACCCGCATCCTCTGCGTCTCCGGCGACGTCCGGAAACCCGGCTACTACGAGATCGAGGTCGGCAAGATGACCATGGGCGAGCTGCTCAACGACGTCTGCGGCGGACCGAGGAAGGGCCGCAAGTTCAAGGCCGTCATCCCGGGCGGATCCAGCGCCAAGATCATGCGCTGCCACGATTCCTACAAGATCAAGCAGGGCGACAAGGAGACCGAGATGACCTTCTACGACCTCCCGCTCGATTTCGACACCATCGCCCAGGCCGGGTCCATGGCCGGCTCCGGGGGCGTCATCGTCATGGATGACTCCCGGAAGATGTCGTGGGTCCTCAACAACATCAACCAGTTCTACGCCCACGAATCGTGCGGCCAGTGCACCCCCTGCCGGGAAGGGTCGACGTGGATGCGCAAGATCACCGACCGCCTCGTCGCCGGGACGGCCACCCCCGCCGATCTCGAGACCCTCGAGTCGGTCGCCTACCAGATCGACGGCCGCACCATCTGCGCCTTCGGCGAAGCGTGCGCGTGGCCGGTGGAATCCATGATCGCCATGTTCCGCGACGAGCTCCTCGCGGAAACGTCCGAGAAGAACGCCGACCTCCCGTCCAACCCGGAAGAAGAAGCCCAGCGGCGCTACCTGCAGGAAGCCTAGGGTCCCGCTGGGAGCGCGGACGGCCCGTCCGCCAACGGTCCAATTTCCTGGGAGCGCGGACGGCCCGTCCGCCACCACCCCCGGCCGCCGAAGGCGGGATGCGGCATTCCCTGCTTTTCCTCGCTCCCTGCCCCGCCCGATCC
>JABDMC010000140.1 GCA_013001695.1 Akkermansiaceae bacterium
GTCCGTGGCAGAACCCATACGTGGAGAGCTTCCACAACCGCCTGAGGGACGAGTGCCTGAATCAGGAGCTGTTTCTCAGCGTGGCAGAGGCGCGGGTCGTGATCGAGGAATGGCGACGCTTCTACAACCGGGTCCACCCCCACAGCGGATTGGGCTTCCAAAGCCCCGACGACTTTGCCAGAACCATGGCGAACCTAGAACCAGTCCCCGGAACCTAACATTCGAACTGGCCCAAAAAGGGTGTCCCGCTCAAGGGCATATGAAGGGAAAGACGGCCACGTCCCGGACCGGGCAAGCCGCAGCGCCGGCGGGATTCCTTCGTTTCGGTTTGCCAGCGACCGAATCCGCACTCATCATGAGGAAGGCTCCTAAAGACCCTTAGGTAAATCAATCGAAACTGATGACCCTGATCCGATCGACCCTCCGTGCGGGCCTCGCTCCCCTGCTGCTCGTCGTGCTCTCCTGTGATGACCGGGGGCAGGCGTCATCCGCGGGAAGCGCAAGTACGGCGGCGGCGAGTGCGGGATCGGCCGCACCCGCCCCCGGTGCGGGTGGGAGGGTGCCGTCCAAGAGCGATCGGCGGCGGGAGGAGCCTCCGAACGAGGCCGGCCCATCAACAGGGAAGCGGCGCAGCGTTCCCGATCCGAGCGGTGACTTGGCGGGCGTCTCCATTCATTCGCCGGACGAGGCCGCGAGCGGCGGGGCACCAGGCGGACCGGCCGCAACGGGGGGCGCTGCCGTCCCGGACGTCGCGGGCGTGGTGCCCGGCAGCGGGGAGGGCGAGTGGCCCGGAACTCCGCGCTCCCGGCGGGATCCGGGGAGGACTTTCGACTCTGGATTCGCGGTCCGTCGCGGCTTTGGAAGCCGGCCCGGGGCGCCGCGGAACGAACGCGAGGCAGGATCGGGACCACCGGCCGCGGAAGAGGATCCCCTCTGGCACGAGCAGGTCCCTGAGGATCTTCTCGTGCGATTCGACCGCGATGAGGATGGCGTCCTGGCAGGCAGCGAGTTGCAGGAATTCAACCGCTATCTCGGGGCGACTCACGACCTCGACAAGGACTTCACGCTGAGCGCCGAGGAGATGGCCCGTCTCCGCAAGACCCTGTCGGCAGTCCGACGCGGGAAGTGACCACGGGCCTGTCCGCACCATCGGTGCTCCCCGGCAATCAGGAAAGCCGTCCGTCCATTCGTGGCGCCCGCCGCGGGCCACTACGGTGATATCGGCGTGGCTCGGAGCCGCCAGAAAATGCGGGAGGCAACCGTGTCAGTGTCGATGACCTCGATTTCCGCAGCAAATGCATCAATTGTAGCGCTGACCTCGGGAGGACTGGTGACGGTTGCCGTCCCGGTGCTCGTGTCATAGCGGAAGATTTCGGAGAAGCTGACGAGATCCGAGCTCCGGTCCACGATATAGAGGAGGTCGGCGGCGTTCGGCCGGAACGGAAAGGTGACGCGCATCTCGCGGGACCCGCCGTTGTTCACGATCACGGGGGCCGGCCGCGAGGCCGAGTCCACCAGGGCTGGATCGAGGAGGAAGCCATACTCGTCGCCGTTGCGCGTGCCGTCGCCTTCCGCATCGCCGTCAAAGGAACTGTCCGCTCCCCGGGGAATGCTCTCCATCGCCCACGCCGCATAGACCGCGAGATTGCCGGTTTCATAGGCGCCGATATCGACGGCCGTGCCTTGGACGCGCGCGAAACCCGGGCCGCGCTGGTCGGTGGAGGGCGTGTTAGAGGTCGCCACGCCGGCGTCGATGGCCGGACTGCCGGCGCACAGTGCCATGGTCTGCGTCAGCCCACCGTAGACACCGAGGGGAGCGAGGAGAGGATCGAGGTTGGCGGACGGGGTGCCCACCAGCGGGCCCGCGGGGAAGTTGAAGCTGGCGGTATCATTGTTGCCGATCAGGTTGGCGCCGCCCGGGACGATGGTGCTGGTGGTGCGCCTCGCCACGTCGGGACCACCGCCGGGGGCCGGACCGGTGTTGGCCGCGACGATGGTGTTCTCGATGTTCAACTGGGCGCCAACGAGATCGAGCCCGCCGCCAAATCCCGAGGCGGTGTTCCCGGAGACCGTGGCGTTGACAAGGGTGAGCACCCCGGAATCGCACTGGATCCCTCCGCCGTCGTTCGCCGAGTTTCCGTTGAGAGTAGCATTGACCAGCGTGATATTTCCCCCTGGGCCGCCGTGAATCGCGCCCCCGGCAACGGCTGCATTCCCGGCGAAAAGGCTGCGGTTGAAGGTGACGAAACCGCTATCGACAAAGACGGCGCCACCCTCGGCACCGGCGGTGTTGCCTGAAAAAACCGTGTCGCTGATGGTGGCGGTCCCGGTGTTGTGCAGGGCGCCACCCGACGCGGCGTCGTTTCCCGTGAAGGTCCCGTTGGTGATGGTGAGAATCCCGTTGCTGTTCAGGATGCCCCCGCCGGCGCCTCCCCCGGCGTCGCCCTGAGAGATGGTGAGCCATGCGAGCTCCAGCGTGTGTCCCGAGAGGAGTTCGAAGACCCGCGACGCATTGTTACCCGAAATGGTTACCCCGCTTGGAAACCCGTCGGCGGAAATGGTGAGGTCCTTGGCGATAGTCAGGGGCGTTCCCCCCAGCGTGATCGTCATACCGTCGAGCGGCGGATCGAAGGTGAGTGTATTTCCCGGATCGGCCCCCACGATGGAATCCCGCAGGGACCCGGCGCCAAAGTCTGCGAGGACCCCAACGACGCCAGTCCCCAATGTGTAGATGGCGGACTCCCCCGAGGTGCGGGTGTCAACCGTAAAGGCGCCCGACTCTCCGAGAGCCCCCCGGGCCGGCAGCGCGGTGAGGGCTCCTAACGCCGCACCGAGGAGAAGCACGGCGCCGCTCCACGGCCGCCGAGAGTTGTCGATCAACAGTGTCATCATCGATTCAATCGAAGGAGCTACTCGATGATCCGCACCGTCCGGAACCCGGTGCTGGAATTCTTGTTGACCGGTCCGGAGCCAATTCTGCTTGCGCAACGCAGTTCGTCGGGAGGGCTGAAATTGCTCCAGGCGCCGCCCCGCAGGACGCGATTTCCGGTGAATGCCGGGCCGCGGGTGTCGGCGGTGGTGGCGCCCGGTTGAATGTACCACGTGGTACTGAAGGCATCCCAGCACCACTCCTGCACATTGCCCGCCATGTCCCGGAGGCTAAGGGCATTGGCGGTAAAGAACCCGGCCGTGGATGTTTCCGGAAAGCCGCTCCCCTCGAAGGGATCTCCACCCCCGAAGTAGTTGGCGTTGCCCCCATTGATATCGAGGGACTCGTCGGTGTTCATCCCTCCCCAGGGAAAGTTCTTGCCGACCAACCCGCCCCGGGCCGCCTTTTCCCACTCCGCCTCGGTCGGCAGGCGGTATCCGTCGGCGTTCCAGTCCACGAAGGTCTCCTCGAGGTCGATCTCGCCGAATCGATACACCGTCGTCCAGGTTGCATCGGTGTAATAAACCGGCGTGAGGCCGTCCTTCTCGGATCGTGCGTTGCACCATTTCACCGCGGTGTACCAGTTGATGTCGTGTGCGGGGTGATCGGGTCCCTTGCCGGTCCCCCGATCCGGCAACCCCGGGTTGACGCCGATGTAGCCATTGGCCAGCGCCCAGCTGCGGACGCTGTCCCAGAGTTCCGCGGTCACCTCGGTTTCGTCGATGAAGAATGCGCTCACCTGCACGGAGTGCACCGGCACCTCTGTCAAGAGCCCTGCACCGGTGGCGTCGCCCATGTCGAAGGGCCCGGCC
>JABDMC010000022.1 GCA_013001695.1 Akkermansiaceae bacterium
GGACAGGCCCGCCCTCGCGATATAGTTCGCCCGGCGCGAGCGCCAACGGCAGGGTAGCTCAGGGGTAGAGCAAAGGACTCATAAGCCTTGGGTCGGGGGTTCGAATCCCCCCCCTGCTATTTGCAGAGGTCGGTGGTCGGTGGTCGGTGGGCAGTGGGCAGTGGGATGGGTCCGCGATGGCGCCCGCAAAACCGGGAATTCCCTCGCAAAGGGGGGGCTCCGCTCCTTATATATAGCCGACGATGAAGAGTGGATTTCTCACGGCCCTGGGGCTGGCCCTGGCGCTCACCGGCTGCAAGGACGCCGGGGAGAGCGTCCCGGCGCCCCGGGAGGTCGCCGGGGAAGAGGTGCGGGTATCCCCCGAGAACGATTTGACGCCGTTGGCGGTGAGCCCGGGGATTCCGGCTGCTCCTTCCGGGGAGGCCGCCGAGGAGGCCGCGGAGGATTCTTCCCGGAAATCGGCGCCGGCGGACACCCCGCCGGCCCGCCAGGCGGCGGTGCGGGTGCCGCCGGCCACGGCGGGCACCGGGGATATCCCGCCGGCCGTCTCGGGCCGGCCCGGATTCGCGCGCAATCCCTATACCGGAGGGCTCATCGACATGCGGGGGCAACCCGCCGGGGCGCTGGTGCGCGACCCCGCGGACCCCGATCCGACCCACACCTTCCGGGTCTCGCGGGAGGTCGCGGCGGCCTACGAGCAGGCCGCGCAGGGACGGGCCATGCTCGGCGCCAAGCAAAGTGCCAAGCAGCGTCGTGCCGCCAAGCTCGGGAGGACCCCGCAGCCCGCAGACGATTAGGCCATCTTGACCGTCTCGGACGGCGCAAATCGGGCCGGATTCGGCCTTCGAAAAATCCGGGGGAAAGGGCTTGTCAGCAGGGGGCGTGGTCGTATAGTCCCGCCCTCAAAATTGCGGCCGGGATTCGTTCCGGAAGCGGTTGGAAGCCGTTCAAACGCGATTTACCAGCTCATCGGGTGCAGCTCCGGATAACAGGCCCCTGCGAGGGAAACCTCGTCGCCTGCCCGTTGCGCTCCGGAACTAGCGACATTCCCACACTCAGAACGCAGGATTCATGCCCACCATCAATCAACTCGTCCGCAAAGGGCGCAAACAGGCGACGCGCAAGTCGAAGTCGCCGGCCTTGGCGAACTGCCCGCAACGTCGCGGGGTCTGTCTCCAAGTCTACACGCGCACGCCGAAGAAGCCGAACTCGGCCTTGCGGAAGGTGGCGAAGGTGCGCCTCACCAACGGGTACGAGGTGATCGCCTACATCGGCGGCGAGGGACACAACCTGCAGGAACACTCCATCGTCTTGATTCGCGGCGGCCGGGTGAAGGATCTTCCCGGCGTCCGCTACCACATCGTGCGCGGCTCGCTGGACACCCTGGGTGTCGAGAACCGCGCCCAGAGCCGCTCGAAATACGGCGCCAAGCGGCCGCGGAAGAAGGACAAATAAGCACCGCGAAGCGAACACGAGGAACCGGAAACCATGGCCCGCAGAAAGCGAATTTACACCAAGCCCGATCGGCGCGACCCGAAGTTCGACAGCCCGCTCGTCGGGGCGTTGATCAGCCGCGTGATGCGCGAGGGGAAGCGATCCCTTGCAGAGCGCATCGTTTACGACGCGATCGACAAGGCGAACGAAGGGACCGACACGATCGACCCGCTCGAGATCGTGACGCGGGCCATCGAGAACTCGAAGCCCCGCGTGGAGGTGAAGAGCCGCCGGGTGGGTGGCGCCACCTACCAGGTGCCGCTGGAGGTCGACTCCGGCCGGTCGGAATCCCTCGCCATGCGGTGGATCATCGGTTTCGCGCGCGGCCGGAAGGGGACGCCCATGCACGTGGCGCTCGGCAACGAGATCAAGGACGCCGCCAACAACACCGGCAGCGCGGTGCGCAAGCGCGACGACGTGCACAAGATGGCGCAGGCCAACCGCGCCTTTGCCCATTTCCGCTGGTAAGCCATCGATTCGAGAACCCTCACCATCTCTCCATCCATGTCCGACAATCCGAACAGCCCGAACCGCCCCTACCCGCTCGATCGCACGCGGAACATCGGGATCGCGGCGCACATTGACGCCGGGAAGACGACCCTCACGGAGCGGATTCTGTTTTACACCGGGATGATCCACAAGATCGGGGAGGTGCACGACGGCGCCACCACCACCGACCACATGGAGCAGGAACGCGAGCGGGGGATCACGATCACCTCCGCGGCGGTGACCTGCGAGTGGGTCCAGAAGAAGAACGAGGGGGTGGTGAAGCTCTTCGAGGAGCAGAAGCAGCGGGTGAACATCATCGACACCCCCGGGCACGTGGATTTCACGGCGGAAGTGGAGCGCTCCCTGCGGGTTCTGGACGGAACCATCGTGGTGTTCTGCGGGGTGGCCGGAGTGCAGCCGCAGACCGAGACGGTGTGGCGGCAGGCCACGAAGTACAACGTCCCGCGGATCGTGTTCGTCAACAAGATGGACCGGGTCGGGGCCGATTTCGAGAGCGTCGTCGGGGAAGTCCGCGACAAGCTGGGCGTCACGGCGGTGCGGATCCTCATCCCCATCGGCGCCGAGGACCACCTCAAGGGCCAGATCGACGTCCTGAACAAGAAGGCGGTGGTCTACAGCGACGACGAGAACTTCGGTTCGACCTTCGAGGTGAAGGAGCTCGACGCCGAGCAGGCCGCCATCGCGGAGGAGGCCTACGCGGAGATCGTGGAGGCGGTGGCCGACGCCGACGACGAGATCGGGGAGAAGTTCCTGATGGAGGAGGAGATTTCGATCAAGGAACTGAAGCAGGGCCTCCGCCGGGCGACGATCGCCAACAAGATCGTGCCCATCGCGGGGGGATCGGCCTTCAAGAACAAGGGGGTGCAGTTCCTCGTGGACGCGGTGGTCGACTACCTGCCGAGCCCGCTCGAGATTCCGGCCGCGAAGGGCCAGGATCCGGAGGACGGCGACAAGGAATTGATCGCCGAGACCGACGACAACGGGAAGTTCTGCTCGCTGGCCTTCAAGCTGTGGGCCGACAAGTACGTCGGGAAGCTGGTCTTCTTCCGCGTTTACTCCGGCACGATTTCGAAGGGCGACACCGTTTACAACCCGCGGACGCGCAAGCGCGAGCGGATCGGGCGCCTCATCCAGATGCAGGCCGACAAGCACCAGGAGATCGAGACGTGCTATTCCGGCGACATCGCCGCGATCGTGGGGATCAAGAACGTCACCACCGGCGACACCCTCTGCGACGAATCCTTCGACATCCTGCTGGAGCCGCCGAGCTTCCCGGAGCCGGTCATCGCGATGGCGGTGGAGCCGAAGACGAAGGTCGACCAGGAGAAGATGTCGACCGGCCTCGGCCGCCTCATGGAAGAGGATCCGACCTTCGTGGTGAAAACCGACGAGGAGACCGGCCAGACCATCATCGCCGGCATGGGCGAGCTGCACCTCGAGGTCATCATCGACCGGCTGCGGCGCGAGTTCAGCGTCGAGGCCAACGTCGGCAAGCCGCAGATCGCCTACCGCGAGACCATCACGAAGCCCGCCCCGGGCGAGGGGGTCCTCAAGAAGCAGACCGGGGGCCGGGGCCAGTACGGCCACGTGGTCCTCGACATCACGCCGAACGAGAAGGGCAAGGGCCTCACCACCGAGAACAACGTGGTGGGCGGCGCCATCCCGAAGGAATACATCAACGCCGTCATGAACGGGGTGGAGGAATCCATGACGAACGGCATCATCGCGGGCTACCCGGTGGTGGACGTGCACGTCAACGTGAAGGACGGCTCCTACCACGAGGTCGACTCGAACGAGAACGCCTTCAAGATGGCGGCCATCTTCGCCATGAAGGACGCCTTCAAGAAGGCCAAGACGATCCTCCTCGAGCCGATCATGGACGTCGAAGTGACCACCCCGGAAGAACACCAGGGCGACGTCATGGGCGACCTGAACCGCCGGCGCGGGCAGATCCAGGAGATGGGAACCAAGGCCAATGTCGCCATCGTGCGCGCCAAGGTCCCGCTTTCCGAGATGTTCGGCTACTCCACGGATGTCCGCACCATCTCCTCCGGCCGGGCCTCCTACACGATGGAGCCATCGAGTTTCGAGCCGGTCCCGCAGAACATCGTCGAGGACATCATCAAGGACCGCGGGACGGCCGCCGTCGCCTAACCACTCATTTCGCAGCATTCCATGGAAAACCAGAAGATCAGAATCCGGCTTCGCGCCTTCGACCACCGGGCCATCGACCGCTCCGCGCAGGAGATCGTGGAAACCGCCAAGCGCACCGGCGCGAAGGTGGCGGGACCGGTGCCCCTCCCGACCCGCATCGAGAAGTTCTCGGTCAACCGGTCGGTGCACGTCAACAAGAAGTCGGCGGAGCAATTCGAGATCCGGACGCACAAGCGCATGCTGGACATCATGGACCCGACGGCCCGCACGGTGGACGAGCTGAAGAAGCTCAATCTGCCGGCCGGGGTCGACATCACGATTCGCATCTGACCTCCAACCCGAACCACCACGAACCATGCCCCTTGGACTCATCGGCAAGAAACTTGGAATGACCCGCGTCTTCGACGAGGAGAAGGGGAGTATGATTCCCGTCACCGTGATCGACGTGGCCGGCAACGAATTCGTGCAGGCCAAGACGCAGGAGAAGGACGGCTACACCGCGGTGCAGGTTGCCTACGGCGACCAGAAGGACCAGCGGGTGACGAAGCCGGCGCTGGGCCACCTCAAGAAGCACGGCGCCTCCGCGAAGCGGATCGTGCGGGAATTCCGGTTTGCGGACGGCGAGGACGCGCCGGACACCGCGGCAGGCCATCCCGGGGCGAGTCTTTTCCAGGACGGCCAGTGGGTCGACGTGATCGGGACCACCAAGGGGAAGGGCTTCCAGGGGGTCGTGAAGCGATATCATTTCGCCGGCCAGCCGGACAGCCACGGGCACATGATGCACCGGCGGCCCGGGGCGGTGGGCGCGGGCACCTGGCCCGGCCGGGTGTGGAAGAACCAGAAGATGCCCGGCCACCACGGGACCTACAACCGCACCACGCAGAATCTCAAGATCGTGCAGGTCCGCCCGGACGACAACGTCATCCTGGTGTCCGGTGCGGTTCCCGGCCACAAGGGCGCCTACGTGGTGGTTCGCCCGGCCATCAAGAAGCCGGCCCCCGCGCCGGCGAAGTCGGAGTAATTTCAGAACGCAGAAGACATGTCCGCCAAAACTCTCAGCCTCAGCGACGCCAAAGCCGCCAACCTCCACGTCATCGAAGACGGGGAGAGGGGCGGGCAGGCCGTCCACGACCTCGTGGTGGCCTACCAGGCGAACCGGCGCACCGGCTCCGCCAACTCGAAGACCCGCGGCGAAGTCCGGGGGACCGGCAAGAAGATGTATCGCCAGAAAGGGACCGGCAACGCCCGTCACGGCGATCGCAAGGCGCCGATATTCGTGGGCGGCGGGGTGGCCTTCGGGCCGCGCCCGCGGGATTACTCGAAGCGCGTGCCGAAGAAGGTGCGCACCCTGGCGCTGCGCCGGGTCCTCGGGGACCTCATCGCGGGCGGGGTCGTGCTGGTGACGCCCTCCTTCGCGATCGAAGACGGCAAGACGAAGACCTTCGTGAGCACGGTCCGCAGCCACACCGACGCCGCGAAGGTTCTCGTGGTGGCGCCGGCCTTTGACGAGGCGACCCTCCTTTCCCACCGCAACGTCCCGTGGGCGATGTGCATTCCCGCCAGCGACGTCACGGTGGAGGAACTCATTTACCACGATGCCGTGATCCTGACCGAGGACGCGCTCGCCATCCTTGCGAGCCGCACCGCCTAACCCCCGCCGACCCCGAGCCATGAGAGACATCTACTCCGTCATTGAAACGATCCAGCTCGCCGAGAAGGCCACCTATCTCCAGGAGCTGAACAACGACTACGTGTTCAAGGTGAACCGGAAGGCGAACAAGCTGGAGATCAAGCGTGCCGTCGAGCAGGCCTTCGGCGTGAAGGTCACCGCGGTGCGCACCTGCAACTACCAGGGGAAGAAGCGGCGGCAGCGCCGTTCCGACGCCGGCAAGACCGCGCAATGGAAGAAAGCCATCGTGCGCCTCAAGGATGGAGACACCATCGACCTCGTTTAAACCAATTTTCCCACCAGGCCCCGCTGGGCATTCCCAACCCCGACACACACGCGAGCCATGCCATTGAAAAGCTTCAAGCCCGTAACCCCCTCGAACCGCTACAAGATGTGGCCGACGTACGAGGAGATTACCAAGAAGAAGCCCGAAAAGAGCCTGACCGAACCGCTCAAGAAGAGCGGCGGCCGGAACAACACGGGGCGCATCACCTGCCGTCACATCGGGGGCGGGCACAAGCGCAAGTACCGTCTCATCGACTTCAAGCGGCGCAAGCACGGCGAGGCGGCGAAGGTGATCGCGATCGAGTATGATCCCAACCGGACCTGCCGGATCGCGCTGATCCAGTACAAGGACGGGCAGAAGAGCTACATCCTGTGCCCGGTGGGACTCACGGTGGGCGCGACGGTGGCCTCGGGGCCCGAGGTGGCGCCGACGCCCGGGAACGCCATGCCGCTGAAGAACGTCCCGCTCGGCACGGCGGTGCACAACATCGAGCTGCGTCCCGGCACGGGCGGCAAGGTGGCGCGGGCCGCCGGGCAGCAGGCCATCGTCTCGAACCGCGAGCGCGGCTACGCGCTGGTCAAGATGCCCTCCGGCGAGATCCGGAGTTTCCACGAGAACTGCTTCTGCACCATCGGCCAGGTCGGCAACCGCGACCACATGAACGAGGTGTCCGGCAAGGCGGGCCGCACCCGCTGGAAGGGCACCCGCCCGACGGTGCGCGGGATGTGCATGAACCCCGTGGACCACCCGAACGGGGGCGGGGAAGGAAAATCAAAGTCGGGCGGCGGCCGCCAGCACCTGAAGTCGCCGTGGGGCCACGTCAAGGGCCAGCGGACCCGTCACAAGCACAAGGCCAGCGACAAGTTCATCGTCCAACGCCGCAAGAAGAAGAAACGCGGATAAAACCGGATTGCGGATGCCGCTTGCCAGGATGGCCTGAGCCGGCGCGCACCAGTCCAAGACAACCTCAGAAACAGACATGCCAAGATCACTCAAGAAAGGCCCGTTCGTTGACCAGAAGCTCCTGGCCAAGATCGACGCGGCCGTGGAGTCGGGCGACAAGAAGCCCATCAAGACGTGGAGCCGCCGCTCCATGATCACTCCCGATTTCGTGGGCCAGACCTTCCTGGTCCACGCCGGCAAGGCCTTCTCCACCGTGTACGTCACGGAGAACATGGTCGGCCACAAGCTCGGGGAGTTCGCACCGACGCGGATTTTCAAGGCCCACGGCGGTATCGGCAAGAAGTAAGGAACAGCACCCGGCCCACGATGAAACATTCCCGCTCCAGCATGCTTGCCGCCGCCGCCCTTCTCGGGCTGGCCGGGGCCGCTGGGGCGCACCCGGAAGGGACCGCGGCCGAGGCGCAGCTCAAGCGCCAGAACGCGGCCCTGCGGGAAAGCCTCGTGGCCGCCAACCAGCGCGAGAAGGAATCCGCGGAGGCCCTCGCCAAGATCCGGCTGAGCCTCGAAGCGCTCGGCAAGAACCTCATCGACGGCGGGGACGACCGCCTCGTGGCCGCCGTCAGCGACCTCGAGATCCTGAACCGCCGCCTGCGGGAACTGGAAGAGGCCGCGCTGCGGCTTTCCGGGAGCGTGAAATCCTACCTGAAGACCGCGGTGGCGGCCGATCCCGACGCGCGGGCCCAGGTGGAGGCGCGCCTGCGCGAGCTGGAGGCCCAGGTGGGCCTGCGCCAGCGGCCGCAGCCCCACATCGACCTCGGGACCCTGCAGGAGGCCAAGGTGGTCAGCATCGACAGCGAGAGCGGCCTGGTGGTCATCAACGCCGGGAACAAGGCCGGGGTCCGCATCGGCATGGTATTTCGAGTTTCCCGCTCCGATCGCGGGATTGCGGAGGCCGTCGTGGCCGAGACCCGCGAGAACATCTCGGGGCTGCTGGTGCAGTCCCAACAAGACGAAAGCAATCCCGTAAGGGTCGGCGACCGCGCCGTCCTGAACGTCGAATAGACCCACTCACGCCATGGAAGTCCGCTCCGTTTACAAACATGCCCGAGTCTCGCCCAAGAAGGCGCGCGACGTGGCCCGTGAAATCCAGGGACTGCCCGTCTCGGACGCCATCGACACCCTGAACTTCACCCCGCGGAAGGCGGCCTTCCTGATCGGGAAGACGCTGAAGAGCGCCGTGGCCAACGCCGAGAACAACCACGAGTTGGCGGCGGACACCCTCGTGGTGAAGGAAGCCAACATCTCGACGGGTCCGACGTTCCGGCGCTACAAGCCGCGGGCCCGGGGGTCGGCGGCCCCGATCATCCGCCGGACCAGCCACATCTACATCATCCTGACCGACGAGGTCGCGGAGGAGGAGAAGGCGGCGCGCCCCGCCAGGAAGGCCGCCAAGAAGAAGGCCGCCCCGAAGAAGAAGGCCGCCGCCAAGGAGCAAGCCCCCGCCAAGGAGGAAGCCCCCGCCAAGGAGGAAGCCCCCGCCGGGGAGGAAGCACCCGCCGCGGCGGCTGCCGCCGAGGGGACCGTCCACGACGAGAAGCGCGGCGTGATCTACACCGCGGCACCCTCCGACGCCGACGACCTCAAGGACATCGGCGGCGTCGGGCCGGTCATCGAGGACAAACTGAACGAGTTCGGGATTTACAAATACGAGCAGATCGCCAATTGGACCGCCGAGCAGATCGCGGAGTTCGACGAGCTTCTCTCCTTCAAGGGACGCATCGAGCGGGACGACTGGCTCGCGCAGGCCGCCCGCCTCCACGAAGAAAAACACGGCTCAGCCTAAGACCACTCACCTCACGAATATATGGGACAGAAAGTCAACCCCGTCGGATTCCGGCTCGTCGTCAACCGCGACTGGCGCTCGAAATGGTTCGCTGAAGGCGACGATTATCGGGACAAGCTGCATGAAGACCTCCGGGTGCGCCGGTATCTCGAGGGCCGCCTGCAGTTTGCGGCGCTCTCCAAGATCGTCATCGAGCGGGCCTGGAACAGCGTGCGCGTCACGCTGCACACCTCCCGGCCCGGTCTCGTCATCGGGCGCAAGGGCGCCGAGATCGAGAAGATGACCAACGACATTTCGAAGGTCTGCGGCGGGGCCCAGGTGAAGATCGACATCGTGGAGGTGCGCAAGCCCGAGCTGGACGCGCAACTCGTCGCCGAGCAGGTGGCGGTGCAGCTCGAGCGCCGGATCAGCTTCCGGCGGGCGATGAAGCGCGCCGTGCAGACCGCCATGGACTTTGGCGCCGAGGGGATCCGGATCCGCTGCGCGGGCCGCCTCGGCGGGGCGGACATCGCGCGGGCCGAGTGGTATCGCGAGGGCAAGGTGCCCCTGCAGACGCTGCGGGTCCCCATCGACTACGGATTTACGGAAGCCCGGACGGTCTACGGGATCATCGGGGTGAAGTGCTGGATCAACCGCAAGGAAGACAAGGATGACAAGGGTGGCGGAGCGCCCGGGGGCGGCCGTCCGCCGCGCCGCGACAACCGCGACCGCCCGCCGCGCCGCGATTCCTGAAACGCCCCGGAAACAAAATCAACCTAGAAGGACAGAACGATGGCCTTGATGCCCAAAAGAACGAAGTTCCGGAAGTCGCACCGCGGCAGCCGCGCCGGGACACGCCAACGCGGAACGGACGTCAGCTTCGGCGACTTCGGCCTGCAGGCGCTGGACCGCGGCTGGATGACGAACCGCCAGATCGAGGCGTGCCGGGTGGCCATCAACCGCTTCCTGAAGCGGAAGGGCAAGGTCTGGATCCGCGTCTTCCCGCACAAGTCCATCACCGGGCGCCCGCCGGAGACCCGGATGGGCAAGGGCAAGGGGGCGGTGGAGGCCTGGGTGGCCGTGATCCGTCCCGGGACGATGCTTTTCGAAATCGCGGGGGTCAGCGAGTCCCTCGCCCGCGAGGCCATGCGCCTCGCCTCCTACAAGCTCGGGATCCGGACGCGCTTCGTCTCCCGCCAGAAATACTAACCTCCGAACTGCGCAAGACCATGGCCCAAGCCAAGATCACCGATATCCGCGAACTGAGCAACGAAGAGCTCCAGGTGCGCCTCCGCGACCTCAAGCAGGAGGGCCTCAACCTGCGCCTCCAGCAGGCCACCGGGCAGCTGGAAAACTCGGCCCGGATGCGGCTGGTGCGCCGCGAGGTGGCCCGGGTCCTGACGGTTCTCAACGAGCGGAAGCGCCAGCCGGCTTCCTGAACAACCCCCAGCACAGACTTTCATCATGAGCGAATCCGCCACCGAGCAAACCAGCAAGCGCAAGCAGCGGGTCGGCGTTGTGACATCCACCAAGATGGCCAAGACCATCGTGGTGCAGATCGTGACGCGCGTCCCGCACCCGAAGTTCAAGAAGATCATCAAGCGCTCGAAGAAGTTCCATGCCCATGACGAAAAGGGCGAAGCCGCCGTCGGCGACAAGGTGCGGATCGAGGAGACCCGGCCGCTCTCGAAGACGAAGCGGTGGCGCCTCCTCGAGGTCCTCTCCCACTGATTTTTCCCCTCCCCAACCACCAACCAACCGTTTCCACAGCCATGATCCAGATGGAGTCCAAAATCGAGGTCGCCGACAACACGGGGGCCCGGGTTGCGAAGATGATCGGCGTGATCGGCAAGCGCACCAAGTCGGCGCATGTCGGCGACGTCATCACGGCGCACGTCCGGGAAGCGATTCCCACGGCCTCCATCAAGAAGGGGACCGTGGTGAAGGCGGTGGTGGTGCGGACGGCCGCCCCGATTCGCCGCCGCGACGGGTCGGTCCTGCGATTCGACGGGAACGCCGTCGTGATCATCGACAAGGACGGCAATCCGCGCGGGACCCGCATCTTCGGACCGGTGGCCCGCGAACTGCGCGAAAAGAACTTCATGAAAATCGTCTCCCTCGCCCCGGAGGTGCTCTGAGGAGCGCGACCGGCCCCGCAACGAATCCCGACACAGGAACCACCGCAATGTCCCGACAGAAAACACACATCAAGCCCGGCGACCAGGTTGAGGTCATCGCCGGAAACCACCGCGGCAAGACCGGCGCCGTGGTCGAAGTGAACGCCCGCAGCGAGCAGGTGGTGGTGGAAGGGGTCCGCAAGATCAAGAAAGCCATCCGCCGCTCCGAGCAGAATCCGGACGGCGGGATCGTCGAGAAGGACGGTCCCATTCACATCTCGAACGTCCGGAAGGTCGGATGACCCGCCGGCACGACCCCATGCGCTTAAGCCGAAACCCGAGCTGACCCGCCACCATGACTCCCAACCTCTTAGCACACTACAAGGACAAGGCCATTCCCGCCCTGCGGGACCAGCTTGGTCTCAAGAACGTCAACGAGGTCCCGAAGATCGAGAAGATCGTCGTGACCAGCCACATCGGGCATTTCCAGACCGAGCGGAAGGCCGCCGCGGATGATGCCTCCGATGAGATTTCGAAGATCACCGGCCAGAAGCCCAGCATCGTGTTCGCCAAGAAGAGCGTGGCGAACTTCAAGGTGCGGGAGGGTGAGCCGGTGGGGGCGCGCGTGACCCTGCGGGGCACCCGGATGTGGGAGTTCCTCGACCGCTTCATCCACATCACGGCCCCGAACATCCGCGACTTCCGGGGGTTCCCGGTGAAGAGCTTCGACGGCCGCGGGAACTACGCGGTGGGCATCGCGGACCACTCGATCTTCCCGGAGATCGAGCTCGACAAGATCAAGCGGGCCATCGGATTCGACATCATCATCGTGACCAGCGCCCGCACCGACGAACACGGCAGGAAGCTGCTGGAACTCATGGACTTTCCGTTCCGCAAGCCGCAGACGGAAGAGAGCCAGCAACCCGCCGCGGCGAACGCCTGAACCCATCCCCAGAGGACCCAAGACCATGGCCGTACTTTCCGATCCAGTTTCCGATTTCCTGACCCGCTTCAAGAACGCCTCGCGGGCGGGGAACGACGAATTCACCGCGCCTTTTTCCAAGACCAAGGCGGAGATCGCCCGCATCCTCAAGGAGGAGGGGTACGTGTGGAACTACGAGGTGGACACCTCGGCGAAGTTCCCGCAGCTGCGGGTGAAGACCAAGTTTGTCGACGGCACGCCCGCCCTGACGGACCTCAAGAAGGTCTCCAAGCCGGGACGCCGCGAATATGTCGGTGCGGGTGAGATCCCGCGTGTCCTCAACGGCCTCGGCATCGCGATCGTTTCGACATCGAAAGGATTGATGACCGGGCACAAGGCCCGCCGCGAGAATCTCGGGGGCGAGCTCCTCGCCATCGTCTGGTAACCCCCAACCGAACCCAGAATCATGTCACGAGTAGGACAGAAACCCATCAGCCTCCCCGACAAGGTGAGCGTCAGCGTCAACGACGCCGGGGCGGTCACGGTGGAGGGCCCGAAGGGCAAGCTCGAGTGGAGCCTGCCGGAAGGGATCAGCCTTTCGCACGAAGACGGCGCGGTGCGGATCAACCGCAAGAGCGACAACCGGCGCTACCGGGCGCTGCACGGGACGGCCCGCAGCCTCATCAACAACATGATGCAGGGCGTCTCGGAGGGCTTCAGCAAGGACCTCGAGATCCAGGGGGTCGGATTCCGGGCCACGGTGAAGGGGAAGAACCTCGACCTGAGCCTCGGGAAGTCGCACCCGATCGTGCATCCCATCCCGGAGCAATTGACCGTCACCGTCACCGACAACACGAAGATCAAGGTGGAAGGCATCGACAAGCAGATCGTCGGGCAGTTCGCGTCGGACGTCCGCTCGTACTACCCGCCGGAGCCCTACAAGGGCAAGGGGGTGCGCTACGTGGGCGAATACGTCCGGCGCAAGGCCGGCAAGAGCGTTCAGAAGTAACCCGCAAACCGAGCACGACCATGAGCACTCTCAATCGCAAGGAACTCCGCCAGAAGATTCACCGGCGCATCCGCCGCAAGGTGTCGGGCACGACCGAGCGCCCGCGTCTCGCGGTGCATTATTCCAACAAGAACATCTACGCCCAGGTGATCGACGACACCTCGGGGCGGACCCTGTGTGCCGCTTCGAGCCTCGACAAGGAAGTCGAGAGCAGCGGCGCCAACGTCTCCACAGCTGAGAAAGTGGGAAGCTTGATTGCCAAGCGGGCCACTGAAGCCAAGATCTCCGCGGTCATTTTTGACCGGGGCGGTCACCTCTACCACGGAAAAGTCAAGGCCCTCGCGGACGCAGCGCGCGGTGGCGGACTGAAATTCTAACAACCCGCCCACGATGGTTACCACGAACGAATCTTCATCCCCCGAAACTCCGGAAGCCGCCCCGGCGGCTTCCGATGCTCCCGCGGAGGGATCCCCCGGGGCCACGCCACCTGAGAAGGCGGCACCCGAGGCGGCGGCACCTGAAAAGGCGGCACCTGAAAAGGCGGCACCTGAGAAGGCGGCGGCACCGGAGACCTCCGGAACGGCCCCGACGGCGACGCCAGCGACCCCGGCAGCTCCGGCGACCCCGGCAGCTCCGGCGACCCCGGCGACCCCGGCGACCCCGGCGACCCCGGCGTCGCCAGCGGCATCTCCTCCATCGACAGGGCCCGGTTCGCCGGGCGGTGGTGGTGGACGGGGCCATCAGCGTGGGGGTGGCGGCCATGGCCGTGATCAGCGCGGCGGCCGGCGGGGATTCGAGCCCCCCACCGACGAACACGGGGTGGAGCTGACCGAGAAGGTCGTCTTCATCAACCGCTGCGCGAAGGTCGTGAAAGGCGGCCGGCGCTTCAGCTTCTCGGCCCTGGTGGTGATGGGTGACCACGCCGGCCGGGTCGGCTACGGGTTCGGCAAGGCCAACGAAGTGGCGGAGTGCATTCGCAAGGCGGGGGAGAGCGCCAAGAGCAGCCTCCAGAAGATGTGCCTCTCGGAAGGCAGCATTCCGCACGAGGTCTACGCCGAGTTCGGCGGCGGCAAGGTGCTCCTCAAGCCGGCCTCGCCGGGAACCGGCATCATCGCGGGCGGCGGCGTCCGCGCCGTCTGCGAGGCGGTCGGGATCCACGACGTCCTCGGAAAATCGCTGGGTTCCAACAACCACGCCAACGTGGTGAAGGCGACCCTGAAAGCCCTCTCGATGCTTCGTTCCCGCGACGAAGTGATGAACCTCCGCGGCAAGAAGAAGGAGAAGGCGCTCTAAGCCGCCTCCCGGCCGCATCAACCGATTCCAATCCAGATTCCATGAAACTCCACGATCTCCAACCGAATCCGGGCGCCAGGCACCGGCGCAAGCGCGTCGGCAGCGGCGAAAGTTCCGGCCTGGGCAAGACCTGCGGCCGGGGCCACAAGGGCCAGAAGTCGCGATCCGGCGGCGGGACGCGTCCCGGCTTCGAGGGCGGCCAGATGCCCCTGCACCGGCGCCTTCCCAAGAAGGGGTTCAACAACACCGCCTTCCAGGCCAAGATCGCGATCGTGAACGTCTCGCAGCTCGAGGCCAAGTTCGATGACGGGGCGGCGGTCACGGAGGAAAGCCTCCGGGCCTGCGGGCTCGTCAAGGGTCCCTGCGACGCCATCAAGGTGCTCGGCAACGGGACCCTCGGCAAGAAGCTGGTCGTGACGGTGGATGCGGTGAGCGCCGCGGCCCGCGAGAAGATCGAACAGGCGGGGGGATCGGTGGGCAAGACCGCCTGACCGCGCCCCCGACGCCACCGAACCCCATTGTATTTTCGCGCTGATCCCAGGCCGGCACCGCATCGCACACCATGATTTCCGCATTTGCGAACATTTGGAGGGTTCCTGAACTCCGGGACCGCATTCTTTTCACCCTTGCGATGGTCATCATCGTGCGACTGGGAGTCGCGGTGACCTTGCCGGGAGTCGATGCCGGGGTGATCAAGCTCTGGCTGGACGACCAGATGAGCGGAGCCGGGGGGAACGATCCGGCGGCCGCGGTGGGCGCCCTCCTGAACGTCTTTTCGGGCGGGGCCCTGCAGCAGTGCGGGCTCTTCGCCCTGGGTATCATGCCCTACATCTCGGCGTCCATCATGATGCAGCTCATGACGGCGGTGGTGCCGAAGCTGTCGAAGCTCTCCCGCGAGGAAGGCGGGCGCGTGAAGATCAACCAGTACACGCGCTTCCTGACGATTGCGATCGCCCTCGTGCAGGGGTTCCTGCTGGGGCAGTCGCTGCAGAACCCGCAGAACATCCCCTACATGAGCGGCATCGAGAAATTCGGGCCGCTCATCCCGGATCCCGGCTGGGGATTCGTGCTGCTGACGGTTCTCACCATCGTGGCGGGCACCATGCTGCTCATGTGGATCGGTGACCAGATCACGGAGCGGGGCATCGGCAACGGCATCTCGCTGATCATCACGGTCAACATCATCGCGGCCCTGCCGGGGGCCCTCGTGCAGGCCTGGAAGACCTACATCGGCGGCGGGAAGGCCGTGGAGAACCCGTTCCAGCCGATGATCCTGGTGGGCCTGGTGGCCCTCCTGCTGGTGGTGATTGCGGCGGTGGTGGCGATCACGCAGGCGCAGCGGCGGATCGCGGTGCAGTATGCGAAGCGCGTCGTGGGCCGCAAGCAGCTGACCGGGCAGACGCAGTACCTGCCGCTGAAGGTGAATTACGCGGGGGTGATGCCGATCATTTTCGCGACCGCGATTCTGTCGTTGCCGACGCTGCTGATCCGGTCGATCTGGGCGAACTCGGCGTGGTCGGTGAAGCTGTTCGAGGCGCTGAACCCGCCGAGCATCTCGTTTTACCTGATCTCGGCGCTGATGATCTTCTTCTTCAGCTACTTCTGGGTGGCGACGATGTTCCAGCCGAGCGAGATCGCGGAGAACCTGAAGAAGAGCGGCGGCTACGTCCCGGGGGTCCGCCCGGGGAAACCGACGGCCGATTTCCTCGATTTCACGATGACCCGGCTGACCTTCGCGGGGGCGTTTTTCCTGACGATCATCTACATCATCCCGTCGCTCCTCGTCTCGGCGACCGGGCAGAAGCTGAACTACATCGTGGCGAGCTTCTTCGGGGGGACGAGCCTCCTGATCCTGGTGGGGGTTCTCCTCGACATCCTGCGCCAGACCGAGACGCACCTCCTGCAGCGCCATTACGACGGGTTCCTGCGGAAGGGGAAGATCCGCGGGAAGTACGACCGGCGGCAGGGCGGCGGCGCCGCGGCTTCGAGCACCTTGATCGTTTACCTCTGGGCCTTCGCGGCGGTGCTGGTCCTGCTGGGAATCGTGGCCTGGTTCATCAACCGCTCCCCCGGGGTTCCCACCCCGTGACCCCGAGCTGACCGCTTCCGGTGGCGCTGCAAGTCGTTCTTCTCGGTCCCCCCGGCTGCGGGAAGGGGACCCAGGGACACCTCCTGGCGGACGCCGCCGGGGCGGCCTACTTCAGCACCGGCAAGCAGTTGCGCCGCGAACTGGAATCCGGGACGGCGCTCGGTGAAGAGGCCCGCCCGTTTCTCGATGCCGGCCGCTACGTGCCGGACGCCATGGCCCTGCGGCTCGCCCTCGACTGGCTGCAGGGCGTGGAGGGCGGCTGGGTTCTCGACGGCTTTCCCCGCACCCTGGCGCAGGCGCGGGAACTCGACCGACACCTCGGACCGGCCGCCGCCGCCCTGCAGGCGGTGCTCCTGGAGGTCCCCACGGGGGAACTGGAAAGCCGGGTGGGCGTGCGGCGCGAATGCGTGCAGTGCGCCTGGGTGGGCACCCGCAGCGAGGCCGCCGAGGCCTCGGGGAGCTGCCCGGCCTGCGGTGGCGCCCTCCGGCGGAGGCACGACGACACCGAGGACCGCTTCCGGAAGCGGCTCGCGGCCTATGAGGAATTGACGGAACCGGCGGTTGTCCATTATGAGGGCAGCGGCAGGTTGCACCGCGTCCCGGGGAGCGGGAGCCCCGGGCAGGTCTTTGCCCTCCTGCGGGATTCCCTCCGCCTCCCCTAGTTCCATGGCGAAGCGAAAGAAGAAAAAGGGCATCCCGATCAAGTCCGCGGAGGAGATCGAGAAGATGCGCGTCGCCGGGAAGGTCGCCAGCACGGTGCTCCAGGCCGCCGCCCGGGCGATCGAGGTCGGAAAGACGACGGGAGACATCGACGCCCTCGCCGCGCAGCTCATCGAGGAGCACGGCGCCACGAGCGCCTTCCTCAACTACCGGGGGTTCCCCGGCAACATCTGCATCTCGGTGAACGACGAGGTGGTCCACGGGATCGGCGGGCCCCGGCGGATCCAACCGGGCGACCTCGTCAAGATCGACGTGGGCATCAAGATCGGCGGGTGGATCGGCGACAACGCCGTGACGGTGCCGGTGGGTCCGGTGGACGAGGAGGCGCGGCGGCTCCTCGCGGCGACCGAGCAGTCGCTCTTCGAGGCCATCGACCGCGCCCGCGAAGGGACGCGCCTGGGCGAGTTGTGCGGCAGCGTCGAACAGCACGTCCGGCAGTTCGGGTTTTCGGTGGTGCGGGACCTCGTCGGGCACGGCGTGGGGCGCGACCTCCACGAAGACCCGCAGGTGCCGAACTACCGGTCCCCGGAAAGCAACCGGGTCACCCTGTCGGCCGGGATGATCCTCGCCATCGAGCCGATGGTGAATGCCGGCACCGGCGCGGTGCAGTGGCTGGACGACGGCTGGACGGTGGTGACCCGCGACCGGAAACCCTCGGCCCATTTCGAGCACACGGTGCTGGTCACCACGGGCGACCCCGAGATCCTGACGGACCGTCCGCGCACCGCCCTGCCCGAACAACTCGGGGTGCTGATGTAGAACGGCCCCGGCGGAAGCCGCCAAAGGGGCGGGGAAACCGGACCGCCCTACCGGCGGGTGGCGGTGAGGCGCTCGGTGGCCATCTTGTACTTCACCACGGCGTTGGCGATGCCCTTGGCGACGGTGTTCTGGTAGCCGGAATTGTCGATGAGGCGGGCCTCGAAGGGGTGGCTCATGAAGCCGCCTTCCAGGAGGATCGCGGGGTGCCGCACGCCGGTGAGGACGCTGTAGCGGGCCCGGCGAATGCCGCGGTCGGGGCGCCCGGTCATGAGGAGGGTGGTGCTGTGGACCGCGGTGGCGAGGGCGATGTTGGCGGAGTCCTGGCTGTTGCCCGCCGCGGCCTGGAAGTCGCTGTCCTTCAGCCCGCGGCCGTAGTGGGCGACGCCCACGGGGGAGAGCGTGAAAGTCTCGATGCCCTCGGCCCGGCCGCGGCCGCCGGAGTTGAAGTGGATGCTGATGAAAACCGCGTTGGTGAACCGGTTCGCGAAGTCGACGCGTTCCTGCAGGGAGAGGTAGCGGTCCGAATCGCGCGTCATGATGACCTTGAACTTGCGGGCCTCGAGCTCCGCCTTGAGCTTGCGGGCCACGATGAGGTTGTAGGCTTTCTCGGTGCCGTAGCGGTTCGTCGCCCCGGAGTCCTTCCCGCCGTGGCCGGGGTCGATGATCACGGTGGTGAAGCTGCCCCCGCGCCGGATGTACTGCGGCCGCAGGACGGGATCGACGAGCTTGGCGAGGTCGATGCGGGAGACGAGGTAGCGGCCCTTCGAGTAGACGACCGGGTAGCTGAAGACGAACTTGACGTTGTTCATCCAGACCTCCTGGCCACCGGTGGTGAGGCGCATCTCGACGGCCTTGTTCTCGAGCACGATGTGCTTGTTGGTCCGCTTCATGGTATCGAAGTTGTAGAACTCCTTGATACTGCGGACCGTAACGTAGTCGTTGCCGTTGTAGCGGGCGGTTTCCCACCCGGCGTGGGCCGCCGCCACGGCGCACAGCAGGAAGCCGACGAGCACAGGGATGAGCTTGGAAGCGGGGGTCGGAGACAAGCGGGTCATGAGGATCTTCAGGTCATTAATGCCGCAAGGGTCGTGCGCTGTCGGTATCGAGGGACAAAATGCCGCTATTCCGGGCGTTTCGCAATACCAAAGAACCCGCCCGGGCGGCCTGGGGGCTCGACAGGCGGGCCCGGGACCCCTAGGAAACGGCCCGAATGGAGCTGGAATTGGCAGGAGAATCGCGGTCCCGATGGGGGGAGGGCCCGATCTGGTGGGGCGAGGCCCTGTATTTCGTGGATATCGAGGGGCACCTGGTGCACCGCCACACGCCGGGCGACGGCCGCGAGCGGACGTGGGACGTCGGCCAGCGGGTCGGGACGGTGGTGCCCCGCGAGGGTGGGGGCCTCGTCATCGCCGGGGACGACGGATTCGCCTACCTCGATGAGGCGAGCGGCGCCCTGACGCCCATCGCGGACCCGGAGGCGGAGAAGAAGCCGGATAATCGCTTCAACGACGGGAAGTGCTCGCCCGACGGCCGGCTCTTCGCGGGGACCATCAGCCTCGTGAAGAAGAAGGGCAACGCCGCCCTCTACCGGCTCGACCCGGACGGCACCGTGACGCGGGTCTACGCCGGGGTCACGAACTCGAACGGGATCGTCTGGTCGGCGGATGGCGGGACGATGTTCTACATCGACACGCCGCGCCTCGCGGTGCTGGCCTTCGACTACGATGCCGCGGACGGATCGATCGGCAACGAGCGGACGGCCTTTTCGACCGAGGGCCGGGTTCCGGGGGTTCCGGACGGCATGGCGATCGATGCGGACGGGAACCTGTGGGTGGCATTCTGTCACGGGGCGTGCGTGGTGTGTTTCGATCCCGGCGGGAAGGAGCTGCAGCGGATCGAGCTTCCGTGCCGCGAGGTGACGGCGCCGGCCTTCGGCGGGGCGGACCTCTCCGACCTCTACATCACGACCGGCATCCCGAAAGAGGAGGTCGAGGACGAGGCGGGGCGCCTCTTCGTGGCGCGGGGCCTGGGCGCCCGGGGCGTTCCGGCCAACGCCTTCGGCGGGTAGGCGGCCGCGGCCGCCGGTGCGACGCACCTCAGATTTCGTCGAGGATCTCCGCCTTCTCGCGCTCGTATTCCTCCTTGGTGAGGATGCCGTCCTTGTGAAGCTGGTGCAGCTTGCGGAGTCGCTCGTCGAACGCGGGCTCGGGCCGCGCGGAGCCCTTGCCGCCGGCATCGAGATCGAGGCCGGCTTCCTCGGCGGCATCCTTCACGACCCCGCCGGTCATGCGGGACCATGGCTCGACATCCTCCCGGGCCTTCCTGGGATCGAGAACGAGTCCCGAGCCGGCCACCCCGCGGGCCCCGACGACGCGCAGGAAGGTGCCCACGAGAATGCAGGCGATGCCGATGAAGGCCGCGACACCGATGGTTTGGGCGCGGCCCGTGAAGTTGCTGAAGTTGCCGAAGTTCAGGACGCTCCCGAGCATCACGCCGCCGAAGAGCAGGACGCCGCCGCCCGTCAGGATCAACCCGAGGTAGTAGAGCGTCTTGCGTTGCCCGGAAATGTCGCGGCGTGCCATGGGGGAAGGCTAGCACCCCGGGGCTCGGCGTCCAGCAGGGAGGCGCGCCCGCCCCGGGAGCGTCGAAGGGCTAGCCGAAGTCGTAGGCGTCCATGTCGAAGACGACCGTGACGTCCTCGGGGACGGAGGTGTGATCGAGGACGGTCTGGACATGGTTCGAGAGGGTGCGGGGGGACTGGGAGCGGAGGAGCAACTGGAAGCGGAACTGCCCGTGGGTCTTGGGG
>JABDMC010000185.1 GCA_013001695.1 Akkermansiaceae bacterium
GCGCAGGCGTTCCGCTATGGGGCGATTGGGGTGGGGTGTGGCACTTGTCGGAACGCGCAGGCGTTCCGCTACGGGGCACTTGGGGTGGGGTGTGGCGCTCGTGGGAACGCGCAGGCGTTCCGCTACGGGCCGGGGATGGCGCGGTTCCGTTTTGGCTGGCGAAGTGATTGGATGTTTGTAGTCTCTCGGTGCCCCGGATTCGGGGAACCCCTCGATATGAAGTTGAAGTTTTGCGGTGCGGCCGGGACCACCACGGGGTCCCAGCATTTGTTGGAAGTGAACGGGCAGCGGATCCTGCTGGATTGCGGCCTCTACCAGGGCCGGCGCGATGACCAGCACGAGGTGAATTGCTGCTTCCCGCACTTCGATCCGGCGTCGATCGACACGGTGGTCCTCTCGCACGCGCACATCGACCACAGCGGGAACCTGCCGAACCTGTGCAGCAAGGGGTTCGAGGGGAACATCTACGCGACGTTCGCGACGCGCGACCTGTGCCAGATCATGCTGGCCGATTCGGCGCGGATCCAGGCGGGGGACGTGAAGTGGTTGAACAAGCGGCGGAAGAAAAAGAAGCTTCCCCCGGTGGAGCCGCTCTACACCGAACAGGACGCCGACGGGTGCATGCGGCAGTTCGTGAATGTCGGCTACGGGCGCCCGATCCCGATCGGCGACGGGGTGAAGCTCACCTTCCTCGATGCCGGCCACATCCTCGGCAGCGCCCAGGTCCTGCTGGAGGTCGACGACAAGGACGACGGGAAGAAGAAGCGCTTCCTGTTTTCCGGGGACGTCGGGCGGGGCGACAACGACATCCTGCAGGACCCGGTGGCCGCCGAAAACGTGGATTTCATGCTGATGGAGAGCACCTACGGCGGGCGGGAACACGAGTTGCCGACGGGGGCCGACGACCGCATCGCGGGCATCATCAATCGCGCCGTGGAGCGCGGCGGCAAGATCCTGATTCCCGCCTTCGCGGTGGGGCGCACGCAGTCCCTGCTGTGGGTCCTGCACCAGCTCTTCGAAGAGGAGAAGATCCCGGACGTGCCGGTCTTTGTCGACAGCCCGCTGGCAGTGAATGCCACCGAGATCTTCCGGCTCCACCCGGAGTGCTTCAACAAGCAGGTCTACGAGTTTCTCTACTCGAAGCGCAACCCGTTCGGATTCGAGGGGCTGACGTTGATCCGCTCGGTGGCGCAATCGAAGGCGCTGAACGAGAACCACGACCAGTGCATCATCATCTCGGCGTCGGGGATGTGCGAGGCGGGGCGCATCCTGCATCATCTCCGGAACAACATCGAAAGCCCGCGGACCACGATCCTGTTCGTGGGCTACTGTGCGGAACAGACGCTGGGATGGAAGATCCGCGAGAACTGGAAGGAAGTCCGGATCTTCGGGGAGGAATACAAGCTGCAGGCGACAGTGGAGATCATGGATTCGTTTTCCGGGCACGCCGATCATTCCGAGTTGATGCGGTACTTCGAGGCGACCACCGGACCGAAGAAGAAGGTCTGGCTGGTGCACGGCGAACCGACCCGCTCGGAGGCCTTGTGCGACGCCTTGAAGGAGGTGCACAAGGGGGAGGTGAGCGTCGCGGAATTGGGGAAGGAAGTGGTGTTTTAGGAAGGCGGCGCCCGGGTGGGCGGGGTGGATGGAGGTTGGGTGCCGGCGGGGCGGTGAGGGGCGTTCAGGGCGGACCGTCGCTCCACCGGGACAAGCCCGGTGGGGGCGGAGTGGGCAGGGGGAGTCCGGTGAGGGGCGGAGTGGGGCGGTGAGGACTCCGCCGGCCTTCGCTCCACCAGGGCAAGCCCGGTGGGGGCGGTTACCGCCAGCCGCCGCCGAGGGCCTTGTGGAAGCGGGTCCAGACGAGGAGGAGCTGGGACTTGACGCGGATCTCGGCGATGCGGGCGGTGCGGAGGCGTTCTTCCTCGACGAGGACGTCGACGAAGTCGAGGGCGCCGGCTTCGTGGGTTTCGCGGACGCGGCGGGCGGCGTCGGCGGCGGCTTCGCGGGCCCGCTGGACGATGGCGAGACGCTGCTGGTCGGCACGGAGGGCGGCGATCTCGGTGTCGACTTCGCCGATGGCGGCAATGACGGCTTTCTCGTAGCGGTAGAGGGCCTGCTTCTGGCGGGCGTCGGCGGCCTCGACGATGGCGCGGTTGCGGCCGCCGGAGAGAATCGACCACGACACGCCGGGGCCGACCTGGAGGTCGAAGCTGCGCGGTTCGAAGAGATTGCCGAAGCTGGAGGTGTTGGCGGTGGGGCTCCCGAGGAGCGAGAAGCGCGGGTAGAAGTTGGCGGTGGCGACCCCGATGTCCTCGGTGGCGGCGGCGAGTTCGCGCTCGGCCTGCCGGAGGTCGGGGCGGCGCATGACGAGGTCGGCCGGGAGGCCGGTGCGGATCATGGGGAGCTTGCGCGGGAGCGGCTTGGTGGCGATGCCGCGCTGGTCGAGGTAGGACGGCGGGGCGCCGAGCACGAGCGCGAGGCGGCGGAGCTGGGCGGTGATGCCCGCCTGCAGCGGGGGAACGCCGGCGCGGGTCTCCTCGAGGCGGGAGCGGGCGCGGTCGAGGTCGAGCTGGCTGGCGGCGCCGGCGGCTTCGCGGTCGGTCATGTCGCGGAACTGCCGCTGCTGGAGGGCGACCTGGCGGTCGACCTCGGCGAGTTGTTCGCGGAGGCCGGCGAGGGTGAAGAA
>JABDMC010000191.1 GCA_013001695.1 Akkermansiaceae bacterium
GGCGTATCGAGCAGGGCGCCGCGGAGTTGCGGGCCTTGCAGCAGGAAGCGACCAGGGCGCTGCAGGAGGCGCGTCCCGCCGCGCCGGAGGGTCGCGGCCGGCGCGAGGTCATCGCGGATTTCGACACGGGCCTGCCGGACGGGTGGACGACCAGCGGCGAGGCCTTCGTGGATGCCGTGACGCCGGCCGGCCGGCCGGTGGTGTCGCTCGGCGACCGCGGGGTGGCGGCGGCCGGAGTGGCCGACAGCGGCCTCCACGGGAAGAAGCTGCAGGGCGACCTGCGCTCCCCGACGTTCACGCTCGAGCAGCCGAAGCTCTACGTCCTGATGAAGTCGACCGGCCCGGTGCAGGTGCGGGTCGTGGTGGACGGGCACTTCATGCACGAGTTCCACACGCTCCTCGTGAAGGGCACCATCCTGAAGGGGAAGGGCGCTGATACCAAGGGCAAGTGGGAGTGGAAGCAATTCGCCGCCGACCTCGTGAAGTACGTCGGCCACGAGGTCTACCTCGAATTCTCGGACCTCGGCGACGGGTCGATCGCCATCGACGAGATCAGCTACGAGCGGCCGGGGGATTACAATCAACCGCGCGGCTTCGAGCTCGGCGAGGCCGCGGCCAATGCCCTGGCGCCCTTCCTGGCGCGGGCCGCGGAGATCGAGAAGAGGGTTCCCGCCCCGGTGCGGGCCCTCGGGACCGCCGACGGGAACGCCGAGAACGAACGCGTCCACATCCGGGGGAGCCACGCCAACCTCGGCGAGGAGGTCCCGCGGCGCTTCCTCGAGGCCCTCGGCGGGAACGCCGTGCCGGCCGACGAGCCGGGGAGCGGGCGCCTGCAGCTCGCGGCGCGGGTCGCCGACCCGGAGAACCCGCTCACCGCGCGCGTCTTTGTGAACCGCCTCTGGCACCACCTCACCGGCCGCGGGATCGTGCCGACGGTCGATGATTTCGGCGTGATGGGCATGGAGCCGTCGCACCCGCAGCTCCTCGACTGGATGGCGCGCGACTTCACGGCGAACGGGTGGTCGATGAAACGCGCCATCCGGCAGATTGTGACCTCGCGGACCTACGCGATGAGCTGTGTGCCGGCCGCGGATCCGGCGGCGGTGGCGCGGCACGACGCCGACAATGTCCTCCTGCACAAGTTCCGCGTGCGGCGCCTGCCGGCGGAGTCGATCCGCGACGGGGTCCTCGCGACCTCGGGGCGCCTGGATCGCAGGATGTTCGGCGACAGCGTCCCGGTGCACCTGACGACCTTCATGGAGGGGCGGGGCCGGCCGAAGGGCGGACCGCTCGACGGCGCGGGGCGCCGCAGCATCTACATCGCGATCCGGCGAAACTTCCTCCCGGACTTCCAGATGGCCTTCGACATGCCGAGCCCCTTCAGCACGATGGGGCGGCGGTCGGTGTCCAACGTCCCGGCGCAGGCGCTGGTCATGATGAACGACCCGTTCGTGATCGGGCAGGCCGGGGTGTGGGCGAAGCGCCTCTGCGGGGAGATCCCGGAGAGCGGAGCGCGGATCCGGCGGGCCTACCTCGAGGCCTTCAGCCGGGAGCCGTCCGAAGCGGAGGTGGGCGCGGCGCGGGAATTCCTCGCGGCACAGGCGAAGCTTCACGGTTGCCCGCCCGGCGACCCGAAGGTGTGGGGCGATTTTTGCCATGTCCTTTTCAACCAGAAGGAGTACATTTTCCTGAGGTAAGCCGATGCACTGCCAACGATTCATTCCGGCCCCGATCACCCGGCGCGAGGCGCTGCAGCGCTGCGCGGGCGGGTTCGGGGCGGTCGCCATGACGGCCCTCATGCACGACCGGGCCTGCGGCGCCGGCACCGTGGCGCTCACCGGTCCGCGGGAACCGCATTTCAAGCCGCGCGCCAGGAACGTCATCTTCCTCTACATGGACGGCGGGCCGTCGCAGGTCGACACCTTCGACTACAAGCCCCTCCTCGAGAAGTACCACGGCGAGGACCCGCGCAAGGCGATGGGGAAACTCGAACCGACGCAGTTCGACAACATCGGGAAGGTGATGAAGTCGCACTGGGCGTTCAAGCAGCACGGCGAGTGCGGACACTGGATCAGCGACCTCTTCCCGCACGTCGCCAGGCACGCCGACAAGCTGGCGGTGATCAAGTCGGCGACCTCCAAGTTCTCGGAGCACACCGCCGCGAATTATTTCCTGCATACCGGCTCGGGAATCCAGGGACGCCCGAGCATGGGAGCGTGGGTCGGTTACGGCCTCGGGAGCGTGAACCGCGACCTCCCCGGGTTCGTGGTCCTCAACGGCGGGCTTGTTCCCCCCGGCGGCCTCGACAACTTCAACTCGGGGTTCCTGCCGGCCGCCTACCAGGGGTCGGTGTTCAAGCCGTCGGGCGACCCGGTGGCGAACATCCGGCCGCAGGAACCGAGCGGCGACCTGCAGCGCCACAAGCTCCGCTACCTGCGGGGACTCGACGACCTCGCGCGCCCGGGGTTCGGCGGCGAGGAGGCCATCGAGTCGGCCATCGCGAACTACGAGACGGCCTACCGCATGCAGGCCGCGGTGCCGGAATTGATGGATCTCGCAGGAGAGACGAAGGCCACCAAGGACCTCTACGGCTTCGAGGCGGAGTGGAAGGGGACCAAGATCTTCGCGCGGCAGTGCCTCCTGGCGCGGCGCCTCGTGGAGCGCGGGGTGCGCTTCATCGAGTTGACCTGCCCGGGTGGCAACGGGGACCGGTGGGACCAGCACAGCAAGTTGCACGACGGCCACACCAAGAACTGCAAGTCGGTCGACCAGCCGATCGCGGCGCTGCTGACCGACCTCGAGACCCGCGGGCTCCTGGACGACACCCTCGTGGTGTGGACCGGCGAGTTCGGGCGCACCCCCTTCGCGCAGGGCGGCGACGGGCGCGATCACAATCCCTTCGGCTATTCATTCTGGATGGCGGGAGGCGGCATCAAGGGCGGGGTCTCCTACGGCGCCACCGACGAGTGGGGCTACAAGGCCGTGCAGGACAAGATCGAGATGCACGACCTGCACGCCACCATGCTCCACCTCCTCGGGATCGAGCACACCCAGAGCACCTTCCGCTTCAGCGGCCGCGACATGCGCCTCACCGACGTCCACGGCCACGTGCTCAAGGAGATCATTTCCTGACCGAGCACGTGGTCCCGCGACCGCGGGATGGTCCGCGACCTCATCGCCGGAGAATCGCGCCCAAACCGTCCCCCGCGGGATGCCATCGCGGCTCGAACCTGGGGGCTTGACAGGGAAACTTTGTGATGCAAAGTATCCGCCGTGAACGCCATTCCCCCAATGCTCGCAGGTCCGGGACGGAATGCCGGGTCCGGGCCGCCGGCCGATTTCAGCGATCCTCCTTCCGACGGTCCGTGGCACCACCGCGCCTTCGCCATGACGCGCCCCACAATCACCAGCCGAAACACATGAATGATCACTTTCTCCTGGAGGCCTTCTGGGTCCTGTGGACATACGGCCGGGTGAGCCTGGCTTGCGGGCTGGTCGTGTCCTTGGTGCTGGTGGCGTGGGGGTCCCGCCGCGGGCGTCTCTGGGCGCGCCTCACGTTCCTGGCGGCGGCGACGTTCGTCCTGTGGCTCGCGCTGATCGTCGGGGTCGAATACGGCTACAATGCGTGGCAGAGTTCTCCGAACCCACCGGACGAGGCTTTCTCCGACACCGGCGGGCCGTTCGCCACCTTGTTTCTCGGATGGGTTCCCAGCGCGCTGGTCCTCGGGATCGTGTATCTCCTGCTGCGTTTATGCTGGCGGAGCCTTGCGCCCCCACCGGCCCAGCCTCCGCCGCTGCCATCGAGCCCCGCCTGAGAATGGACCTCCGGGCAACCTGACCAGACGCACAACGCGGTGGCGCAGCTCTTGCCATCGATCCGCCGCCAATCTCATCTTCTCGCAACCATCAATCACGAAAAAATGAAAGCCATTCGCATCATCGCCTGTGTCATCCTGCTCCTGGCCCTGGGAGTGGGGGCCCTCCTGATCTTCACTCCGTTCGGCCTGGCTC
>JABDMC010000027.1 GCA_013001695.1 Akkermansiaceae bacterium
TAATCCAGCCTCATATGATCGGGCCGGTAGTTGCGGACCATCTTTCTCATCCAAGTCACTGATTCAACGGGTCTGAACGGGAAGATGAAGCGGCACTCCCATGCCGGCAGCGTGGGGAAGGCAGGATCCAACTCACCATTCTTGCAGGCCTCCTCATAGTTCAGGTAGAACTCGACGAGGGCTTCCGGCGCGGTTTTCCCTTCGGGGACGTGATTTCCATCGGGGTGCTCCAGGGAACTGGCCAGTGCCCACAGGCGGAAGAAGTCCTTCTCCACCGCCTGCTTGCTGGCATCCTGGATGGCCTTGTAGTTGCGGATCGCCTGGCCGTACTTGTTCTCGTAGGCTCCGCCCAATTCCATGACCTCGACGATCAACTGGTCGTCGTTGAGAAGCAGGTCGACACAGGATTTCTCCTCGTCGCCGAGGCTGGCGAAGGCCGCCATCTCGCGGGCGCCGCTCGTCAGGAGGGCGCACTTGGCGAGCTTGGCGTGCATTTCCCTGCCTCCCAGGAATGGCTCCGCCTCCTTGAGCACCGCTCTCGCCGCAATCAAGGCCCTGGCCTGGGCCTCGGCATAGGCCGGGTTGCCGACACAATACGTAACCGGTGCGATCTTCAGGTTATTGGGGTTCGGCAATTTCGGCAGCTTCGCAATCTCCCCGTGGGCCGCGAGGTAAGCCGCACGCTTGGCTTCATCCAATTTCGGGACAGACGCCACGATCTCTTTCCTGAGGGCCTCGAGGGTGGCCGAATAGGTGGCCAGAAGTTCTTCGCCCTGCGCGGTCAGGGGCTCGGCAGTTTTCGCTGCCAGGGCAGCCTGGCCCAGGCCGATCAGGGCCGTCATCACCCAGGCCAATCGGTTGAATTTTGTTCGCATCTTCGTCATCCTGATTGCTCTCTTGACGCTACTCACGTCCCAATTCCTTCAATTTTTCATGAAACCGTCCGAAAACGGATTCCTGGGCGGGCGGGGCTTTTCGGGCGGCGAGAGGAGCCGCCATCATCCGCCGGGGTGATCCTGTTCCTCTGCTCATGATCAGGTCCTTCCTTGCTTGGACGCTCCCTGTCATCGGATTTTCTCGTTCCGGTTTCACTCTCAGCCTAAAATTCGGGAGGACCGTTCAGACGCTCACACTTCTCCGGTTTGCCCGGGATGAAGTCGATCACCTGCTGCTGTTCGCGGAGCTTCGCCTGCAATCGCCCCACTGGCAAATTCTGCACCGGCGCGTTCAGCTCGGCGGCCATGGCGGCGGCGACCCCGGCTGAATGGCCGGTGATCATCCAGACGCTCTCCAGCCGCAGGGTGCAATAGGCGACGTGGGTGTAACTCGCCGCCCCGGGAACGATGAGGTTGCTGCACTCGCCCGCCTTCGGCGTGAGCGCCCGATACGGGATCTGGTAGGCGTAGCCCATCCGCCAGATGCGCCCCTCGTTGACAAATTCGGCCGGCGAAACCGCCAGGCGCTGGACGTGATGGCTGTCGATGAAGTGGCTGCTGATCCCGATGCTGTCCTCCTTGCGCCGCTCGGTCTGGACGTCCTGCTGGCGAACCACATAGCGCCCGCGCATCCGGCGCCCCTCGCGGACGTAGAGCTGGTAGGGCAGGTTCCCGTTGTCGGCGAACTCGTCGGCGTGCAGACCGAGCTTCCCGATGTCGTCGCGCACGCTCTCCGGAACCACCTCTTCGGTCGCGAGAAAATGCAACAGGCCGAGCGTGTATTCGAGATGATCGTCGTAGATCGCAGCCCTTTCCTCATAGCCCGCATCCGGCCAGCCGAACTGTCCCCCGAAGTGCCCCAGGGAGATGACCGCCGCCTGCTTGTTGTTCATCTCGAACTTCCCATTCCGACGGCCGTACATCCCGATGAGATGCCCGACCCGCTCGGGCTTGGCCTCTTCGGCGCCATGACGCAACCAGTTGGCGAGCAATTGATAGCGCGACGGGTCATAGTGCTTCGGCTTGGGGAAAGGCACCCGCTTCGCCGGGTCGCGCGTCACCGTGAGGCGGAAATTGTAGTTCATCACGCCGGGATGGGCGTCGCCCTCCTTGAAGTCCTTCTTCCAGCCGCTGATGCCCGGCAGCAGGTCACCCTTCTGATCCACCGTGGGCGACTTCCGCGTTTCCCGGTCGAAACGGATCCCGGCGGCCTCCTCGCCGAACTCCGCGCGGCCCTCGCGGCCGAAAACGCAGGAGACCCCGGCCCGCGCCATGAGATCGCCCTCGTAGCTCGCATCGACGAACACCTTTCCGGACACTCTCGACCCATCCGTCAACGCCAGGGAGCGGATCGCGCCCTCCTCTTTGGCGACGGACGAGACCGCGACGCCGTAGCGCACCTTGACGCCCGCTTCGCGCAGCATCTCGAGGTAAACCTTCTCCGCGACACCGGACTCGAAATAGTAGGCCGGCTTCGCGGACTTGTAGTGAGCGCCCACGCGCCCGTAGAACTCCCCCGCGAACCCACCGAGCGTCCACTTGAGCATGTGTTCGGTCTCGGCGGTATTGATGCCGCTGGTGCTCAGCCCGCCGACGTGGCGGGTCGGTTCGATGAGCAGCACCTCGGCGCCTTCCCGTGCGGCCATGATGGCAGCTGCAATCCCACAAGGCGTGCCGCTGTAAACAACAACGTCCGACCCGTGTTGCGCATCGTCCGCGCGGGCCAGCCCGCTCGCGGCAAGGGCCAGCAGGCCGGCGAAAATGTTCCGGCACCTCATTTGTCCGCTTCCCGCCTCCATTCCTCCAACCTGCGGTGGAACCGGTCATAAATGGTGACGCGATAGGCTGCCGCCTCCGCAGCCGCGGCCTCCCGCTCCGCTCCGGCCTCTTCCTCCCGTCCGAGCCCCTCCAGGATAGACGCCCGCGCGCGCCGCATGCCCAGCAGGCTCTCGCTGGGTTTGCCCTCGGCGAGATCGAATTCTTTCCGGTGCGTCTCGATGGCGGTGTCGATGTCCGCCAGCGCCGCCTCCCAGTCCTCCAATCCCATGTTCGCCAGGGCCCGGCCGTGAAAGCGCGGGCCCCGCCAGCGGTAGCGCTCGTCCTTCTCGGGAAGGAAGGGTCCGGAGAAGATGCGCTTCGCCTCCTCGAATTCGCCGGCGACGAGCGCCTTGTAAGCGAGCTCGGTGTCGCACAGCTCGATGTGGACCTTCATCGCGAGGCGGATCGCGAAGGGATAGCCGAAATCGGATTTGTAAACGAATCCCGACGCGTGCCAGGCGATCGTGCCGTCACGCCGGAGCACGAAAACGTTCGGAATGCGATCTGCAGAAAGGACACCCAGCTGCCGCACCATCGGGTTGTGGAGGCCATCCGGAACCAGGGCCGCCCGGCACGGCCATTCGTTCTTCTCCATGAGCGACCGGACGCGGTCGGCATCGTCGCAGAGGAAGGCGGCGACCACCTCGACCTCCTTGTGGATATGGCGCTCGGCGCACTCGAAGGCATATCCCATGACGTTCCGAAGCGGGTCATTCTTGGTGGGATTGCCTTTGCCGTCCAAACGGACCGGGAAGTCGGCCTCCGGATCGGCGGGCGGCTCGACAAAAAGGAGGAGCGTGAGTTTGCCCTCGTTGTCTTGCGGGAGATTCAGGGGCGCGCCATCGAGCGTCCTGAGCGCGATGTCCGGAAGGCGGCGGGTCATCGGATCCAAGCCGTGGTTGACGGCATAGGCGCGCGGCGACTCGAGTTCGCCATAGCGGACCCGGATGCGGCGCTCCGGGCGGCTGAGTTTGACCTTCAACAGGTCCATCGTGTGGAAGCGGTCGCGGAGGAAAGCGAGCACGGGCCAGATGGCGCGATCTTCGGCGTGTTTGTCCAGGAGGATGCCGCGGTAGTGGTCGTGCAGTTCGCGCGAGTTGGCGTCGAGGGCGAGGATGCAGGCTGCGGCAATGGCCTCACTGGTCCCCCCGCCGGCCCCGATCAAGTCGGACAGGATCGATTTCGCATCGGCCTCCCCCGCACGCAACGCGGCCTTCGCCAGGCAGAAGCGCGGCACGAGGTCCGCACCGGCGGGCAAGGGAGTGGCCATCGAGGTCCGCGCTTCCTCGACGGCCTGTCCGAGATGCTCCGGCTCCGCGCTCAGCTTCCACATCCCGACCAGGGCGATGATCTTTCGATTGCGCACGCGCCAGAGGTCCGGGGCTTGTGGATGCTTCGCAATGGCTTCGCCGCAGAGCTTTGCCGCCTTCCTGTAGTTCGCCAGCGCCTCCCTGGGCGTCAGCCGGTAGCGCATGGGCTCGGGGACAAAGCAGTCCGCGATCGCGCGCAGCGGGGCGGCGAGCGCACCTGAATCGGGCACGTCAGAATCGGCCACCAGAAAGTCGCCGATAAACAGCGACTGCAATTGCGCCAGGTAGCGCTCGCTGGTGATCCGGACGTCGTCGAATTTGTAGGGGTTCACCTTCCCCCCGTGGCCGCGCCCGTAGTTGTTGGTCGGCGTCAACAGGGTGTAGCCGTAAGCGTTGACCAGGATGCTGACCGGCTCCCTCCGGCCGTAGGTGCGGAAGGTCTGACTGTTCTTCCCGCCCGGTAATAGCAAGGTCGTCCAGTCCAAGCCGAGGCTGCGAAGGGTCGCCTCTCCCCCGTCGGCGAGGCCGTCCAAGTTGAAACTGTAGAACCCGAAGCGGTCGGGGTAGCGCTCCTGATACTCGTTGATCTGTTTCAGGGCGACATCGAAGCCCGTCGTCCGCTTCGACCAGAACACCATGATGCAGGGGTGCCCCAAGCGGTCGATCGGGAAGCTCAGCGATGTTCCGTCCGCACGGGTGAAGGTGCCGCGGAACAGCGCCTCGATCCGCCCTGCCGCGAGGCTCTTGCGGCGGAACTCGATCACCCCGGGATGGTCTGCAAAACGCGCCTGCATGGTGCGCAGGATTTGCATTTCCAGATCGAAGGCCTCGAGCTTCGGCGCGATCTGCGAGGCCATCATGAGGCTCTTCGCCTCACCCGGGGTGTCGCGGTAGCGCCCGATCAACTCGGCGAGCGCCGTGGCCCGCTCTTTGACATCCGCGTTCTTCGCCGACAGCTCCCGTTCTGAAATCAACAGGTCCGCCTCGAGCCGGAGATCGGCGAACTCATCGGGGGCCCCGGCCAGCTCCGCGCAGGTTCTGAGCAGGGCGTCGCGGTTCTCTTGGGAATTCTCGAGGGCGAACAGGCGCTTCTGGCTTCGGAACACCACGTCCAACACGCGCCACCGGTTCGGCGCCGCCGGGGAAGCCTCGAGCAGGTCTTCCGCATCGCGCAGGATCCCTTTGTATGCCCGGCGCATCCTCGACGAGGACGACGCCTCGCCTGCCTCCGCCAGTTCCTCCTGCAGCGCGACGATCTCCTTTTCGGCGATCCCGGCCGGCGACGTGCCGGGCTCCTGGCCAAGACAATAGGTGCCGATACCCAGCAGGGCCGCCGAAACCAACCAAGCTCTCAACAACTTCTTCATGGGTTCTCCTTTGTCCCCTTCCCATTCAACGCTTCCAATCGATCGTGCAACAAGCCGTAGCGCGTTGGCCCATGCGAATTCTTCGCGGCGGCCGCCTGTTGTCGCGCCTCTTCCGCTTCCTGCGCCCGTCCCAAGTGTTCGAGCGCGGTCGCCCTGGTGAGCAGTAGCCGCGCCACCTGTTGACACGGGCAGGGCTTCCTGGAGTTGAATGCCCATTGGTGCGCCTCGATGGCGGCGTCGAGGTCGGCCAGGGCCGCGTCCCAGTTCTTCAGCCCCATGTGGGCAATCGCGCGACCGTGCAGGCGGGGCGCGGTCCATCCGTCAGCGCTGGGCCTTTCGGGTGTCGGGAACGGTCCCGAAAACAGCCGGATGGCTTCGTCGAGGTCGCCATTCTCAAGCGCCCCGAGGGAGTTCTCCATCTCAAACCGGTCGATGTTGGTCTTCATGGCGCGGCTGATGACATGCAAGGTTTCGCCAATCCCTTCGCTCCTCACTTGCGGGTGCACAATGCCCGACAGCTTCCACGCCACCGACCCGTCGGGGCAGAGGAGGACAACATTCGGCACGCGATCCGCGGAGAGGATGCCCAGGCGACGCACCAGCGGATTCCCGAGTCCGCCGGGGACCGTGACCGCCTGACCCGGCCACTGGTGCTTCTCCACCAGTGCCTGGACGCGGGCCCTGTCCTCGCTCAGAAAAACCGGAATCACCTGGAGCCCCTGGTGGACATGCTGGTCGGCGAACTCGAAGGCATGCTGCATCACCCCCAGGGTCTTCACCTCCCTGCCCCTGGAATCCACCGTCGTCGCCCCATTGATCAGCGTCGGAAACTCCGCCCCTGGATCCGACGGCGGCTCGACGAACATCAGCAAGGTGAGTTTGCCATCGGTCGCCCGCGGAAAGGTCAGTTTCCCTCCCGCGAGAGTGTGGAACTCCGCCTCCAGCGGTCCGCCCGTCTCCGCGACCGCATCGAGCGCGGCCGCATTGCTGCGCAAATTTCCCCGCACCGCCCTCCGCCCGCGGCTCGGGGGCAAATACAAGTTGGGCTTGAACAGGCGGTAGCGATGGTTCTGGTCGCGCATGAACGAAACGACCGGCCACAGCGACGGGTCGTCGCCCGGTGTCGCCAGCACCTTCTCGCGGTATTGCGCATGCAGGCTGCGGTCGTTGGCATCCATCGCCACGATCGCGGCTGCCGCGTATGCCGAACCCGGAGCGTCTTCTCCCCCGGTCGCCTCGATCAGGCCGGACAGGACCGCGCGCGCGTTGGAATCGCCGCGACGAACCGAATCCTTGGCGAGGCAGAAATGCGGCACGACGCCCGCTCCGCGGGGCAGGGTCGCGGCCAGCGCGGCACGGGCCTCCTTGCCCGCGGCCTCAAGATACTTCGGCTCCGCGGCCAGCTTCCACATGCCCAGCAACGCGATGATTCGCAGGTTGCGCACTTGCCAGAGATCGGGCGCCTTCGGGTGTCTCGTGATGGCATCACGGGCGAGCGTCTCCGCCTTCTCATAGCTCGCCAGCGCCTCCGCACGGGTCAGCCGGTAACGGAACGGCACGGCGATGAAGCAGTCTCGAATCGCGTCGAGTACATCCGCGGGAACCGATCCCGGAGCGCGCTCCGGCGGGTTGCCGGGGGCGGGGCCGGTCACCAGGAAATCGCCGATCAAGAGCGACTGCAGCTGCGCGAGGTAGCGCGGGTCATCAAAGTTCTGTTCCATCAGGGTCTCTTCCGCGATGACCCTCAACTGCGTTGCCGAAACGTGGGCGTGCCCGTGGGCGTTCACCCGGATCGCCAGCGGATCATGGCCCGCATAGGCCCGGTAGACCTGGCTCCTCCTTCCCCCAGGCAGGTGCAAGGCCGTCCAGTCCAGCCCCCGCGCCCGCAGCATTTTCTCCCCGGCGTCGGGCGACTCGTCCAGGTTGAAGCTGCAGACCTCAAAATGACCCGGGAAGCGGGACTGCAATTCCTTGATTTCGTCGAAGTGCCTGCCGATCTCCGGCGTCGCTTTGGACCAGAAGGAGATCAGGAAGGTCTGGCCCAGCAGGTCCACCGGAAAACGGAGCGAGACGCCATCCGCCCGGGTGAAGCTGCCGGAGAACTGCACCGGCAAATGACTGAAGTCGCGGTGTCCCCGGCGCCACTCGATCACATCGTGGTCACCCGGGAAGCGGTCATCAAGCGTCCGGTGGATTTCCTGTTCCAGTTCGAAGGCATCCAGTTTTGGAGCGATCAACGCCGCCATCAGGAGGCTCTTCACCTCGCCCGGCGTGTCGCGGTAGCGCGCGATCAACTCCGCAAGCGCCTCGGCCCGCTCGTTCACATCCGCGTTCCCGGCCGATAGATCCCGTTCCGAAAGCAGCATGTCCGCCTCGAGCCGGAGATCCGCCACCTCGTCGGGCGCTTTCGCCAGCTTGGCGCAGGTGGCGAGGAGGGCGTCGCGATTGTCTTCCGAGTTCTCCAAGCCAAGCAGCCGCTTCTGGCTTTGGAACACGATCTCCAAGACGCGCCATCGGTTGGGCGCCGCCGGGGAGCCCTCGAGCAGTTCCTCCCCGTCGCGGACGACGCTTTTGTAGGCCCGGCGTTGCCTGGTCGAGGAGGAAGTCCCGCCGGCCCCGGCCAACTCTTGCTGAAGGGCGGCGATCTCGTTCGCGGGGACCGCGGCTGCCGGCGCCGCAGGTTCCTGGGCAGCGGCCGACAAGCCGACCAGGGAGGCGGCGAGGGCAAGCAGGCAGGCTGGAGCTCGGGTCATCAAAGATACTCTGCCCAAAATACTGATTCCCCTCGCCCTCTCTCACAATTTTTGCGGCAGGCCTGGATACGGTTCGGTCGAACGATGGACGCACCACCCACCTCCTTCACCCCAAACAGCCCCGCAAAACCAGCCCCCTTTGGGGCTGTGGCTCGCATTGCCTCAGGCGAGTTCGGAATCCACAGCAAGGGCGTGAGAGACCAATGATCGTGAGAATGTGTGTCCTCATTTGCCTGTGCTCAGCAGCCCCACCATGGCCTTGCCCATGGCTTCGCCAACGTTCATATACGTCTCGGCGTTGCCGCCGTAGTGACCACTTGAACTCCCGCCCTTGCTCAAGGGGTGTGAGTAGACGGTGGCGACCTTGTTTTTGTTTTCAGGATACTTGCCCGATTCCCCGGCAACGTTGAACATGGCATTGATGATTTGACCATGTGTGCCTCCGGCATCCTTCCTGGTTTGACCGAGAGTCGCGATGACCATTTTAGCTTCAGGGGCATCAAAATCCTTACGCAATGATGCGAGCAAGGCCATGAGGTTCTCTTCATACTTGCTGGCATGTGCCTTGTTGCGGAAATCCTTGTCACCCTGCCACCAGAAGAAACCGGCCACTTCATATTTGGTGGCACCAGGATAGTAGGTTCCCAGATCGGCCAGAACGGTTTTCGCATTGCGAATGTCGACGTCGTATTGAAGACCGGCATGCCACCCGATGGGTTTGGGTTCAGTGCCTTTGGCCCACGACTCGGGTGATTCTCCGTAGCCGGCGTAGATCCTGCCTTCAAACTCATACTGCTTGCTGCCCGGTGGTAACAGATCCCAACCGAGGCTGCGGTTACCAGTGCAACTTTTGAGAATCAGCACAGGTGCCGTTACGGCGTGGCCCAAATAATGACCAATCCCAATCTCAGGGCCGATGTTTCCGCCTTGGAGAGTCAACCAGTCATTTTGATGAACCCGCATGGTCCTCCCATTGACCCGGACATTGCGGACATCTTTACGCGCCGTCCAATTGCCTGCGTCATCGATGAGATATGGGTAGAGCTTTTTGTTCTTGCAGGCATTTTCCAGAGCGCCTTCGTTGCTTCCGGAAACGCGGCCGGCTCCAAGCATGTTCGACTGGCCCATGAGGATGTAGACTTGGACCGGCTTGCTCATGTCCGCCTCCTCGCCATCGGGATCCGGCAACTCATCGGGCAATTCACCAATCTCGGTGGAACTCCCCCCGCCCGACCGGCCGCCGTTCTTCTTCAGCCATGCGATGTCGTCCGCCGAGAGCTTGTCCTGGGTAAAGTTCATCCGCTTGCCGTTTGGAAGGGTCACGCTGACCTTTCCGCTGGCGGCGTCATAGGATTGCAGTTCGCCGTCGAAGGTCCTGCTGCCGTCGGCGCTGGTCCAGGTGCGGGCCTGGACGCCCAGGACCAGCAGGAACGCGGCGGCAAGTTGTAACAGGAGTTGGGTTCGGCTTCGGGTCATCATGGTAGTGTGGTAGTCGCTCTCAGCTGTCTGCTTCGATCAGTTTTTCCGGCGCCGGACTTCCAATGCCTTCTTGACCGACTCGGCCACGGCCTTGCCGACCAGCACCTGTTCCCCGGCTTTCCAAAAGTGCACGTCGCGGCCCTTGCGCCAGTTGTCGAATTCGGGTGAGCGGTCGATGTACCCGGCCAGATCGCAGATGAGAATTTCGGGGTAGTCCTTGAGCACCTCGCGCGCAGCGTTGTTGAAGTCATCCTCCGCACCTTTCGAGCGAAAGGCGTATCTCGCCGAGCCGCTGTCGTTCTGTACCGGGGTGGTCGTCACGTACATCAACGTCGCGCCCGTCGGCTTCATCTGCTCGATCCAGATGCGCAGGTTCTTCTTGTAGTCCTCCAAGGGCATCGCATACGCGCCGCCCAGCTCCTTCTGTTTCATGTCGTGCAGGCCGGAGTTGAAGAGGATCACGTCCCACCCGCGGCCGGGCTTGGTGTAGTCGCCCATCCAGTAGGAGATGAACGAGATGCAGCGGGCGGTCGACCAGCTGTTGTCCGTGATGCGGCGGTAGTTGGCGATGCCCTTGAGGTTCTCGCGGGCGGCCGACTCGTAGTTCATGCTGATCGAATCGCCGACGGACAGCACACGCGGCAGATTCGGATCATCATCCTTGACCTGGTCGGGCAGCGGATTGAGCAGCATCTTGTCGACGACGAAGCGGCCGCCTTCGAGTTTGCCCGACAAGGTCGCGCGCCACGAACCCTCCTTGAGATCATCGACGCTGCGCTGCTCTTCGATGGCGATGCGAACGCCGCCGCCCTTGACACCGCCGGGAATCTCCCTGTCTCCGAGCTTGATCACGCCGTCGCGCGAGAAGCGTGCCTGTCGCGGCGTGAACCACGCCACGAGGGTTTGTCCGTCATCGCTGACGCCGGTGGCCTCCTTGAGGTCCGGTCGCAGCACCATATGGTCGGCGCGGAACGACTTGCCGTCCTTCAGCGCCCTCGCGTTGGCGTCGTCAAACCCGGTGAACACGGCGATGACCGGGTCCTTGAGCCCGGCGAGGTTCTTCCGGTCTTCCCTCTGGACGATCTCGATGTCCTTGTTGAGATACGCGGCGAACCACGCCTGGCCCCTGCCGGTTCCGGGGTCGATCTGCACATCCTGCCTGAGGAAGCGGAAGCTGCCGTCGGAGTCGATGTCGAAGACCTTGCCCGCGACACCGTCGAGGTCGGCCACGGCGAGGGTCGGGCGCGGGCCGGCGCCGCGCGATCCCGCGGGCCGGTTGTCATTCTCCTTCAGCCACGCGATGTCGTCCGCCGAGAGCGTGTCCTGCTCGAAAGTCATCCGCTTGCCGTTGGACAGGATCACGCCGACTTTTCCGCTCGCGGCGTCGTAGGACTGCAGTTCGCCTTCAAAGGTTTTTGCTCCGTCGGCGCTGGTCCACGTGCGGGCGTGGACGCCCAGGACCAGCAGGAACACGGCGGCAAATTGCAAAAGGAGCTGGGTTCGGTTTCGTGTTGTCACGGCAGGATTTGCTGCGTGTTTTGTCGGTTGGTGTCAGAAAAGTGAACGGCCCGGTCGGAAACCCGGATCTTCTGCTCATCTCTCCACTGCCGCATTCGTCTCCTCGAGCTTCACGGGTTTCAGTTTGAATTCCTTGATACTCACACCTTTGTTCGGGGCATACTGGGTAAATGAGATCCGGTTTCGTCCCTCTTTCAATTCCAGCTCAACGGGTGCGGTGTCCATCCAGTCGGCTTTCGTGTAGGGAATGTCGACATCCACGAGAGTTCTCCTGTTGACGCGGAGCAGGAATTTTCGATCCATGGTCACGGTACATACGTTCGCAGTGAATTCGTACTTGCCCGCTTCGGGAATATCGACGGTGTAACTGAGCAACTCCGGGCGTTGGCCAGCTATACCGTAGTGCACTTGCATTCCGCCATCGATGCTTTCCATGAATCTGATCTTCTCACCGTTCTTCGGTGATTTGCATGCCGCCACGGGAATGGTGATGGTGCCATCCCCGGCCGTGGTGATCGTCCGGAACTTCTCAGGGATCTCGATCTGCTCGATCTCCTCCTTCTCGCTGCTCACGTTGGATTCCGCGAGTTCTTCACCCGTGGTCCCGATGTCTTCGATTTTCTGATCTTCGACGATGGCCTGTCGTTTGTAGAAACCGAGCAATCGCCAGAACCCGCCGCTTGATCCGTAGTTACGCGGGGAATCTTCCGCCAGTGCGCTCCCCAGCCACTCACACATCAGCGCCTGTTTGAACCCCTCGGGATCCTGTTGCGCCTGTGATTCCAACAGGAACTCCATGGGAGGCATTCCATTGATGTGTTTGCAGAAATAAAAGTGGGGCCCCAGGACCGTCGTCCATCCGTCCGGGGTCCAGTGCGCCATGGCACCATGACCCGGGGAGGGGGCACGACGAGAAGGGATCCCGAAAGCGTATCCCGAGATCTGCCCGACAAAAGCACGGGGGCCACAGATGCCGCCTTCGAGGAAGAACTTCTGGATATTGCTCAGATCGGCCGGCATCCCGCTCCTGTCGACGCCGCTGCAATAGGGAATGTCGGTTCTAACGATCCGGCAGTAGCGCCACCTGTATTCCAGCCGCGTGTGATCGGGACGGTAGTTGCGCAGCACCTTTCTGATCCAGTCGATGTCTTCAAGCGTGTAGGAGTCTGGAAAAACAAAGCGATAGTTCCATCCGGTCCCGCCCAATTCAGAAAAGGCGGGATCCAGGACGCCGTCGTCGTACGCCTTCAGGTAATTCAGGTAGTACTTGGCCAGGGACTCGGCCGCGGGAACGTCGGGATAGACGTAGGTATCGCCCGTATACTGAAGGGAGGCAGCCAGGGCCCAAACCTGGAAGAAACCCTCGTGAGAACGTTTACTGGCTTTCCGGATGGCCGTGTAGTTTCGCATCGCCTGGCCGTAATTTCCGCCGCTGGCCCCTCCCAGCGTCATGGCCTGCACGACGAGCTTGTCGTCATTGAGGAGCTTGTCGATCAGTGCCTTTTCCTCTTCGCCCTGTTGCGCGAACCCGGCCAGGCGCGCCGGGGTGGCATGCGTCAGCAGTGCGAATTTGGCCATGGTGGCCAGCGCTTCCTCGCCGCCGAGAAAGACGTCAATGTCCTTCATGACAGCCCTGGCCGCCGCGAGGACCTCGATCTGTTTTTCCACAAAGGCAGGGTTGCCCGGGCCGTATTTCACGGTGCGTTCGGTGCCCATGACGATCTCGGTCACCGGTGGGACATTCTCAAGCGCGCCGAACTGCTCCGTGAATTCGGCCCTCTTCTTGTCGTCCACCTTGGGTTCCAGGCGCGTGATCTCTTCCCTGAGATCAGCGAGCATCTTGCCGTAATGGGCCTCGAGCTTCTTCCCGTCGGGGGTCAGGCTGACCGGCGCCGGTTTCCCCGCCGCAATGACGGATGTCGATAGGACCAGGATCGCCATGATCCATACGCTCTTGATGATGTCGTGCTTCTTCATTCTTGTGTCTCCAATCTATGCTGCTTCAACCAGTCCTTCAACCTCTCGTGGGTCTCCTTGTAGGGGCTCGGATTGTCCGGCCTGGCTGGCCCTGCGGCGCGCTTACGCATTTGGGCGGCCTCGTCGCTGCGGCCAAGCTTGTCGAGAATCCCGGCCTTGGTGTTCCACAGTTCCACCATGGTGTCATCCGGGCTATTGATCGTCACCGTGGCGGCTTCCTCCCGCCAACGCTCCGGGTCCTTGCCTCTTCGGCCCGAGAAGTAGCGCAATTTCTGGGCATCGATCGCCTTCTCGATCGACTCGAGCGCGGCATTCCAGTCCTTCCGGCCCATGTAGGCCAGGGCCTGCCCGTGGTATCTGGGCGATCGCCAGCCGAAACGATCGGGGTTCCAGGGGAGATAGGGTCCACCGAAGAGGCGTGCTGCCTCCTCGAAATTTCCCTTCTCCAGAACCTCGCAGGCCGTCTCCATTTCACAGGTCTCGATGTGGACTTTCGCGGCGAGCAAGTGGACAAATTTTTCGGCATCTCCGTATGGCAGTCCTGATGCGTGCCATGCGATGGAGCCGTCCCGGCGGAGCAGGAAAACGTTCGGGATACGATCCGCCGAAAGGACGCCCAGCCGGCGAACCATCGGGTTGGCGAGGCCGCCCGGCACGATGGCGGCCTGGCAGGTCATTTCCCTTGTTGTCATCAGGGCATTGATCCGTTCCGCATCTTCGGACAGGAAGGCCGCGATCGAATTGACACCATTGTTGACATGCCTGTCTGCCAGGTCGCACGCGAATTGGAGAAAATGATGGTGCGGCCTCTTGTCTTCACCTTCCCCGATGTCGATGGGAAACTCCGCATCGGGTTCAGCGGACGGCTCGACAAAGACCAACAGCGTCATCTTGCCGTTGGTATCCTGCGGGAGGCTCAGCGTTCGCCCATCAAGGGTCTTGAGCGTCACGGTCGGAAAGAGTTCCGTCATCGGGGGAGCGCCGAAATTGATCACGTAGTTGCGCACCGACCCGCGTTCCTTGTTGAGGTAGTTGCCCCTCAACAAACGGTAGGAGTGCATTCGATCACGCAGGAACGAGACCATGGGCCACAGCAGGGGATTGCCCCCGTCCGGCGCCGCCAGCAGCGTGGACCGGTGGCGATTGTGCAAGTCCAGCTCGTGGGCGCTGAGCGCCAGGATCGCGGCCGCGGCATGGGCCGAAGCGGGCGCTTCGGCTCCGCCTGTTTTCTCGATCAAGTTCAGGACAACGGCCTCCGCATCCGAGTCCGCCTGCCGGAGTGCTTCCCTGGCGAGACAGAACCGTGGTGCGACGTCGGCCCCGCGAGGCAGCTTCGTGGCCAGAGCAGTGCGTGCCTCCCGGGCCGCTTGTTCAAGATACTTGGGCTCGCCGGTAAGGGTCCACATGCCCAGGAGAGCGATGGTCCTTCGGTTGCGCACGATCCAGAGATCCGGCGCAGCCGGGTATTGCCTGACCGCCTCACCGCACAGCTTCCCGGCCTTCTCGTAGTTCGCCAGCGCCTCGGCGGTCGTCAGTCGGTAGCGGAAGGGCGCCGGCGTGAAACACCCCTGGATGGCGCGCAGCGTCTCGGCGGGGACGGACTCGGCGGTCCGAACCAGCTTGGCGCCGGCTTCCTCACCCGGGCCCATTGGGAGCATCTTCAACTCGGGGGGCAAGGCGGCATCCAGGGGACCATCGGGCTCTGTGACCAGAACATCGCCAACCAACAGCGACTGCACTTGCGAAAGATAGCGTGCGTCGTCGAGGCGCCGATTCAACGTGGAGATTCCCATCGTTAAGCCGCGCACGCCAAGCTTGGCCTGTTCCGCCGCGTTCAGCGAAGTCGGCTCCAGGAGAGCATGGCCGTATGCGTTGACCAGGAAGCCGACCGGGTCATTTCTTCCATAGGTGCGAAATGCCTGGCTCTTCTTGCCCCCGGGTAGCCGCATAGCTGTCCAATCCAACTGCAGGGCACGCAATGTCCCCGCCCCGGCATCAGGCAGCTCGTCGAGATTGAAACTGAATACCTCAAATTGGCCCGGCAGTTGATCCTGAAGCTCCTTGATCATCTTGAAGTACGCCTCGTAGCCCTCTGTCATCCGCGACCAGAACACCACAACGCTCTGCCGTCCCATCAGATCAGCCGGAAAACGCAGGACGACGCCGTCCGCACGTGTGAAAGTGCCGGCAAACTGCACGTCCAGCCGGCCGAGCCCGAGGTGTTGCCGGCGGAACTCAATCACGCCCGGATCACCTGCGAAACGTTCGCCCAGGGCGTCGAAGACTTTCTTCTGCAATTCGAACGCCTGCAGCTTCGGGGCAATCTGCGCGGCCATCATCAGGCTCTTCGCCTCACCCGGCGTGCCGCGGTAGCGCGCGATCAGTTCCTCGAGCGCTTCGGCGCGCTCCTTCACATCCGCGCTCCTGCTCGACAGTTCCCGCTCCGAAAGCAGCAGATCCGCCTCGAGCCGGAGATCCGCCACCTCGTCGGGCGCCTTCGCCAGCTTGGCGCAGGTGGCGAGGAGGGCGTCGCGATTGTCTTCCGATTTCTCCAGACCGAGCAGCCGCTTCTGGCTTTGGAACACGATCTCCAAAATGCGCCACCGGTCGGGTGCCGCCGGGGAGCCCTCGAACAGTTCCTCCCCGTCGCGGACGACGCTTTTGTATGCCCGGCGTTGCCTGGTCGATGAGGAAGCCTCGCCGGCTTCGATCAGTTCCTTCTGCAGCGCGGCGATCTCCACTTCGAGGCTGCCGGCGGCCTCCTCCCGTGCGATGCAAAGCTGGGCGAAGGCAAGCGCAACACTTGCCGCACAAAGGGCAAAGAATTGGAACTGCTTCGGTTGCGGTGTCCTCACCTCTGATAAATCGGGATGTAGCGATGCGGGGTTGCCAGGATAATGATGGCCATGGGGGTCGTGTAGGAACTCCCGCCGTGCCGGCTGCCCTTGTCCCAGGCGCCCTTCTCGTTCTGCCGGGCGATCAGCGCGTCGCGGATTTGGGGGTACCACTTGGCGTATTCCTCGTCGCCGGCCTGCACCATGGCCTGGATCGCGTAGTAGTGGGTGTAGTAGTAGTAAGATCCGCCGCCGGTGATGATGCCGGGGGCCTGGCTCTTGAGATGGCGAAGGGCGCCGTTGACCATTTCGGTGTCCCGCTGACCGGCGAGCTGGGCGATGTAGGCGCCGCCGGCGGTGCAGGCCGCGGTCACCTTCCGATTCCCTCCGGGGACGTAAGTGAAGCCTCCGGTGGCCGCATCCTGGGCCCTTCCCAAGTACTTCACGACCTTCGCAATTGTCTCGTTGGGCACGTAGATCCCGGCCTGGCGGGCGGAGGCCAGGGCGTGGAAGACGGTCTGGGTGCAGGAGGTGTCCTCGCCGCCGTCGGCTTGCGGTTGGTAACGCCATCCGCCGCCGGGGTTCTGGGAACGCAGGATCACATCGACGGCTTTCTCGAGCGCCTTCTGGATGGCGTCGTCGTCTTCCGGATCGCGCGCCATGCCCCAAAGTTCCGACAGCGCGAGGGTGGCGAGGCCGTGCTCGTACATCACCGTGCCGAGATAGCCGTCGGGCCGGCCCTTCGCCTCCTTGAGAAGCCACTTCATCCCTCGATCCAACTGCTCCCCGTACTCGCCGAAACCGGGGAAGTGCGCTTTGGACATGAAGGCCATCAAGGACAGGGAGGTGATGGCCACCGCGTGCCCCCCTTTCCCATCGCTGTCCCAGGATCCGTCCTCCTTCTGGATGGAAAGCAGGTGCGCAAGTCCCTTGTCGATGGCGCGGGACGCCTCGATGGTCAACTCGGGCGCGCCGTCCTGCTGGGCCAATGCGGTGGCGGCCAGGAGGGACATGATTAGGAGAACCACGAATGGACACGAATTGACACGAATCTTCCTTCCGTCGCTTCGCGACCGGACCCGGCTTTCTGCCCTGAAAAAATTAGTGTCCATTGGTGTTCATTCGTGGTTCCTCAACTCGTGGTTCCTCAAATCACTCCGTGAGCCTTTCGTAATAGTCCTTGAGGATGGCGCGGTATTCGAGGGGGAGTTCGCGGGCGAAATTCTCGTTGAGGGCGGCGCGGTCACGGCGCCCTAACACCTGCCATTCGAGGCGGCCGCCCCTGGGTCGCTCTCCGGTGAGGGCACCGGGCAGGAACAGTTGCAACTCGCTGTCCTCGGGGACCGCATCATCGGAGGGTGCGGGATCCGCAGGCGGTGCCGGTGGCGGCACATCGACATACTTCAAGGCGTACTCGAGGATGAAGTAGCGCAGGGCGTCGGCTGCCTGCTGCTGGCTGGCGATCGCCGCGTCGCGGACGCCGGCCGTCAGCTTCGCGGCGGCTTCGGTCAGGTGGCGGTGGGCGGCGGCGATGTTGGGATGCGGCTCGGGCGCGGGCTGAATCGGGACGGGAGCCGGTTCCTCGACATCGGCTTCGGGTTCGAGTTCGGGCGCCGCGTCGATTTCCGGCTCGACGACCTCGAAGGGATCGACCTCCTCAGGCGCTTCTGCGTCCTCTGCGGGAGCCGGGGGCGGTGGCGGCGGGAAGAGGGCTTTGCACTGGCTCGCGAGCTTGTGCTGCTGTTCGGCGAGACCGGCGAGTTGGTCCGGCATGGCGGCATGGGTCTGGCGCGAGAGATCCTTGTGGTGCGCCGCGACCGACAGCGCGGCGTGGAGCATTTTGACCTCGGCCGAAGGTTCCGCGAGGATGGCACCGGTCGGTGGCGGCGTGATGAGGTAGGCGAGGTTTTCCATCAACAACTGCAGATCCTCGGTGTCGCCGACAAGCGCATCGAGCGCCTCTTCGGTCTCGCCTTGGGATCCCGCCGAATCGATCGCTTGAATCAAACCGCTCGCGGTGGCGGCGTAGCGCCCCTCGCCGGTGAGCTTCTGCAGGGCGCTCCCGAACTGTTCCGCCTTCTTCTTCAAGGCGCCCGCGTCCGGTGCGCCCTCGGCCTTCTCTCCCAGTTGCCGCATCCCGGTGCGCATGGCGGCGCTTTGCGGCACCACCTCGTACAAGAACTCGGTGACCTCGAGGATGTAACGATACTCGGGGGTGACCTTGTCGATCTTCTCGCGCAGCTCCTGCAGCGATTCCACGACGAAGGATTGCGCGTCGAGCGTGTCCTCGATGTCGTCCTCCTCCAAGCCGATCGCGGCGGCGTCCATGTCTTCTTTGGCGAAGAGCAACACCGTCCCGGATTCGATCTTGTGCGCCAGGGGGTCGAGGGAGCTCAGCACGGCATCGACCGCATGGATCAGATTCTTCTGCGGGATGACGAGCCCGGGATAATCCTCCGGCTCCGCCTTTTCGGTGACCGCGGTCAGCCTCGCCTGCTCGTCTTCGATCTCGGCGAGCAGCGGGCTCGGGGCGAGGGCGCTCCCGGTGGTCTCGAGCACGCCGGCAAAGGCGGAGCGGGTCAGCGTCAGCTCCTCGATCAAGGCGGTGGCCTCCTCGATCGCGTCGAGGGCTTGCTCCTGGAGTTCGATGGCGTCGTCCGGCTTGTTGTCCTTGAGCAAAGGACTGGCGGCGCCGACAGCGCGGGCGACCCGGGCGAGGGAATCGAGCAGCGGCAGATAATCTTCGCTGGGCGCCCCTTGCGATTCGTTCCACAGGGCGATGGTTTTGCGAAAGCCCTCCGCATCCTCGGCCAAGGCCTGGTTCAAGGTGGTGAGACCTGCAGTTTTGAGCTCATCATCGGCGGCGTCTTCCACCTGTTCGAGCAGCACCAGCAGGCGTTCCTCGAGCATGAAGAGCTGCGCCGATTGCTTCCCGAAATTGGCGACCGAGGCCTTCATCCGCAGCGGACGGGTCATCGCCGCCATGCGATCGCGGGTAACTTCGGCGAGCTTCGCAAAGGCGGTTTCGGCCTCTTCCTGATGTGCGGCCGCGGCGTCGCGATCTCCGGATTTGATCTGCGACAAGGCCGTTTCCATTGCCCCCTCGGCAGCGGCCAGCAAATCGTCGACCGGTGGTGCGGCGGGCGCGACAGCATCGAAGAGCCGGGGGCGATGGGCGGGGATCTCCGGCATCAGGAGCAGTTGCAGTTGCCGCTGCAGGGCGGCCTGGGATGCGGCGATCGCGGACTGCTCCTCGGCGAACTCCTCCGCGGTCAATGCCGCGCTCTCCTCGCGCAATCGCGTCTGCTCCGCAGCCTGCCCGGTGAAAAAGTCGCGGGCTGTCGTCAGCGCTTCGTATTCGGCCCCGAGCCGCAGCCGGAACTCCGCGCGCAACAGGGCGGCGATCACCTCGGCCTGCAGGCGGGCCGCCCTTGCGGACTCGGCTTTCGAAACGAGCGCGGCGGCTTCGTGCATCTTGGCGTCGGCACCGGAGCGGACGAGGCCCTTGACGAGGCGGGACAGGTTGAACGCCACGATCGCGTCGGCGCTGGTGCTCTCCTTGTTGCGAGGCGTGGCCGCCAGCAGGCGGGCGGTTTCTCCCGCGAGCCGGGTTTGCGATTCTGCGAGTCCGGCGTCCCCACCGAGGATGGTTTGCAAACGCAGGGCCGCCTGGGTTTGTGCCGTGGCGTGCAGTTCGCGCGCCATGACGTCGGACGCCTCGGCGAATCCGAGTTGCAGGACGACGAGGCCGAGTTCGCGCGCCGAGCTGTTGACCATGTCGATTGCGGGCGCCGGGTTGCGGGCCTCCCCTGCCCCATCGTCCACCGCGGCGAGCCCCCGCAGCAGCGATGCCGCGCGACGAACATGCTCGTCGCCGATCCGCTGCAACTCGCTGCCCAACGTCACCAGCGCCGCGCTCTCGGCCTCCTCGGACACCTTGTTGGCCGCGAGGTCGGCGACCAGGGCATCGATGCGCGCGCGGATCCCACCGAGGCGTTCGCGCATCAGGTCCTGCCGCACCGCTTCCAGCTGGCAGGTCTGGACGAAGACGCCGGCGGAAGGATCGAGATCGCGGATGAGCGCATGGACCCCGCGCTCCTCGCGGTAGATGGTGCGGATCTGGGTGAGAAGGCGGCGTTTCTGCTTCTCGATCTGCGCGAGGTAGTCATCCTTCGACAAGAACTGCACGCGCCGCGCATCCGAGCGCACCCGGTGCGGGCCGTCCGGGCCGGGATAGCGGTCGGCCAACTCCACCGCGAAGGAAACGGTGTCGCCGACCGCGAGGTCGGGCAGCGCCTCGCGGTAGTCCCAGTCGATCTCTTGCTCGCCGCCATCGTCGAGTTCCGGCGCAGGGAGGGCGACCTTGGTCTCCCCGGTCTTGTTGACGCGATAAATGATCGCGGCCTCGCCGATCCCGTGGTCGTCACGGCCGCGGAACGCGAAGTCAAAATCGCGTTCCAGCGTCGCGAACAGGTTCCCCGCGGGTGAGGTGAGGTCGACGCCAGGGGCCCGATCCGGCGCCACCTGCAGGTAGTGACGCGGGCTGGAGAATGCGAAGCCGTGTTCCTTATCGACCCAGCCAAAGCTGTAGGCCCGCGATTCGGCGGCCACCTGCTGCATGGTCACCGAGCGACCGTCGGGGCCGATCTCCAGCGGCGACGCATCGCCTTCGGCGGGTCGGAACTCCGCCTCCCCCACCGCGCGATCGAGGGCGAGCTTCCACCGGATCTTCGTGCCCTCCGGCAAGGTGAGCGTCAAGGCCTCGACCGTCTCGACCGGGCGCCGGGTGTACTCCGGGAACTCGAGCGTGACCTCGGCACGCTCGATCCGCGGCGCCGCTACCACCTCGACCGTTTGCCAATCGCTCACGGCGTCGCCGGCGGCGATGCGGTAATCGAAGCTGCGGAACACCGTCTCGGCCTCGTACTCGCAAATCCCGTCCGTGACGACCAGTTTGCGTTCGCGCGGCTTGCCCTTCCCCGTGCGCAAGATGATCTCCGCCCTCTCCGGAACCTCACCCGAGATCATCGCGACGAGTTGCAGCCCCTCACCCTCCTTCACAATCCGGTCGCCGTCCGCGATCTCGATCTGGGTGCGTGTCGGGTACTCGAGCGCCAGCCATGGGGCGAAGATGCGGCCGAAGCCCGCGGCCAAAAACGGTCCGTTCAGGATGGCGAAGCCGCCGATGATTGCCACCGGGATGAGGGCGAGCAAGGCAAAGCGCCGGAGCCCCTTGTAGGAAACGGCCTCTTCCGGCCGCAACGGCCCGGCGGCCTCCTCGGCCATATCGCAGGTCTTCGCGCGCATCGCCTCCGAGCCGCCCGAGATCGAACCGGGATCTCCAAATTGAACTGCCGTCACCAGCAAGCTCTCCAGACCGCCGTGCTGCTTCTCGACCCGCAGCGCGGTGTGCGAGGCGTTGAACTTCCGGAGATGCCGCCAGCCGGACTGCCACGCCTTGTAGAGTGCGAAGGCGAGCAGGGCCACCAGGAGCACGACGCGCGCCGCAGCCGGCAGGCCGAACAGCCAGTCAACCGCCATGCCGGCCAGGAACAGCAGCAGCGCCCAGCGGCAAAAAGTCAGCAGGCCCGCGGTGCGATGCAGCGTCTGGTCGCGCCGCCACACCGAGCGGAGACGGGCCTCGAGGAGTTTTTGCCGGGGGAGCTGGGTCATGGGATGTCGTATTTCCTTCGCAGGATCCATTCGAAGCCTAACAACGCAACCAACAACACGGCGATCCAGGCGTGGTCCCAAAGCGGGCGGTCGATGCGGATCATGGTGGCGTGCGGTTCGCGGTTGAGCAAGGCGGGCAGGTTCTGCAGCTCCAGGACGCCGAGGGATTCCCCGCCGGACAGTTCGGCGATGCGGCGCAGGTGGTCGATCTGCATATCGGTGTTGGCCAGTTCCGGCCTGAGGTCGGCGACCTGGAACTCGGTGGTGTTCGAGAGCGGACGGTCGGTCGTGTTGGCCTCGACGCGGTAGCCGCCCGCGCGCGGTGGGGAGAAATAGCCTTCGTAGAGCCCGGGGTTCGAGGCGTCGGGCCGCAGGGTGATCCGCTGTGGCTCGCCGCCCGCCGCGTCGGCGTCGAGGGCGCTCACCTCGACCTCGAAGCCCGGTTGCGCGGTCGGCTCGAAGTCCTCGTCGAGCAAGTGCGCGTAGAGCATGACCTGGCCGCCGACCGGATAGGTGGCGCGATCCGTCTCGAGGCGGATCTGCTTGTGCTCGCCCATGAGCCGCGACAGGGTGAGGAACTGGACGCACTGCGACCAGACCCGCCAGTGGTACTTGTCGCCGGTTTTGAAACGCAGCAACCACAGACGGTCGGTGGCCATCATCATGCACTTCCCGGTGCCGTAGCGCTGCCAGGCCACCAGCGGGTAGCGGTCGGCGCGAGAAAGCGTGTCGGAAAGTTCGGCCAAGACGGTCGCGCCGGGGCGCGGGGCGAGCAGCGGTGGAATGCGGTCGAGCGGCGCGACCCGGCTCCAGACGAGATCGTTCTCGTCCTGGTCGTTCTCCAAAGTCATCACCAGGCTGCTGCGGCCCTCGGGCGTGAGCACCGGGTAGACGCTCTCATCCACATCCTCCCACTCGGCATCGGGGTCGAACTCGACCGGCAGCATCGGTTCGATCGGTGTCCCGGCGTAACTGGCCGGCGCGAAGCGCGCCCCGCAAAGCATCAGCAAGGACCCGCCGCGCTCCTTGATCAATTCCTCGAGCCGCTGGAAGGCCTCCACCGAGAAGAACGACGAATCGACATCGCCGAGGATGACGAGGTCGTAGGAGAAGGCCTCCTCGCGATCTTCCGGGAATCCCCCGATGTATTCGGACGAGTTCTGCGCCAGTTCGGGCTGCGCGCGGGTGGCGATGAAGGTGGCGTTGATTCGCGGGTCGCGCTTCAACATGGCGCGCAGGTAACGGAACTCCCAGCGGGCGCTGCCCTCGATGCAGAGCACGTTGATCCGCTCGTTCACCACCCGGACGCTGCGCTCCATCCGGTTGTTCGCCGGGGTGGCCTCGTCGGCGAAGGGTGTGATCGCGACCTCGATCCGGGCCGCGCCTTTCTCGGCGACATCGACGTTGAAGAAGATCTCTTCAAACTGCAGCCCGCCCGCGAACGACACGCTCTGGCGGGCGACGCCCCGCCCGTTGAGACTCACGGTCAGCTCGGCGGTGCGTTTCTCGTAACCTTTCGATTGCAGCTGGACCCGCACCGGGACTTTGTCGCCGGTGAAGGCGACGTCTTGCATGATGACGTTGCGGATCGAGACGTCGTCGGGATCGGCGATCCCCACCGGCACGGTGTAGATCGGGATCCCGCGCGTGCCGAGGTCACGCACGGCGGATTCGACCCGGCGCGATGAGGTATCGAGCCCGTCCGACAGCAACACGACGCCAGCCAGCGGGGCGCCGCGTTCGGATCTCGCCAACGACTCGAGCGCGTCGGCGATCGATGTCCCCGGCTCGTCGGCGCGCAGTGTGGTCAGCGATCGGCCGCCTCCGCTTTCGGCATCACCGAGCTTGTTCAAGGTTTCGCCGAAGGCGTAGTAGCTGACGTCGAGATCATCCCCAATCGATTCGAACACGGGTCGCGCCGACTTCGACAACAGGTTCGTCGCCAGATCCAGGCGCGAGGCTGCGGCGACGGCTTGGCGCTGTTTGTTGGCGAGCGACATGGCGCTGCGATTGACCTCCTCGGGCGTCGCTGAGATCGGCAGGATCCCGAGCGCGGCGGCCGCCTCGCCGAGGTCCTCGGAGCGCTTGCGCTGATCCTTGACCGACATGCTTTCGGACACGTCAATCAACACCGGCAGGCGACGTTTCTCAGTCTGGGTCTGTGTGATGGTCGCAGTCGGCTCGAACAGGACGGCGAGGATCAGGGCGAGCGCCAGCAGCCTGCAAGCGGCGAGCGCGACACGGACGCCGGTTGGCAATCCCTGGCGCCTGCGGTAGAGGAACACCGTCAGCAAGAAGGCGGCGACAAATGCCCCGACCACGACGGCCGTCGAAACCGGGCGGGCCCAGAAGAGCCGCTCGATTTGTCCGTCGCTGAAGATCCAGGCAATCATCTAGGCGTTTTCGGGTTTGGCCCCGGCGGGCGGGGTTTGGTTTGCGCCGCCTTCCGGCCGCCTGGTCATCCAGTTTGCCAGCAGGCTTTCGACGACCAGCAGGCCGAGCCCGGCGAGCAAGAGGAGGTGCCAGAACGATCGCCCGGCGCGCGATTCCTCGACGGCGTCGAGCAGGTCTGCCTCCGACTGCGCCACCGTGATGTCCGTCCCATCAAAAGCGCGCGCCACCTCCGCCGGCGACAGGCAGCCGACGTCCGACTCCGCGGTGTCGACATTGACCGCGACCGGCATCCCGGGCGCCTGCAGGCTGACGCGCGCGAGGTAGAAACCGGATTCGCGGGCGTGCTCCAGCATCGCCACATACTGGTTGCGGTGCTCGCGAACCGGGACGGAGATGGTTTCGCCCGACGGCGTGTCGAACACGGCCTCGCTCGCGTCCGGCTGTTCAACGTAGGACAGCGACAGCGAATCGCCGACCAGCCGCGGCGTCTCGAACTCGCGCGCGGTGAGGTAGGTCACCATCTGTTGGAGGACCATGGGGAACACCGGCGTGACCGCCATGTTGTTCCAGGCGGAATCGGCCGAGGTGGTGAACATGAAGACCTGCCCGCGCCCGACCGAATGCTCCAGGAGCAGCGGCGCGGCGGTGCCGGCGAGTGATAAAACCGCGGAGCTCGTCGCGGCGGGCTTGACCTGCAGCACCTTGCGGAAACGCGTTTCGCTCAACAGGTCCTCCGGGAGGGAACGCAGCGGCCGGCACACGGGGTGGTCGGGCATGCCCGGGTCGAGCGGTCGCCCCACGCCGAGGGCGTCGCTGGTGTTGACGGTCTGCTCGATCACCGCGGGGAGCAGCGAAACGCCGTCGAGCGCGGAGCGCTTGTTCCATGCGGCGGCGTCGACCTTGTCGCCGGCAAACCAGATCAGGCCGTGGCCGGCGCGGACATAGGATTCGAAGGCGAGCGCCTGCTCCGGGGTGATCTCGGGGACGTTTTGCAGAATCACGACATCGAAGGCCGCCAGTTCCTGGGCGGGGAGCTCGATCCAGGGCACCGATTGCACGGCGAAGTTCTCTCCGGCCGCAGCGCCGCCCCGCGCGCGCAGGGCCGCGGCGATGAAGCTGCCCGATGCGCCGCCCGTCCCGCCCGGGGAACCCTCGACGCTGAGCACCGACACCTCATCGCGGATCACCGCCACCGTCCGGCGGGTGTTGTCTGCCAGCAGGGAATCCGGCTCCAGCTCGGCGCCGATCCGGACCGGGCCGGCATTGCGGAAATGGACGAACAGCGAGACCGTCTCCGACGCCCCCGGCGCGATGGCGGGGATCGTTTTGGTGTCGACGGTGATGTCGTCGGCCAGCCCTTTGACCCTGACATTGGCAACCGGCGATGTTCCAAAGTTGCGCACCGTCGCGCGATATCGCGCCACCGTGTCTTTGCGCAGCACCCCGGACACGAGTTCGAGGTCGGTGATCGCCAGGTTGTCGGCCCCGCCGCCCACCGGGACGATGGTCGTCGCAGCGCTCTCTCCCAGGTTCCCGAAGGCCGTGCCCAACCACGCCGGACGGTCGCTCCAGTCCCCCGCCTGCATGTCGGTCACGAAATAGATCTCCTTCTGCGGGGCATCCATCGCCACGGCCAGCGCTTTGAGCGCCTGAGGAACACTGTCGAGGTCGAGCGACTCCGGGCTCGGCTGCAGGACTTCGAGCAACTCGTCGAAGCGCGCGGGATCGAAAGCCATGTTGCGCGCGACCACCCGTTGTTTCGTGCCCAGGAGAACCAAGCTGACCGGATCGCCCGGATGAATACCCTCCGCGATCGTCCCGATCTTCTCCAACGCCTGCCCGAAGCGCGTCGCAGCGCCATCGCCATGCCCCATGCTATAGGAGGCGTCGAGCCCGATGACGACACCCGCGCGGCGCTCGCCGACGCCGCTTGGCACGGCCTCCGCCTCTCTCATGAACGGCTGCGCGAGGGCGGAGACCAACAGCAGGATCGCGAGGCAACGCAGGCACAGCAGAAAAATGTCCCGCAGTCGCAACTGCCGCGAGCGAATCCGCACGCTGCGGTTGAGGAACTGCATCGCGGCCCAGTCGGTGCGCTTGACCTGGTAACGGTTGAGCAGGTGCGCGAGGATCGGGAGCGCGACCCCGAGCCCGGCGAGCAGCAGTAGCGGGTTGAGGAAACTCATGGGCGGGCGGCGGGCGAACTGTTGGGGGGGGATGGCGCCTCTTCCGAAGCGCCCCTGAGTTCAAGGATCCTGTCCCTCAACTTCTCGGTCTCCTCCAGTTCCTCGGTCCGCATGCTGATGTAGCCGGCTGCGCTGTTGACCGCCAAGTAGGCCTGTTCGGCGTCGGCGTGGGCGGCCTCTGGATCCCCCATCGCCAGGTAGACCTTGGCCCGGCTGCGCAGGTGCGGGACGGAGATCTTTTTGGGCTTCCAGTTTCTCGGTGCGTCCGGCGGGCGCAACTGCTCAACGGGTGCATGGGCGAATGCCAGTCGCTTGGCTTCGTCAAGATCCCCTCGGGCCAGGGATTCATCGACCAGCTTCTCGTCGTGCAACTCGATCACGTTCTGGACCACAGAGCCCTTTTGAGCGCTCATCGTCAGGCCCGACAGAGCGACCGCGATGCTGCCATCAGGCCGGAGGATCAGGATGTTGGGCCTTGTCTCTTCCGCGAGGATGCCGAGCTTTCGCACAAGTGGGTTGTGGATCCCGCCGGGGACGAGCAGTGTCGCGAAGTTGTCGGGCTTCTTCTTCTCTTCGAGTAACTTGCGTGCCACATCGGCGTCGTCATCCAGGACCGCGGCGATCAGGTTGACATCTTCAACGGGCCGCCCCGCAAGGAAGCTGGCATAACGCTGCAGGTATCCATTGCCCGCGGCGCTGGGGACAAACGAGATCACGGTCCACTTGCTGCCGGACGACTCGGGGATCTTGACCGTCTCGCCATCAAGCGTTTTGAACTCGGCCTGGAAGGTGCGCTGCGCGTCTTCCGGTGTGCCGATCGCGAGAAAGTGCCCCTGGCGACGGCCGTACGTCCAGCCGGCGGTGAACGGCGGGTGATACTGCCAGTAGCGATGATAGCGGTCCACCAGGAACGCGGTCGCCGTCCACATCGTCGGGTCGTCGGCGTGCTTGTCGAGGAACGTTCGGCGGTACTGATCGTGCAGTAGCCGGTCGCCGGTATCCAGCGCGAGGAGCGAGGCCGCGGTGAGCGCCGGGCCGGATGCCTGCGGCCCGCCTGCCGCCTTGATGAAATTTTTGATGATCGCCTTGGGATCGGCGTCGTCCGCGCGGAGCGCCTGCCTTGCCACGCAGAGCCGTGCCACCACATCGGTGCCCGGCGGGCAGCTGCTCTCAAGCGCGGCGTTCGCTTCTGCCACGGCGGAGGCAAATGCTTCCTGATCGCCACGCGCCTTCCACAAGCCCATCAAGGCGGCAATGCGCCGGTTGCGCACGATCCACAGGTCGGGCGCGTCGGGATGCGCCGCGATCGCTGCGCGGCAGAGCCCGTCGGCTTTCTCGTAGTTCGCAATGATCTGGTCATGCGGCGTGCGGTAGCGAAACGGCGGATCAATAAAGCACTCCTGGA
>JABDMC010000224.1 GCA_013001695.1 Akkermansiaceae bacterium
GGGTGTTGCCGTCGATGGTGATCGTCACGGTGGTGGTGTCGACGTTTCCGAGGCTGTCGGTCAGGGTGTAGGTGAAGGTCCGCTGGGTCGTGCCGGTGAGCCCCGCGAAGGCGCCCGCCGGGTCGTAGGTGAACTCGCCGTTCACGGTCCCCTGCGGGTAGGCCTCGAGGGTGCCGCTCCCGCCGATGGCGAGGTACTCGATCACCTCGGCGGCGTGACCGATCTCGGCGTCCCCGAAGGTGTCCTCCGAGACGCGCACCTGCACGGAATCCTGGTCCTGGCCGTTCTTCCGCAGTGACGAGGGATCGACCCCGTCGTATTTGCCGATGGCCGCCACGAAGACCGGCGAGCTCCCGTAGTTCCAGTCGAAGTTGATGGTGAACGGCGTGTGAACCACGCTGTCCGGTGTCTTGTCGGACTCGAAGAGTCCGCCGCTCCACGCCCCGGTCTGGTTGTCCGAGATCGCGATCCAACCGATGGTCTCGTTCACCGTGCGGGCCGGGGTGGCGGGCGCAGCCTGCACGTTCTCGAGGGCCACTTCGAATCCGGAGGCCGTGATGTTCATGCAACGGGTTCCGAACTGGCGGTCCGAGACGGTGGTGTCGTTCTGCGTCTGCAGGTGATTGATCACCACCGGGGCCGACCCGAACGTGGTCGCGAACGTGACCGCTGCGAATGTCCCCGCGGTCGCCTGCGTGTCGAGCGATCCCACTTCCATCAGGGCGCCGTTGGCGAGCTGGTACTGGCCCTTCTCCAAGGCCACCCAGTCGACCGACTCGGCCGCGTGCGTCGCACCGTCGAGGTCGCTGGCGGCGGCGGTGGTGTCCACCGTGCCATTCGTGAGCGTCTCCGGCATCTCGTAAAGCTCCAGGTCGAATCCGCTGGTGGTGACGTTCGTGACGCGCGCCACCGTCGGCTCGGCGTCGTTAAACGTCGGCGGGCCGGCGATCACCACCGGGACCGTCGCGAAGGTCGTCCCGAAGCTCACCGTCTGCACGGTGTTGGTGGCGCTCACCGTGCCGCGAGCCCCCACCGTGGCGCCGGCTTCAAGGCCCAGCACCCCGTCACCGGAGAGCCCCGCCTCGTTCTTGCCGCTCACCGCCAGGAGGTCGTTGGCATCCACCGAGACGTCCGCCCCGCTGCCGGTGTCGTCCGTGAGGACGTTGCCGCTCAGGACGAAATCCGGGTCGAGCGTGTAGGCATCGGCATTGGCGAAGACCCCGTCATCGGCCGGCGTGATGGTGAGGCTCACCACGGCCTCGCCCGAGACGGCCCCGTTCACGTCGCGCACCGAGTAGAAGAAGCTGTCGGTGGTGTCGGCATCGCCGAAGCCGAGGCTGTTGAGGGCGCTGCTGGTGGTCGGATCGTAGGTGAACGTCCCGTCGGCGGCCATGGTGACGTTGGCCCCCTTGGCGGTGGTGATCATGCCCGGCACGGCGACCGCCGCCCCGTCGCCCCGCACCATGTCGGCGATGAGGTTCAGGCCCCCTTCCCCGAGGTCGACGTCGGTGTCGTTGGCGAGCACCGTGGCGCCGTTGAGAACGGTGTTGTCGTCGGTGCTGCCGCCGTTGTCATCCACCGCGACCGGGTCGTCGTTCACCCCGATCACCTCCACCGTGACGGTGGCGGTGGACACATCGGAGCCGTCGATGATGGTGTAGGTGAAGGTCTCGAAGACCGACTCCCCGGCCTTGAGCTTGTCGAACTGGCCGTTCGGGTCATAGACGATCTGGTTGCCCACCACCGTGATGGTCCCGAGGATATCGAGAAGTTCGGCGTCCGCCGCCGGGATCTTCACGATGTCGAAGTCGATGTTCGGCACCGTGTCGCTGGCGCGGCTGGTGTTCGGGCAGACCGCCACGTAGATCGTTTCACCCTGAAGAAGCGAGGTGGTCAACTTCTGGTCGAAGTCGCCGTCGGTGGTATTCTGGGGAACCACCACGCTGCCTTGGAAGGTGTCCTGCACGTAGGTCTCGATGGTCACCCCGTTGCCGGCGGTGTTGGTCGTGATGGTGCTGTTGGTGATGGCATACAGCCCGTCCTCGCTCACGGTGTAGGCGAAGATCAGGCAGCGCTCCTTGTCGTTGGGGGGCGTCAGGCCCCCGTCCTGGGCCGAACCGAGGCCGGTGTGCGCGAGGCCGGCCTGCGTAAGCCGCAGGTAGGCGCCCGGCTCGGCTTCCGCGTTGCTGGTGACGCCGTCGGCGTCGACCAGGAAGCCGTTCACCGTCGTGTCCCACACGAGCTGATCGTAATCGGCGGCGGTCCCGAGCGGCCCGGTCGTCCCCGACCACCCGGCCGTCGTGTCAGCCGTCCAGCCCACCGGGGCATTCCAGAGGAGCTGCCACCCGTAGCCGCTTCCGTCCCGGAAGTCGGCCGCGTCGCCGTGGGAGAATCCGGAGGTGTCGGCGATGTCGCCGAGAAGCGTCGCGACCTGCGCCTCGATCTCCAGCTGGGTGGTCCCCGCGAAGCCGGTGTCGTTGGTGGTGACGTCGATGCTCAGGGCCGGGCCCGCCGCGCTGACGGTGGTGTTGTCCGCCTGGGCGAGGAAGTTCCCGACGCCCGTCACGGTGACCGTCACGGTGGCCTTGGTGACCCCGCCCTCCCCGTCGTCGATCGAGTAAACGAAGGAGTCGTTCACCTTGTCACCCTCCGGGATGTCGGTGTTCAGGCTGGAGGCGTCGTAGTCGAAGGAGCCGTCCGCCTTCAGGGTCACGGTGGCCCCGAGGGTGGAGGTCACGGTGGAGGACGTCGGGGCCGTGACGAGGTCCGGGGCCACGCCCGTGATGGGCTGCACCACGACATCGAAGTTCTCCTCGATCTCGGCGGCGCTCAGGGCCCGGCCGTAGATGCGCATGATGGCGATCTGCCCCTGGAAGTCCGTGATCTGGGGTTCGTTCTCCCGGCCCTGCGCGAGGGAGCCCTCCCCGACGGTCCCGATTCCGGACCCATTGCCGCCGGTGATGTCGTTCACCCCGGTCGGCTGATCGCCCGGATAGGAATCGGCGTTCGGCGTCCCGTTATAGGATGTCGGGTTGTTGTTGACGTAGAGCGTCAGGGTGTCGACCGTCCCGAATTCATCCCGGTAGTAGACCCCCACGAGGTGGTTGAACTCGTTCGGGGTGATCCCGGTGGCGGAGAGAACGAGTTGCGTGTTCGGGTCGGCCTCGTTGCCCCCGTCGATCCGGAAGGTGACGAAACCGGTGCTGTTGTCGTAGCTCAGGCTGGTGCCGGTGCCGCTTCCCCCGGTCTCCACGAGGATCTGCTCGCCGCTGCCGGCGAAGTCGGGCTTGAACCAGACCTCGATCGTCACCGGGGCGTTGTCGATCGCGGTGAAGGAAGCGAACCCGCCGGTGATGTTCTCGTAGGCGGAGCCGATGGCCCCGAAGTTCGTCACGACATCGCTTCCGGTGACGAGCGTTCCGCCGAAGACGTTGACGTCGAAGGCGGCGCCGCCGCTCCCCTCGTTCTCCCAGACGGTGAAGTCCACCCCGTTGGCGAGGGCGGTGCCGTCCACGTCGCCCGTGACCTGCTCGTTGTTCGCGAAGGTCCCGGTGACGTTGGTGAGGATGAAGCTTCCCGAGGTGGTGCCATTCACTTCCGCGACCGTGCCCGTTGCACCGGACGTGCCGCCAGTGACCGTCTGCCCCACGCTGAACGCCTGCAATCCGCCATCAAAGTTGAGTTTCTTGCTGCCGGGAATGATCTCGTTCGCGTTGTAGCGGATGTAGGGGCTTACCGCCCCGATGCTGTGGTCGTCGTTCCCGACGACCTGGTTGGCGGTGAAGTTCTCGATGGTGAGCTCCGTGACCTGCAGGTTGTCGGCGTCGGTGGTGTCCGCGAAGGTGCCGTTGTCCACCGCGGCGTTGACGCCGATGATGGTGACGCTCACCTCGGCGGTGGCGACCTGCCCGCCATTCGAGCCCGCCGCGTCGCTCAGCGCGTAGGTGAAGGTGTCGGTCGCGGACTCACCGTCGAGGAGGCCGACGAAGGCCCCGTTCGGGTCGTAGGTGAAGTTCCCGGTGGTGCTGTCGAGGGTCACGGTGGCCCCCGATGCCAGGGACACCGGGGTGCCGGTCCCCGCCGTGAGGGTGCTGCCCGGGCCGTCGTCGTAAAGCCCGTGGACCGTGATGGCGTCGCCCTCGACGTCCACCAGGCCCGCCTGGTTCACGTAGCGGTAGCTGAAGAGGACCTCGTCGTCGCTGAGGCGGTTGTCGTAGAGGCGCACGATGGCCATCTGGCCGAGGAACTGCGCGTCGTAGGTGCCGCCCGAGGCGCCGTTGGCAAAGCCCCCGTGGTTGTCCCCCTGGAAACGGCCGAGGCCGGTGTTGTCCCCGCCGTCCCAGTCGGCGGTCGTGCCGCTGGTGGTCTCGTCGACCTTGATGCCGTTCACGTAAAGGGCCACCCCGCCGCCGCTCACGCCGATGGTGGCCGCGAACTGGTGGAAGTCGGCGCTCACCGCCGCCGCCCCCGGCGCACCCGGAATGACATCCAGCGGGTCCGCGATGAGATCATAGCTGGTGGCGCTCTCCACCAGGGTGCCGCCGTCGAGCTCGGTCGCCGCGATCAGGACGCCCTCCTCGATCACCATCCCGAAGCCGGATCCGCCGCCGGTCTCGAAGATCGTCATGACGCTCGACTCGAAGCCGGCGTCGGGCTTCACCCAGTATTCCCAGCTGGCGTCGCCCCCGTCCGGGTCGCCCGGCACGATGTCGTGGACGCCGCGGCCCGGCCCGCGCATGATGGCCACGTCGGTCGTGTCCCACTCGAATGCGGCTGTGATCTTGGCGTGGCTGCTGGTGACGCTCGGGACGAAGGTCACCCCGCCCGGCACGAAGGCCCAGTCGGCCGCGGTGCCGCCGACGTCCCCGGTATTCTCCCAGTAGAGGCCCCCATCGTCTCCGGTCGCCTCGTAGTTCAGGATCAGCTGGTTCCCCTGGTTCTCGCTGAAGAGGCCGTCGTTGGTCAGGACGTTGAGGGTGCCGTTGACCAGCACCACGTTCTCATTGGTGGATCCCCCGTCGTCGTCCTTGGCGCCGCCCACGATGTCCTCCACCCCGGTGATCGACGGGATCGTCACGGTGCCGGTGTCGGTCTTCCCGATCAGGTCGACGAGGGTGTAGGTGAAGGTGTCGTTCGGGATCGAGTCGCCGGACCCCAGCATCTGGGCCGCGAGACTCTTGCTGGGATCGTAAAGGAAGGTCCCGTCGGGATTCACGGTCACCCCCGCGCCGTTGGCGCTGGCGGTGTCGTGGGAAGAGAGGGAGAGGCTGGTGCCGGTATCGTTGGCGAAGAGGTTGGCCTGCGCGGGGGTGATGTCGGTCTGCGACAGGCTGCTGTCCTCGTCGGTGGCGACGAGGGTCTCGCTGTTCATCACGATGACCTCGGCAACGCGGATGCTGAAGGTGTCGGAGGCCTCGCTGAGGCCGGGGTCACGCACCGTGAACGGGAAGCCCGCGGTGATGTCCTCGACGGTTCCGCCCTCGAAGGTCAGCAGGTTGTCGATGATGTCCTGCTGGGTGAAGGTGTCGTTGATGTCGATCGGGGTGCCGTTGAGCTTCAGCGTTCCCCCGGTCACCGTCGAATCGATGGTGTAGGTGAGTTCCGCCGCGGTGTTGTCGGCATCCGCGGTGAAGAGAAAGCTGCTGTCGATCGTCTTCGTCTCGTTGACGGTGAGGTCGAACTGGGCGTTGATTTGAATGATCGGGATCGCCGGGAGGCTCGAGATGCTGGAGATGTTGATCCCCTGGAAACTGAGGCTGGCGGGGGGCACGGTCGCGGCGCTGCCCAGCTGCTGGGTGGTGGCTTCCACGTTGTCGCCCGATCCCAGGCTCAGGACCGCGGCGCCCCAGCCCCCGGCATCGCGGGCCCGCTGGACGGGGTCCGCGTTGTCCCGGTTGTAGGCCCCGCCGGTTCCGTAGCCCAAAGCCGAACCGTTGACATTGAATCCCTGGCGGACGGTGGTCCGCAACTCGCCGGCGGGATTGAAGTCCGCCACGTAGAAGGACCCCAGGAAGAGGTAATCATCGGTCTTGTTCACCACGATCTGGCTGGCGCTTGTGGCCGAGGCGTAGGTGAAGGACGGGTTGGAGACATCGGCCTCCGAGGCAAAGCTGCGGGCCGTGGCCGCCCCGGTGTTGATGTCGGCGTTGTTGGCCGCCCCGGACTCCCCGAGGCTGATGTATTCGCCGTAGCTCGGAAGCTTGGCGATGGCGAGGCCGGTGCGGGTGTGATCCACCGACACCACGGAGTTGTCCCCGGAGCTGTCACGCTCCATCTCGACGGTGAGAATCGAGTCCGGCGCGGTGACCTCCACGAGCACCCCGGCGCTGGCAGTGCCCTCGTCGCACAGCCCCCCGGCGCCATCGGTAGCGACAGAATTCCGCAGGTAGACATAGCTCACGCCGCCTTCCACGTCCGTTCCATTCAGCTTGATTCTCTGCGTGAGGGCATTCCGGCGGTTGCTCCCCTTGTTCAGGATGTGGAATCCGGTATTCACCATGACGAGGTAGTGGCCGGCGGACTTGAGGGTGATCTGCTCGGGGTTCGCCGACGTGCTGTGATCGAAGCTGATGGTGTCCATCTCGTCCTGCGCCTCGTATTCGATCGCCACCGGCGACCCGGTGTCACCGCTGGGGATGATCACGCTCGTGGAGGTCCGCTTCAACCGCAGGAAGTCGAGGTTGTCGTCGTCGAGCTTGATGACCTGCATGTCGCCATCGACCTGCGTGATGGTCCGCGGTTCATCGGTCGGGTAGATGTCGGTGCGCCGCGACTCGACCTCGAGGAAGTCGCCCTGGCTGACGTTGATGATGGTCCCACCCCGGGTGAAGGCCTCGATGTTGGTTCCATCCCGGCTGTAGCCGGAGGACTGGCCGTAGGGAATCTCGCTTCCGTTGATCTTGAGGTAGCTATCGGGATTGGAGCGCTCCCCACCGCCGTTCCACTCGCTTCCGTAGATCACGATGTGGTGGCCCGCGGTCAGGAAGAGCTTGGTGTCATCCACCCCGGTCCCGAGGTCGAAGCTGTCGGCGGTGTCGTCGAGCACCGTCGACGTGCTGTCGAAATCCCACGTGTGGGTGCCGCTGGGAAGCGCCGTGACATCGTCGATCGAGCCGAGGTTCGCGCCCAGTTCGTAAACGGCGCGGTCCCCGGGGGTGCCGGAGGCCGCGAGCTGCGCGTGGCCGGAGGTTGCGAGACCAAGCGACGCCACGGCAGCGGCGAGGACGGGAAGGAATGTTCGCGGGGTGTTCATGATCAAGGAACTACGAATGGGGGTTTCAGATCGCGTGCCGGGACGCGGGTGTTCCTCTGCGCACACGGAATGACGCGGACGTCCGGAGACCGGCGGCACGGGAACAGGCATGGGTTTGGGTTTGGGTTTGGGCTTGGGCTTGGGTGAAACACAATCGAGGGCCACGCCCCGGATTCGCATTTCACCCGTCAATCAGAGCGATATCCCCCCCACTCCGCAAGGATCCTTTTCCTCGATAATTCCATCATGCTGAGGAAGATGCGATCCCGGCCGCCCACCATGGATCCCGCCAGACGGACGGAGTCCGGCGGGACGCTTGAAAATTAGGAGTTCCAAGCCAATGGCGGGGAATACCATTAGCTTTTTCGAGTCCCCATCCGACCCGGATCGTCGCACGAAAGAGGAGCTCTCGGGCTGATCCCTGATAGTTCGGAATCGTTAAGCGAATGGCCGTCCGGCGTCCGGGAAGGCACCTCGTGCGCCGGCCGTGGTGTCCGCCGCGGAAGACTCGGCGGTCCACTGCATTTCGACCCGGGACCATTCCTGCTCGAGGAGATTCCCCGGCGGCATGAACACCATCAGATCCTGGGATCTGGTGGTGGGATCTATCTGGAACTTGGGTCGTGCTATTTCGTTCCCGCCATTCCCTGCAGTGCACTCGTCTCTCCGGCCATGGCATCAACGAGATCCCACAGCCCAATTTCCAGATAATCCCCAGTTCCAAATCGCAGATCCCAGACAGTTCCCAAGAAGCAAAAAAGGGCACCCCGGGGGGTGCCCTTGAAATGATCAATCGTGGCGGCGGACGTCAGGGAAGTTCGTTCCCGCTCACCTCGACGCGATACATCTTCACATTGGCGAGTCCGCTTTCGTTCTCCACATGGTTGGTCCCGGCATTGCCGGCATTGCCAACCACCGCGGCTCCCACATCACTGAAGATCTGGGCGTCGGTCGTGGCTTCCAGCTGGTAGGTCAGTCCGTCCACGAGCGGTCCGTACTCGATCGTCGCCGTATCCGCAACGCAGTCCACATCGGTCAGCACGATGGTGAAGACGCTGCCGGCGTTGTTCTCCAGGGTCCCGAAGAGGTATTCCTGCAGGGCCGTGGTCCCGTCGCCGTCCGGATCGGTCCCGGCATCGTTCGGATCGTTCTTGTCGAGGCCGTTGGCGTCCTCGTAGTCGTCCGGAATGCCGTCCATGTCGGTATCGACACTCCCCGCCGTGGTGGTGAGGGTGATCGTCCCCGGGGAGGTGTTCCCGCGGCCGTCCGAGAGGACGTAGCTCAGGGTGTCGGTCCCCGTCACGCCCGGGTTCGGCGTGAAGTTGAACTTCCCGAACTCGCCCTGGTCGTAGGCGATGATCGGTCCCGAGCCGCCGCCGATGACGACGTAGTTGAAGACCTCCGCGGCGTGGCCCTCGCTGAACTCCGGCGGTCCGGCCGGCGGATCCCCGATCCCCGGATCCCCTTCGTCGTCGCCGAAGGTGTCCTCCGCGGAACGGAGCTGCACCGAATCCCCATCGAGGTTCCGGTAGCGGCCCTGGGCCGGGTCGACTCCGAAGTAGCTCGCCAGCTGCGCGAAGAAGCCCGGATTGGGCCCGTGGTCCTGGCTGAAGTTGACCGTGAAGAACTCGTCGCCCACCGATTGCGGGGTGATCCCGACCTCGAAGGGCGTCCCCTCGATCGCGCCAAAGCCCGGCTCGATCGCGATGTAGCCGATCGTCTCGGGAGCAATGCGGCCGTTGGGCCCGCCCTGCACATCCTCGAGGGCCACCTGGAATCCGGTGGTCGTGATGCTGTTGCTGTTGATCCGCGTCCCGAACAACTCCGCGTCAGCACCCGGAAGGTCGCTGTCGAAGGTTTGCAGGGAGGTGATCACCGCCGGGGCGGTGTTGAACACCGTATTGAAGCTCACCGCCTGCCAGCTGGATCCCCCGGCGGGGCCGCCCGGCTGCCGGATCGCAGAGGTGCTGATCGTGCCGACCTCCATGAGGGCGCCGTTCGAGAGCTGGTACTGGCCGGCCTCGAGGACCGCCCAGGAAACCGTCTCCTTCGGGTGCGTCGCGCCGTCCCCGTCGGAGAAGGCGCCGCCCTCGAGCTGCTCCTTGATCGACAGGACGAAGCTCGTCGCATTGAACACCTCGAACTGCACGATGGAGGGCTCGGTGTCGTTGTCGGACGGGGGTCCGAAGATGAACACCGGGTTGGTGATGCCTCCGCCGTAGTCGATCAGGACCCCGGTGCTGTCCACGTCCGCCGAGGTGCCGAAGACCCCGATCTGCTTCGCCACCCCGGTCACCAGTTCAAAGGTCCCGAGGGTGGTCGCGAAGTCGCCGGAGACGACCGAGAGCGTGTCGGTGAGCCCGAGCTGCGCGCCCGGGGCGCTGCCGTCGTCGACGTTGATGTCAGCCACCCCGCCGAGGGCATCGCCGAGGACGATGTTGCCCATGATGGTCGCGTCGGTGTTTCCGACGGTGTAGCTGTCGTCGTTGGCCGTCACGCCATCGTCGTTGGCGGTGATGGTCACCGTCACGGTGACGGTGTCGGATTGCAACCCGCCCGTGTCCTGCACCACGTAGGTGAAGGCGTCGATGGCGGTGTCCTCGAGGCTGAGGGCGTCGAAGGCCGTCCCGGGGTCATACGTGTAGGTCCCGTCGCTCAGGACCGTCACGGTGGCGCCCCCGAGGGTGGCGTGGGGCACGCCCACTTCGCCCGGTTGCCCGTCGACCGCCGCCACGCTGAGGCCCAGGAAGTCGCCCTGGTCGGGATCGCTGTCGTTCACGAAGAGGTCCCCGGTGGCCACCGTGTTCTCGTCGGTGGTGAAGGCGTCCGCAACCGCGATGGGATTGTCGTTCTCGCCCTTGATGGTCACCGTGAAGCTCGCTGTCGAGACGTCCACCCCGTCCGTCACCGTGTAGGTGATCGTCTCGGTGGTGGTCTGCCCGGTGGCGAGCGCCATGAACTGGCCGTTCGGATCGTAGATGATGTTCTTCCCGTCGGCACTGACGCTGAAGAGCCCCGCCGAATTGATCAACGTGGCCTGCGCGCTGGGCAGCTTCACGATGTCGAAGGCCAGGTTGCTGAAGGTGTCGCTGGCGCGGCTCCCGTTCGGACCGATCGCGATGGCGAGCTTCGAGCCCGCCGTGATCTCGCCAAGCTCGGCGTCGAAGCTGGCGGTGCCCCCGCCCGGCACCAGGGCGAGCGTCGTCACGGCCCCGTCGATCACCACCGCCACCTCGTGGCCGTTACTGCCCGCATTAACACTGGTCAGGGAGCTGTTGGCGATCCCGTAGAAGCCGGTCTCGGTCACGTCCCACTCGAGGATCACGTAGCGGTCCTGGGTGTTGCCCACGGACCCGGTCTGCGTGGACCCGTATCCCGTGTGGCCGCCCCCGCCCGGGCTGATCCGCAGGTAGGCGCCCGGTTCGCTGCCGAGGTCGGGGCCGCCCACCCCGTCGCCGTCGACGAGGAAGCCGTTCACCGTGGAGTCCCAGACGAGCAGGTCCCAATCGGCGGGCGAGTCCAGCGGGCCGGTGCTGCCGGACCACGTGAAGGTGGTCGTGTCAGCCGTGCCGTCGACCCAGTCGGTCGGGGCATTCCAGAGGAAGCGCCAGCCGAGGGTGGAGGCGACGTCGCCCAAATCGCCGTGGTTCAGCCCCCCGGAGATCGAGGAAATGACCTCCACGGCGCTGCTGTTCTCGACGTTCTCCTGGAAGAGGATGCTGAGCCCCGAGCCGATGTCGTTGCCGAGCGGATTGAAGCTCGTGGCGATGTCGCCTTCGAAGACCATCGCGGTGTCGTCGCTCGTGGCGATCACGCCGCCCTGGTTGATGACGTTCACCGTCAGCGTCGACTGGGTGGTGCCGCCCTCGCCGTCGCTCACCGTGAAGGTGATGACGTCCGGGGTGTCGGCCGCGATGGAGACGCCCGTGGCATCATACTTCACGGAGCCGTCGGCCTGCAGGGTGGCGGTGGCCCCGGAGAGGGTGGCCGCCGTGATGGAGGCGATCGGCTGGAGGACGGCGTCGTAGTCGGCCTCGATGTCCGACACCGTCAGGAGGCGGTCATAGACGCGGATGATGCCGATGCACCCGTTGAAGGTGGTGTAGGACTCGCTGGCGTCGAGGGCGACCGCATTCAGATCGGCCCCGATGGAGAGGTTGTCGCCGCCGCTCAGTTCATTCGCGGCAGTGGCGCTGTTGTCGACCGTCGCGGTGCCGTCGAAGGGCGTGGTCGGGTCGGCGTTCACATACATCGAGATGCTGTCGGTGAGCCCCGGGTTGTCCCGGTCGTAAATCACCGCGATCTGGTTCCAGTCGCCGAGGGCGGCTGCCACCACGCGCGTCTCGAGCTGGGTGTTCGGGTCGCCGTCGGCACCGCCGTCGTGGCGCATGACGAACTCGGTGGTGGCGCGGTCATAGAAGATGACCATGCCGTTTCCGCCACCGCCGGACTCGAAGATGATTTCCTGGCCGGAGCTGCCTCCGAAGTCCGGCTTGGCCCAGATGATGAAGGCCATGTCGTCGTTGTCCCGCTCGATGGTGAGGTCATTGGCGGTGATCGGTCCCCAGACGTTGCCGAGGGCCCCGAAGTTGCTGTCGCCGTCCACCACGGCGCTGCCGATGAGGGGCTCCTGGTCGAAGCGGGTGCCGCCACTGGCAACGCCGTTGGCGCTGTTCACCCACGGGTCCCCGGTGTTGCGGGTGTCGAGGTTGATGTAGGGATTCGGGACGCCGAGGCCGTGGTCGGTGTTGCGCAGCACGTCGCTGGCGGGAATCACCGTCATGACGCCCTCGAGGGCGGCCACCGAGGAGGGGCCGGCCTGGTTCGTGCCGTGAACCGTCAGGGTCACGGCGGCACTGGCATTCTGCTCCTGGGCGGTCCCGTCGGATCCCGAATCGGTGACCTGGTAGGTGAAGCTGTCCGCCGCGGTCTCGCCCGCCTGGAGGCTGTCGAAGGCCCCGTTCGGGTCGTAGGTGAAGTCGCCGGTGGCGCTCGTGATCGTCACGAGGGCCCCCGAGGGCAGGGTCACCTGGGTGCTGAGGCCGACCACGTTGATGGTGCCGTCAAAGAGGCCGGTTACCGCAAGGGTGTCGCCTTCCGTGTCGGTCCCGGCGCTCACCGCGTTGAAGTTGCCCAGCACGCCGCCCGCCCCGATGTCCTCGCTGTAGAGGCGCACGATGGCCATCTGGCCGATGTACTTCGCGTCGTAGCGCGTTCCGGCATAGCCGTTCTGGAATCCGCCGTGGTTGTCGCCGGAGGCGTGGCCGAGGCCCGCGGCATCACCGCCGGACCAATCGGCATTGGTGCCACCGGTGGATTCATCGACGAGGGTGCCGTTGATATAGAGGCTGAGCCCGCCGCCGCCGGGCCGGATCGCCACGACGTACTGGTTGAACTCGGTGGACGGATCGCCGCCCACGAGGCTGAGCGGGTCGGCCTGGAGGTCGTAGCTGACGGTCGAGCCGCCGCCCCCGGGTCCGTCGAGTTCGGTGGCAGCCACGAAGGTCCCCTGGTCGATGACGGCCCCGAAGCCGGTGCCGCCCCCGGTCTCGAAGATCGTGAAGACGGTGGTGTCCCAGCCGGCGCCGGGCTTCAGCCACCACTCCCAGGTGGCGTCTCCGGTGTCCACCGCGGTGGAGGTGGCGCCGTTGACGTCGACGTTGCCCACGAAGGTCACGTCGTCAAGGGTGCTGTCCCACTCGTAGGCGGAAGTGATCTGGGCGCGGGTGCTGGTCACCGCAACCTTGTCGACCCCGGTGAGGGCCCAGTCGGACTCCGGGTCGTTGTCCGAGCCGGTGTTCTCCCAGAGCCCGCTGGCGGATTCGTTTCTCGCGTCGTAGTTGAGCGGCAGGTTCGTCCCCTGCGGGCCGTCGTTGGCGACGAGGTTGGCGGTGCTGTTGAGGACCTGGTCCTCGAGCGGGCCGTCGAGCACGTCGGCCACCGCCCCGATGGCGTCCTCCACCCCGCTCACCGCGATGGTCACGGTGGTCGTGTCGGTCTTCCCGATGGTGTCGGTGACGGTGTAGGAGAAGGTGTCGTTGAGGTTGTCCCCGATCCCGAGGGCCTGCAGGGTCGCCGACGCGGTTGGGTCGTAGGTGAAGGTTCCGTCGGCATTGACGTTCACGGCTGCCCCGAAGGCGCTGAGGGCGTCAAAGGAGGTCACCGTGAGGCTGTTCCCGGTGTCGTTGGCGAGGACCGTGTTGGTGCCGCTCACGTCTCCGGTGACGGTGTCCTCGTCGGTGCTCCCGCTGTCGCCGGCCACCACGATGGCCTGGATGATGCGGATCGAGAAGGTCCCGCTGGCCGTCGGCCCGCCGTCCTGGTCGGCGACGGTGAAGTCGAAGCTGTCCGGGTCGGTCTCGGTGCCGCCCGCCGTGAAGGTCACCAGCCCGGCGTTCACATCGGCCTGCGTGAAGGTGTCGGTGGCGCCGAGGGCCACCGCGTTCAAAAAGAGGGTCCCGCCCGCCGGAACGGTGTCGAGCGTGTAGGTCAACTGCGCCGCGGTGGAGTCGAGGTCGGAGGTGGACAGCACCGAGTCGTCAATGGTGGCGGCCTCGTTCACCGTCAGCGCCAACTGCGAGTTGGTGCTCACCACGGGGTCGTTCGACGGGAAGAGGCTGCCGAGCCGCAGGCCCGTGATGGCGAGCTCGCTGGTCTGGGTCGGATCGGTATTGCCGAGGGGGGTGAGGAGAAATTCGACCTCGTCGCCTTCGAAGCCGCCGTCGTCCCCGGCCAGGTCGAGGAGGGCCGCGCCGAAACTCCCCGCGGTCCGGTTGCCGCCGTTGTCCCGGTTGTACTCGGCGCCGCGGCCGAAGATCGCCGTCCCGGAGGTGTTCACGCTGAACCCGTGCTGGATGACCACCCGGTCGGTATTGTCGTTGGTGCCGTCACTGCTGTGGAAGAGGCTCCCGAGGAAGAGATACTCGCCGTCGAGATTCGTTTCGATCGCGGAAACGGTGTCCGAGAAGGTGCCCGGATGGGAAAAGGTCGCCGAGCTCGCCACGGTGGTGTCCCAGTTGATCGGATTCACGCCGGCGGTGGGGCCCACGTTGATGTTCTGGGTCTCGGTTCGCAGGAGGCTGATGTAATCCGCCGACACCGGGAGCTTCACGATGCTGACCGCGGTGCGCCCGCCCGTGACGGTTCCCGCCGATCCGCCCGCTTCCATCACGAGGTTCACGTTGAGCGCCTGGCCCGGGGTGTCGTTGTTGATGACCGCCGCGATGGACGTCACCCCGCTGTTGGCCCCCTCGCCGTTGGCGTTGCCGCGCATGTAGGTGCTGACCCGGGTCCCCGCGATGGGCGAGCCCGCGAGCGTCAGGACCTGGTTGTAGGCCGTCCGGGTGCCGTTGTTGGGCTTCTCGATCCCGGTGTTGGCGGTGACGAGGTAGAGGCCCGTCTGCTCGAGGACGATGTCCGACGTCCCGGCAGTGAAGCTGAAGGCCGACCCGGTGTTGGCGTTGATGGAGTCGTAGCTGACGTCGACCCCCGCGGTTCCCACGCTCGCGGCGCCGTCCACGGCCTGCTCGACGCTGAGGTAGTCCCAGGCATCATCGAGCTTCAGGAGCTGGATCGAGGAGGCATTGTTGATCCGGTTCGTGGTGTTGGTCCCGCTGTCGGAGCGGAATGAGACGAGGTTGAGGGTATCGTCGTCGCTGGCAACCGTGATGATCGCAGCCCCCGTGGTGATCAACTCATCGGCCCCGCCGGCCCGCCGGAGATATCCCTGGGAGTGGCCGATGGCGAGATCGCCCCCCGCGAGGTTCAGCTGGCTGATCATCTCCGTCCGCGGCCCGGTTCCCGCCGCGCCGGTGGAATTGAACTGGCTGTTATAAAGCACGAGGTGGCGGCCGGAGCTGAGGCGAATGTCGGTGCCGCCGACCAGCTGGTAGGTCGGGTCCGTGAGGCCCGCGAATCCGCCGGGGCCGAAGCCCGCATTCCCCTCCCCCGACGTGTCCCAATCATGGATCAGGTCGGGGCCGTCGGTGGCCGGATCGGCGCCTGCGATCAGGTTTTCACCGGCATTGAGTTCCGCGATGAAGGTGGCGGAATCCCCAAGGTTGCCACCGGGGGTGACTTGGGCGTGGACCGAGGCGATCATCGCGAGAAAAGCGATGGCGAGGGTCGCCAGGAGACGAATGATGTTTGCGTGGGTCTTCATGGGTTTATCGGAGCGGAGTTCTCTTCAGGATCGGGTTTGGTTTGCAATCGCTCTCAGCCCGAGTCCGGGTACAAGCCGAAGCCACCGGAAACCGGTGGCGCCAAATGGGTTTTTCGGCAGGGTGAGCACTCGGGATGGAGAATGATTGCGGCTTCCCACCAAGCAACAAGAGTCCCGCCGGGACGACAAGCATGAATTCCGGAGGTCCCCACGCGGCCCGGGGCCGTCCGGAGGGTGGCCAGTTCGCGGGCCTCGAGGGTGAACCGGCCCAATCGCTTGTACCATGTGGAAAAATGCGCGGTCCGGGCGTCCGTCGCGCGCCGCCCCGGGGGATCGAAGGGCAGTCCCTCACAGGATCGTGGGAATCCCCTCACCCCGCCGGGACAGGTGCTTAAGGATTCTTAATCAATCTGCTCCCGGCTCGAAGGCCTCACCACCAACGTCTTCCGACGAATTGGCAGCGGCCGGGCGTGGCAATCGGGCCGCCGCGACGATCGCGCGCCCGGCTCCGGCGATCATGCCGAGGCCCCCGACCACGATCAGCAGCGGGAACCACAGCGAATACCCCGGGCCCTTGGAGTCGCGCTTCAACACCGCCACCCCGGGGTCGGCGGGATTCACGAAGCACACCTGGGCTGATCCCGCCGGGAAGCGCTCCACGAGGGCCTCCGCCTTGGCGCGGGCATGACTCCAGGCCCGGCCGCGCACGCTGTGCAGGCCCGAGGTGTGGCGTTCGCCGCCGAACTCGTAACCGAAGAGGACCTGCCAGCCGAAGTCGCGGGGAACCTCCGGCCCGATGCGCCGCTCCGCGATCCGCGATTCGAGGATCACGCACGGGACCTCCTCCCAGTCGCGCTGCCCCGAGGCCCGCTCAAAGCTCCGCCACATCAGCCACGTGAATACTCCCCCCGCGGCGCAGAGCATCAGCCCCAGCACAATCAGGTAGTAGCTGCCGGCATTCTTCATGGCGGATCGGAATTCGGAGGCCCGGAATGGCCGGGACCGCAGGGATGAACCGCCATTCCCGCCCCGGCGCAAGCACAAATCCCCCCACCCCCAACGTGTCAATCCACTCGTATACGTATACGGGTGGATTGACATGGGGAGTGGGAGAGAGAAATCCTTTTGCTTTTGCGAGTGGGGCCGTTAGGACACGGCGCGTGGGATCGATATCGGAACAACTGGGCGAGGACCTGAAGAGCGCCATGCGGGCCAAGGACACCGTGACGCTGAACACCCTGCGGGCCCTGAAGAGCGCCGTGAAGAATGCCGCCATCGCCAAGGGCGGGGCCGGCGCGGAACTGGACGAGGGCGAGGTGGTGGGCATCATCCGCAAGCAGATCAAGCAGCGGGAGGACTCCATCGAGCAGTACGAGAAGGCGAACCGGGCCGAGTTGGCGGACCAGGAGCGGGCCGAGATCGCGGTCCTGGAGAATTACCTTCCGGCCGGTCTGTCCGCTGACGAACTGGCGGAGCTGGTGGACGGGGCGGTGGCGGAGGCGGGGGCGACGACGCGGGCCGACATGGGGAAGGTGATGAAGCTATTGCAGGAGCGCACCGCGGGCCGGGTCGACGGAAAGACCCTCTCGCAGGAGGTCATGAAGCGGCTGAGTTGAGGGCCCCGCCATGAGTTGTGCCGCCATCATTGTCGCCGCGGGGCGGAGCCGCCGGATGGGGGCCGACAAGCTACTGCTCGAGGCCGCGGGGCGCCCCCTGCTGCAGTGGACGCTGGACGCCTTCGTGGCGTGCGGGGCGATCAAGCGGGTGGTGGTGGTGTGCCCGGAGGAGCGCTTCGCGCAACTCGAGACCGCGGGCGGCAAGGAGGTCGTCCGGGTGGATGGCGGCCGGGAGCGCTTCCTCTCGGTGGTGGAGGGCCTCGGGGCGGTGAGCGAGAGCCTCGTGGCGGTGCACGACGGCGCCCGGCCGCTGGTGCAGCCCGCGCAGATCGAGGAATGCGTGGCGGCGGCACGGGCCGGCGGGGCGGCGGTCCTGGCGCGGCGGGTCACCGAGACGCTCAAGTACGGCAGCCGGGACGGCTTCACCCGGGGGTCGGTGGCCCGCGAGGACCTGTGGGCCATGGAAACCCCGCAGGTCTTCCGCACCAAGGTGCTGAAGCGCGCCTACGAGCACGTCCTGCAGCGGCGCCTCCCGGTGACCGATGACGTCTCGGCGGCGGAGGCCATCGGGGTGGCGACGAAGCTGGTCGAGAACCACGTGCCGAACCTGAAGGTCACCACGCCCGCCGACCTGCAGGTCGCGGGGGAACTGCTGCGGGCGCGGGAGTAGGCCCGGGACGTTCCCGGCGGTTCCTTGCGCCGCCCCGCCCTACGGCGAGATGAGGCGCTCGGCGGCCCGGCCGGTGAGGAGCTTGCCGCGGTGCACCATGCTGAAGCGGCCGCCGGTGTTTTTCGAGATCTCGTGGAGAAGCCCGGCGGGGCTGCCGGGGAGCTCGAAGGCGATGGTGTCGATGGGCGTGCCGGCCGGGTTGATCTCCTTGAGGCTGATGACCACGCTGGTGCCGTCGCGCGGCTCGCCGTCGGAGAGGAGATAAACGATGCTGGGCGGCGGGTTCATGCTGAACGCCATGCGGAGGGGCGACTCCCAACCGGTGTTGCCGCCGGCCGGCATGGATTCGACCTGGGCGCAGACCCGGGCCTTGAGGTTCTGCGTGGCGGGGTACCAGTTCGCCAGGGGCGGCTCCCCGAGGCCGTTCCAGCCGTTGTCGGCGTGGTCCGGGCCGGGCGTCTCGAGCGTCCAGGCGTGGTGGGAAAAGAAGATGATGCTGAAGCGCATGTTGTTCGAGAGGTTCTGGATGGAGCGCACCAGTTCCTTCTTGAGGGCGGTGAGGCGGGTTCCGCCGCCGCCCTCGACGTCGCTGCCCATGGAGCCCGAGAAGTCGACGATGAAGACGACGCGCTTGCCGCGCCGGTAGTTCCCGAAGAACGAGGCGCCGCCGCCGCCGTCGCCGTCGCCCTCGCTGGACCCGAAGCCCTCGCCGATCTCCTCCGACATGCCGAAGGGCCCCTCCGGGACGGGATTGTCGGGGACCGGGACGCTGACCGGCGCCGGCTGCGAGGAGGCGATGACCTTGGCGCGGGAGGAGGTCGCCCCGGCCGGCCGCGGACGCGACTGCTTGGTCATTTCGGGACGCTCGGGCGGCTCTTCCTCGGGGGGTTCGCCCCGGTAGGTCACGATGGTGGGCGAGGTGGTCGACCACGGGACGAGCGCGATCATCCCGAGGATGATCATGAGGCCCACGACGATCACCGCGGCCCCAAGGAAGGAATTGGCGGTGTCGCGCTTGCGGCGCCGCGCGAGCCACTCCTGGACAGCCTCGGAATGAGCGGTCCCGGGAGGACCCTCGGGATTTTCCGGCACGAAGAGGCGGGCCATGGGGAAATCTAGCCCGGGGTGCGCAGGATGCGAGGCTATTTCCGCGGCGGCGGCGGTCAGTTCACCTTGAAATGCAGCGAGGTGCGGGTCGTGCCGTCCTCGAGGCGGGTGTGGGCCCGGAGGGAATCGAGGTCGCCGAAGGCCGCGATGGTCTCCTTGATCATCGGGATATTCTCGCGGAACCCGGCGGCGCCGTCGTCCCCGCCGAAGATGTCGGCGGCATTGGCCTCGACGAGCGCCAGCCAGTCCTTGGCGAAGGCCGTCAGGGAGGTGAAGTCCATCGCGAAGTAGGCGCCCTTGCGGGAGGGATCCGGCCGGGCCTGCGCGAGGGCGCCGGAGAGCTCCTTCACGAAGTTGCGCGAGGTCGACAGGTAGAAGTTCTCCTTGTCCTGCGACACCGAGAGGACGAAGTCGTCGTTCTGGAACTGGATCGAGAAGAACCAGGTCTGGAGGTCGTCCTTTTCGCTGCTCATGGGCCGCTGCATGGGGACGTTGGTGCCGCTGATTTCGCTGAAGACCTTGAGGAGTCCCTCGAGGGACTCGTTCATCCCCTTCCACGAGGCGCTGATGCGGGCGGCATCCTTGATGGGCGCGATGACGCCGAGGCGCGGGGCCTTGCCCTTGTCGGCAACGACCTGCGGGAGGCCGGGGACGGTGGGCAGGCCGCCCCGGAGGTCGACGACCACGGCTCCTTCGGACCCGAGTCCGGCCTGGAGGTCCTTGCGGAAGGCCCTCCACATGCCGAGGGCGTGGGGCCGGATGCGCTTGTCGAAGAGGGTGAACCCCTCCTTGAACTGCTCGAAGTCGGGATCGGCGAGGTCCAGCTTGCTGATGCGGCTGGCGGCGAGGTAAACGGTCTCGCCGAGGGTGTCGAGGTACTCGAGGGCGGCCTCGGTGTAGGCGGGGTCCTCGACCCAGTTGGCGAAGAGGAAGCCGCCGTCCCAGTCGGCGAGCTTGCCGTAGCGGTGGGCCTTGCCGAGGTCGAGGTCGGGCGATCCGGCCCCGCCGAAGGTTTCCATCTTGAGACCCGCTTCCCGGAAGACGACGACGCCGGCCGGGGTGTAGTTGACCGACCCGAGAAGGGCCTTCTCCTGCGTCTCGACGAGGCCGAGGAGGACCTCGAGGTCACGCGTGTCGCCGAAGGACTCCGCCTCGGCGAGGCCGTCCTTGATGCCGCGGGCCAGGCTGCCGAGGGCGGTGGTGTTCTTGGCGAGGCCCTCCTGGAGTTCCTTCGAGAGGGTCGAGACGGCGAGGAGTTTCTTGCCGAGGTAGGCGTCGGCGAAGGAGAGGTCGTCCCGGGCCGCGAGCGATTCCCCGGGCGTGGCGGCGATCTTCATGTCCCCGGGGTTGCTGCCCAGGAAGACCACGAGGTAGGAATCGTGAATGCCGGTGGCCACCACGAGATCCTTGGCCGAGATGGCGGCGATGAGGCGCTCGATGCTGGCGGCGTCGAGGAACTGCGCGAGGCCCTCCTTTTCGTCGTCGCCGATCTTGGCGGCGACCTTCTTGCCGACGAGGCGCACGCCGCTGAATTTCGTGTCCCCCCGCTCGAAGTCCACGGCGGCGGCGATGTTCTCGCCTTCCGGCCCGATGCCGAGGAGCAGTTCCTGGAGGCCGCCCTTGATCATGCCGGACATCTCGTCGCGGAGATCGGCATCGCTCATCTTGAAGGCGATCGTGATGGGAGGCATGTAGGAATTCTCGAGGATATTGATGCCGCCCTTGGGATCATGGAGGAGCCCGCCGAGGAGCATGGCCTCCTGCATGCCCAGCATCATCCCGGGATCCTCGAGCTCCTCGTCGCGGATCTCGGCGTCGAACATCTTCACGAGAAACTTCATCTGGTGATAGTTGCTGGATTCGCTGAGGAGGACGAGGTTGTTGGCCTGCTCGGGGGTGGCCTTGCCGACCGCCACGGTGACCTCCTCGGCGAGCATGGCGAGGGCCATGGCGGCCGAGGGCTCATTCTCGATGTCGGTGAGATCCATTCCTTCCTCCCGGGCGCGGGATTCGAGGAACTTCCCGAGCTTCGACTTCCGCAGGTCGTTGACGAAGCCGGCACCGTCGAAGATCCCGAGGTACCCTTCGGTGTCCTTCGGCAGGAAGCGGGCAAACCCGAGGGCCTTGGTGCGGCCCGCGGCCGCGGCCGGAGCGGGCGCGGTGTCGACCGCGATGAGCTGGGCGGACCCGGCGGCAGGACCTTCCTGCTCGGCATGGGCGGGGAGTCCCAGCCCCCCGATCAGGACGAGGAAGGCGGAGATCTTCGAAGCGTGATCAAGCATGCGCAATGGGTAGCATCCCGGCGATCCGCGGCAATTCCAATATGGTAAAGATTTGTATTCGGGTCGGCCGCGGCGCGATCCCTCCGCGTCCCGGTCGCGGCGGGTGCCTGCGG
>JABDMC010000233.1 GCA_013001695.1 Akkermansiaceae bacterium
GCCACCGCCGCGCCGCACGCCCCGTGGTTCGTGGTGCCGGCGGACGACAAGAGGAACATGCGCCTCATCGTGGCCCAGGTCGTCCTCGAACAGCTGCGGGACCTGCAGATGTCCTACCCGCAGGTGAGCGCGGAGCGGCGGGCGGAGCTGCAGGGCTACAAAAAACTCCTGCTGGCGGAGAAGTGAGGGGTGCCTTCGCGGGAAGTCCTTGAGGCGGAAGGCGCGGCGTGCTGCCGCGGAGCGGGGCCGGGGCGCCTGTCCGGGATCATGAGGCCAAGATTTCTCTTTTATCGCGCAAATACCTGTTGATGGCCACGTTTCTACTCTGGACACCGGCGAGACGAGCTCTCTACGGTATTGGTTGATTGGAGGGAATGATGCAGGATGAAAAGAAGAGCCGGTTTCTGTGGGGTGACGACGAACACTGGCAGGGTCCTCTCGCGCATCGCTATATCACCGTGGCGGGGCTCGCCTTGCTGGGGGTTTGCCTGGTGGCCTTCCTGGGCACCGAGGCGGCGAAGCTGGCCGACAGCGATCGCGATTCGATCCCCGGGGTCATCGAGAGCGGGGCCTGGTTGACGCGCCTCCTGCTGCTCCTGAGCATCGCCTGCCTCGCCCTCGGAGGGACCTGCGAGTTGATTGCCCATGTCGTCTTCGGGGAGCGCGAGCAGAAGGATGAGGACCTCCGCATCGACGAGCTTTCGGGCCGCACCCGGTTTGCACGGGGCAAGAAGGTCTACAAGTATGTGAAGAAGGCTCTCGGCGCGCCGCAGCAGCCGTCCGGAGAGGATTGACCGGCAGCGGCCTTGGCCAAGGTCCCCGGGGTCCGGTGCGACCGTCCCCGGCCGCCGTCCGGGTTCAGGATCCGCGCACCCGCTGCCGCTTCAGCTGCCCGAAGCTGATCAGCTTCTTGGAGCGCTCGTCCCAGAGGCGGAAATGCAGGGAGCGGAGGCTTGCCCAGATGGTCATGGGCGGCACCTCCGCGAAGGACGGATGGGAGCGGTGGCAGCGCTCGAGGTTGTAATTCGGGATGCGGGCGCTGAGGTGATGGATGTGGTGGTAGCCGATATTGCCGGAAAACCACTGCAGGACCTTGGGAAGCTTGTAGAAGGAACTCCCCTGCATGGCGGCCGCGGTGTAGTTCCAATCCTCGGTGCGTTCCCAGTAGGCGTCCTCGAACTGGTGCTGGACGTAGAAGAGCCACACGCCGGCGGACGCCGCCACCGCGATGACGGTCAGCTGCAGGATCAGCCATGGCCAGAAGCCGAAGATGGCGATGAGCCCCGCGGCGATGCCGATGATGGCGAGATTCATGAACACCACGGAGGCCTTCTCGCGCCACTTGGCATTCGGAAGAAAGAAGCGGTGGCGCACCACGAAGACCCAGAGCGGGGCAATGAAAAACAGGATGAAGGGGTTGCGGGCGAGACGATACGAGAACCGCTTCCAGCGCGAGGACTGCAGGTATTCCTCGACGGTGAGGGTCCAGATGTCTCCCACCCCGCGGCGGTCCAGGTTGCCGGCGGTGGCGTGATGCTGGGTGTGTTCCCAGCGCCAGTGGTAATAGGGAGTGAAGGTGAGGGCCCCGGTGATGTAGCCCCAGATGTCGTTCGCGAGGCTCGACTTGAAGAAGGAGCCGTGCCCGCAGTCATGGAAAATGATGAAGACCCGCACGAGCAGGCCGCCGGCGAGGAGGGCGATGGGGATTGTCAGCCACCATGAGACATTCAGGCTGAAATACATGAGAACCCAGAGGACGATGTAGCCCCCGATCGAGTTCAGCAGCTGCCAGTTGGCGCGCCAGCGAACCGGTTTCTGGAACTCGGCCACGATGGCCTTCCAATCTGAGACTGACTTGGGAGAATGATCCGCGGGAGAATGATGGTTGTTCATCTGTCGGCTGGGGGAAGTGTAGGGGAGAACGGGTTCGAGGTAACGCCAAAATCCTGGCGAAGGCCCTAGCGGTTGCGGGCCGATCCGGATCGGGACCTTCTCCGGCGCCGCTTCCGGCTGGGAGAGGCCTCTTTCCGGGCCGCCCGGGTTCCGGGGGTGGATTTCTGTTTTTCCGCCCCCTTGGGAGTAGATTGCTTGGCATTCCGTTTGTTATTGCCGTTTGCGGCGGGGGAGCGGCGCTTGCGGGCCCCTTTTGCGGCGGGGCGTTTGCGGGCGGATTTCGATGTCCGGGAGTTCCCCTTGGGGTCCGCCGGGCGGCGTTTCCCGCCCCGCTTCCGGGCCGGATCCGGCACGAGCCGGAAATCGACCTGCTTCTTGAGGGGATCCACCTTGGCGACCTCCACTTCGAGACGGTCGCCGAGGCCGATCGTCCGGCGGGTGCGCCGGCCGTGGACCCGGACGCGCGTGGCGTCGAACTCGTAGAAGTCGTCGTTCAGCAGCGAGAGGGGCACGAGGCCGCCCATCCCGAGGTCGATGACGTCGATGAAGATCCCGAAGTTGCGCACGTCGGTGACGAGGGCCTCGTAGCGCCGGGGCTTGCCCGACTTGATTTGCGCCTGGAGATACGCGTAGAGCTTGACGCTCTTGCTGTCGCGCTCGGCGTCGGCCGAGTTGCGCTCCGTCGCGGAGATGTGGTCCGCGGTTTCCTTGAGGGAGGCCTTCTTCCCGGACCGGTCCTCGAACAGGCTGCGGTGCACGACGAGGTCGGCGTAGCGCCGGATCGGGGAGGTGAAGTGGGTATACTTGTCCTTCGCCAGCCCGTAGTGCCCCAGCGGCTCCACCGCGTAGCGGGCCCGCATCAGTGATTTCAGGAAGCCGATCTTGAGCGCCGGGCCGATGGCCAGTTCGCCGAGCTTCCGGAGGAGCTTCTGGACCTCCGCCGTCTTTTCGAGATTTCCGCACGGGACGTTGTGACTGAGAACCTCCTCGCGGTATTCCTTCAGGCGGCTCGGGTCGGGGTTCTCGTGGACGCGGTAGATGCTGGGCTGCTTCAGTTTCATGAGGCGCCCGGCCACCGCCTCGTTGGCCAGCAGCATGAACTCCTCGATCAACTGGTGCGACCGGTCGTATTCCACGCGCACGATGTCCGCCACCCGGCCCCGGTCATCGAGCCGGATCTTGGATTCGGGGAAATCGAGCTCGAGGGAGCCGTCCTTGAACCGGCGCCGGCGGATCTTCTGCGCGAGGCGGTCGGCCTGCTGCAGCATCTCCTCGATGTCGTCCCCGGGAGAGCCTTCCATGACCTCCATGGCCGCCTCGTAGCTGAAGCGGCGCCGGGAGTGGATCACCGCCGGGTAGCACCGGGACCGCACCACCTTGCCGTCGTCGTTGATGAGGAATTCGACGCACTTGGTGAGCCGGTCGACCCGGGGTTTCAGGGAACACAGTTCGTTGCTGAGGGCCTCCGGCAACATCGGCACGACGCGATCCACGAGGTAGGTGGAATTCCCGCGCTTGCGGGCCTCGACGTCGAGCACCGAGCCGGGGCTGACGTAGTGCGAGACGTCCGCGATGTGGACCCGCAGTTTCCACCGCTTGGATCCGCTGCGTTCGAGCGAGAAGGCGTCATCGAAGTCCTTGGCGTCTTCGGGGTCGATCGTCACGACCGGGTGGTCGCGGCAATCGGTCCGGCCGGCGAGGTCGCGCTCGCCGACTTCAGATCCGAAGCGGCGCACTTCCTGGAGGACCTTGGGGGGAAACTGCAGGGGAAGGTCGTAGTGGCGGAGGATGGCGAGCATGTCCACCCCTTCGGCGGTCGGGGGACCGAGAACCTCGACGATGACCCCTTCCGGATTGGTGTGGCGCGACTCCCACTCGCCGAGTTCGACCACGACCTTGTCGCCGGACTGCGCCTCGCGGCCCACGTCGCGGGCGGGGGGCACATAGATGTCCTTCTGCATGCGGGAGTCGTCGGGGACGACGTAGTGAAACCGCTCGCTGCTCCGGAGGGTGCCGACGATCCGGGTGCGGCGGCGCGCGAGGACCCGCACCACCGATCCGGTGTCGGGGTCGTCCGGCTTGGACCGCATGCCCCGCGGGCGCACGTCGCGCCGGACGAGGACGTGATCGTCATGGAGGGCGATGCCCGTCTGGCTCGCGGGGATGGCGATCTCGCCGAGGCCGGGGGCATCCGGGAGGAGGAATCCGCGGCCCTGCCGGGTGATCTGGATGCGCCCCGGGATGAGGTCGGCTTCCTCGGGCAGGACGTAGCGGGCATCCTTGATGCGGACGACTTCGCCGGCGCGTTCGAGTTGCTTCAGCGTCTTCTGCAGCGTCCGCTTTTTGGCGGCGGGGAGTTTCAGGGCCCCGAGCAGTTCGGGCACGTCGGCGGGAACGTAATCTTTACGTCCCAGGAGGTTCAAGAGGTCTTCTTCCATCGAAGAGGTGATCAGGGGGGAGGGGACCCGGTGGGTCCGGGGGAAATCGCGGGTGCGGAGGATTGCGGGAGGAGTTCGCCGGCGCGCCTTGCTGTGAATCGAACGGCGGGAGGAACGGCAGGAGGCATCGCTGGGGCGAGGGCCGGTCCTGGTTCATCCTGCCCGTCTGGCGGGGCGGCGGAGTTGACGTCTACAACCAGGAACTCAGGGGAAAACCCGTGAATGAAGGGCGGAAACGCGCGTCGTCAGTCGTGACGACGGGGAACCCTCGCAGATTTTGGCTCCGACGCAAGCAATATACCCAGGTCCGGCGCGCCGCCCCGGCCAGGGGGGGCGGGGGCCATGGCGGGGTCCGCGGGCGGCCACCCGAATCCGTCACGAGGCCTTCCAGATCAGGCGGATGGCGTCGAGGCGGAGGCGCGATTGCCCGAGGGCGGCGAGGAGTTCGTCCCGCAGGTCGCGGAGTCCTTCGCGTTCCGCCGGGGCGATGTGATCATTGCGCTGCGCGAGGTCCTCGAGGCGGTCGATCTCGGCGGTCAGCGTGTCTTCGGCCTTCCGCCCGGCCTCCCGGATCGCCTGCTCGGCGGTCCGGCCGGCGAGGGATTCGGCGGTCTCGAGCATCTTGGGAAGGATCTCCTGCCGGAACACCGGTTGGGAGACGAGCTTGCGCGGGCTCCCGGGCTCGAGCTGGGCCGCGGCGAGCTCCGGGTCGGCGCTGTGGTCCGCGCCCTTGTGGTCGACGACGACGCGCACCGCGGTCGGCGGGAGGAAGCGGTCGGCGTGGAGCCGGGTGGGCGCGAGGCACTCGAGCACGAAGTGGCATTCGAGGAGCATCGTCTTGCCGTGCGTCACCTTCCAATGGGCGAACGCGCAGTTTCCCTGCTCGCCACTGAGAAGAAGACCGATGGCATCCCGGAAGTGCGGGTGGTCGGGCGTCATGAAGGCGATGTCCTCGCGGGCGAGGGCGGCATCACGATCGAAGGTGGCGGAGAGGCCGTCCTCGGGGAAATCCGCGAAGGCCTCGCTGAGGCGCTCCCCGGGCTTGAAGAGGTAACTCCGGAGGGCGAGGTCCTCGATGTTGAGACCGAGGTGGTCGAAGAGGCGAATCGCAAACCCCTCGAAGGCGGGGTCGTGATCGGTGTCGCTGATCTGCCGGATGAGCTCCGCGGTTCTTGCCGGCGCGGGAGCGCCGAGTTCGAGGAGCCGGTCGTGGCCGCTGTCGAGTTCCGCCGCGACTTCGCGGCGCATGGCCCGGGTGCGATCGAGGAACTGCTCGAACCCCCTGGCGTCGTGGTCTCCGGTGAAGGCCTCGAGTTCGGGACGGAGCGCGGCGGACAGCGTGGCGGCGCCCTTGACGGGATGTTCGAAGGCGTCGAGGCCCTCGGCATACCAGCGGGCCAGGCGCTCGGAGGCGGTGCCCTCCATGTAGGGGACATGGATGTTGATCGTCTCGGTCTGGCCGATCCGGTCGAGGCGGCCGATGCGCTGCTCGAGGAGTTCGGGATCCCCGGGGAGATCAAAAAGCACGAGATGATGCGCGAACTGGAAGTTGCGGCCTTCGCTGCCGATCTCGGAACAGATCAGGATGCGGGCCCCGTCGGGCTCCGCGAACCACGCCGCATTCCGGTCCCGCTGGAGAAGCGTGAGGTCCTCGTGGAAGAGGGCCGCCTCCACCTGGATCTGGTCGAGGAGGAGGTCCCGGATGGTGGCCGCCATCTCGAGCGAGTGGCAGATGACGACGATCTTCTGGTCGGGCATTTCCCGCAGGAGGGCCGCCAGCCAGGTGATGCCCGTCTCGATCTCGTCCTCCTCCGCGGCGGTGGTGAGGGGCACGAGGTGGGCCCGGCGTTCCGGGAAGCCGGTCAGCTGTTCGCGCGTGTTGCGGAACATGACGCGGCCCGTGCCGAAGGAATCGATGAGGTCCGCGATGAGCTCTTCCCGGACCGATTCGTCCCCGGCGAGAAGGGCGTCCGCGGCTTCGTGGGCCCGCGGGGAGTGATCGGAAAAGTGGGCGCAGTCCTCCTTGGTGGGCAGGTCCCCGTTCTTGAGGCGGGTGACGGCCTCGGCCAGCGGTTCGTAGCCGGCCGCCTCGGCCTGGAAGTGGGCGAGGTCCGAGTAGCGGTCGGGATCGAGGAGCCGCAGGCGGGCGAAGTGCCCGTCGGGGCCGAGTTGTTCCGGGGTGGCGGTGAGCAGGAGGAGCGACTCGATCCCGCCGGCGAGGGATTCCACCATGGTGTAGGCCGGGCTCGGCGCGTCCGGGTGCCATTCGAGGTGATGGGCCTCGTCGACGATGAGGAGGTCGAAGCCCGCGGCCTGCGCCTGCTCGGCCCGCCGGGGATGATCGGTCAGGAAGCTGGTGGCGGCCAGGATAAGCTGGTTGTCGAGGAAGGGATTGGCGTCCGGATCGTTCGCTTCGATGGCGGCGCAGCGCTCCTCGTCGAAGAGGGCGAAGAGAAAGTTGAAGCGGCGCAGGAGTTCCACGAACCACTGGTGGACGAGCGGCTCGGGGACGAGGATCAGGACCCGGTCGGCCCGCCCGGTGAGGTGCAGGCGGTGCATGATGAGGCACGCCTCGATCGTCTTGCCGAGGCCGACTTCATCCGCAAGGAGGACGCGCGGGGCGAGGCGCGAGGCGGCCTCGGCGGCACAGGCGATCTGGTGCGGGATGAGATCGATGCGGGCTCCCGTGAATCCGCGGGCCGGCGATTGGCGGAGGCGGCTGTTGTGCCGCAGGCCCTCGGTGCGCAGTTCGAAGGACCGGAGGTCGTCGCACTGACCGGCGAGGAGGCGCTCCTCCGGCTTGATGAAGCTCAGGGAGTCGAGGAGGTGCTGCTCGGGAATCTCGGTGTCGCCGCAGTGGTAGACGAGGAGCCCGTCGCGCTCCTCGACGCGGGCCACCGAGAATTCCCGGTTCTCGGGATCCTTGATCTGGTCCCCGGGCTTGAAACGGACGCGGATGAGCGGCGCGGATGAGAACACGTACTGCCGCATTTCCTCCGCGGCGGGGAAGGCGATGTCGACGCGGTCGCCGTTCACCGCAATCACCATGCCGAGACCGAGTTCCGGTTGCGAGGCGCTGGTCCATCGTTGTCCGGGAAGCGGGGCGGGCACGCCGGGAGAGTGGGGGAGGGAACGCGCCGCGAAAAGTGGAATCTGCCCCGATTCCCGGACGCCCGGACGCGGCCGTCACGCCGGGGCGGTCCGGCTGAAGCGGTGGTGGCGGCGGAAAAGGCTCCCTGCAGCGGGTGGGATGGATGGGCGTGAATCGCGTCCGCCGGTCTCGGGTCGCAGTTCGTGCCCCCGCGCCCGTTGGTCCGGGAGATCACGAATTGGCAGCCCCGCGAGCGGGTGCTTGTTCCGGCAGCAGCGCAATCTCCCGGAGTCCCGCCTGTCGCGCGCCGGGAACGCCAGTTTACAGCCGGAACGGCTCGGTCCAGGATGAATATTTGTCTGCGTGCGGGCAGGGCTCATTGAGCCCGGGTCGCCGGCCTTCGAGTTGCAGGAACGTCAGCACGAGGCTTTCGCATTCCTCGGGAGAAACCCGATGAGGCCGCTCCGTCGGATAGGAGCCGGTCGGCAAATTAAGCTCAGGTTCTACAGGTTCCATTTGTCCTGGATCTCGGCGTGAAATCCCGGGGGGCCAAATCGTTCGCATAGCTGTGCGAATTCGTCTCGACCCGGGGCATTTGGATTATGCTTCATCAAGGTGATGATGTCCCACAGGTCCTTTTCGCGTCCTGCGTCGCCCTGTTTCAGGGCATGGAGTTTCATGGCGAGAAGGTCGCGGAGACTGATGACGCGCATCGACGGCAATCCTGCCATGGGCGCGCTGTCTGCTTTCAGCCTTCTATGCATGGGATCATCCACCCAGAGGATATCGATGAGAGGCATGAATGGTTCACGGAACGCAAGACGGGTGACAAGGGGTGAGTCCGAGAAGGTGCTGAATCCAACCCCCGCAAGGCGTCGAGAATCTCTTCTTTCCGGGAACTTGCCAATGCGAAATCGATGTGACGCGGGACGCGGTGATATCCGTGCTCGTTGACAGCCCAGCCTCCGATCAAGATCACGTCGAGCTTTTCCCGCTTCAAAATCGATCCAATGGAAATGAAAATGTCGGCTGGCATTGGGAGGCGGTCCCGGGACGATGCGATCTCTCAATCCGAGCGGGGCGGTTGGAGTCCGCCGCCCCGTCACAGGAGCTTGGCGCGCAGCGACTCGGTGACCTGCTTCGGGTTGGCCTTGCCCTGCGAGGCCTTCATGACCTGGCCGGTGAGGAAATTGACGAGCTTCTCGTTCCCGCCCCTGATCTCCTCGACCTTGTCGGGGTTGGCGGCGATGACCTCGTCGATGATGGCATCGACCGCGCCGGTGTCGGCCGGTTCGAAGCCCATCTCCCTGGCAATGTCCGCCGGGGTCTTCTCGGG
>JABDMC010000259.1 GCA_013001695.1 Akkermansiaceae bacterium
CCCACCGAGAGCCGGGAACGCCGCCGCCCCCCACCGGGCTTGCCCCGGTGGAGCGGGAGGCCGCAGCGGGGAGCCGGGAACGCCGCCGCCCCCACCGGGCTTGCCCCGGTGGAGCGGGAGGCCGCAGCGCAGAGCCGGGAACGCCGCCGCCCCCGCCGGGCTTGCGCCGGTGGAGCGGGAGGCCGGGGTGAAGAGAACGCCCCCACCGGGCTTGCCCCGGTGGAGCGGGAGGCCGGGGTGAAGAGAACGCCCCCACCGGGCTTGCCCCGGTGGAGCGGGAGGTCAGGGCGAGGGCGGGCGGGCTTCGAGCGACCGGAGGAAGCGGGCGGTTTCTTTGGCGATGGCGCGGGCGCCGGCGGCGTTCGGGTGGAGCATGTCGGGGAACCACTCCGGATGTCCGGCGAGCGGGGCACGCATGTCGAGGGTGAGCACGCCGGTGAGGGCCGCGGCGTCCGCAATCCACTGGTTGAGGGTGGCGACATGGGGATCGCCGAAGAACTTCTGCCCGGGAAAGAGCGGGGCGAGGGGATGCCAGGTGACGATGAGCGGGGCATTCCCGGAGGCCGCGAAGGCGTCGATGAGCTTCCGGTATGCGGCGAGGAAATCGGCCCGCGTGTAGGTGCCCCAATGCGTGACGTCGTTGATGCCGAGGTTGCAGATGACAATGTCGGGGGCGAAGGCGAGGGCCGCGGCGAACTCGGGGCCGCGATCGAACTTGTTGGCGGGGCGGTGGATGCCGGCGCCGGTGGTCCCGAAGCCGCGGACGTCGAAGCGGGTGGCATCGAGGAGGCCCGCAAGCCGGGCCGGGTAGGATTCCTTGGCGGGCGCGGCGAGACCGTGGCCGGCCGTGATGGAGTCGCCGATGCAGGCGATGCGGACCGGCCGCCCGGGGGCGACGATCCACGAGTCGGTGCGGAACGGCGCGGCGGGGAGGCCGGCGGAATTGAAGAGGTCGATGTCGGGGTTCATGTCCCAGGCGTGGCGGACGGCCACCGGGCGGGCCACGCCGGGCGCGCGCACCTCGACCGAGTCGCCCGCGATGACGGCGGTGGCGGGGACGAAGGCGCGGTCCGCCCCGGCGACCTCGAAGTTGCGCAGGGTGCCGCCGTCGTTGTCGACGAGACCGCCGCCGAGCTCGTCGAATGTGAGGGTGACGGTGCCGCCGTCGACGGCGTGCGCCGCGATGCGCGGACCGGAGACGGGAAGCGCCTCGCGGTAGACGCGGCCGCGGGCGAGGCGGGCGAGGCGCCGGCCGACGGGCTCCTTGGCGGCCGGGTGGACGTTCGGGCCGTCGGCGCCGAACCCGGTGACGACCGCCAGCTCGACCCCGGGGGTGCCGTCGGCGACCCGCGCCTGGGCCTCGCGGTACCACGGCCAGAGGACGCGGTTGGGCGCCCGGATGCGCGGGAGCTGCACCATGAGGAAGGGAAGCTCCGCATTCTCGAAGGCCTCGCGCCAGGATCGCACGAGGGTCTGCATGACCATGTGCTGGTAGTCCGCGAGGCGGGCCCCATTCCACTGGTAGGGGCCCGCGGTGAATTCGGCGTTCGATTCCCCCTGGTACCAGATGACACCGCGGAAGGTGAACGGGACGAGGTGCGCCAGGCCGGTCGCGTAGAGGAACCCCGGCGCATAGGGATGCGGATGCGGGACGGCGGGATCCCGGTGCGTGTAGGGGCCGAGGTTCCGGGCGATGCGGGATGCCGCCCACTGGCCGGTGGTGCGCGCCCCCCGCGGGTCCTCGAAGGCGGCCCGCAGGAAGCGGTCGGCGCGGAGCGCGTCCGGGGGAATGAATGCCTCGGTGAGCGTCCCGCCGCACGAGATGTCGACGATGCCGACCGGGATGCCGGACCCGCGGCCGCGGAAAAACTCCGCAAGGTGGTCGGCGAAGAACCAGGCCACGGCCGACTGGGGAAGGACCGAGGCGGCGTCGAGCCGCTCCCAGGTGCCGCCGTAGTAGGCCGCCGGGGTGAGCCTTGCGAACTCGTCGGGGCCGTAGACGGTGCGCGCGCCGGTGTCGACCGTCCCGATCCAGTTTGCCATGCGGATGAGCGGGAAGTTCGCCGGGCGCGGGGCGGTGGCGGCCTGCTTGACGGTCCAGTCCATGTTCGACTGGCCGGCGGCGAGCCAGACTTCGCCGACGAGGACGCCGGCGATGCGGTGCGTCGAGGATCCGACGGCGGTGAGGGTCCGGCCGGTGGTGGCGGCGCGGAGCGGATCGAGGTCGAGGCGCCAGCGGCCGTCGCGACCGGTGGTCGTTTGCTTCCGTTGCCCGGCGAAGGTGACGCGGACCGCCTGCCCGGGGCGGTCGGTCCCGAACACCGCGACCGCCGCGCCGCGCTGGAGGACCATGTGGTCATCGAAAACCCGCGCCAGGCGCGTGGCGGCCCGGGCGCCGCCGGCCCCGGCGACCGGCAGGAACGAGGCGAGGAGCATCCCAATCAATGGCGCCCGCGGCATGAAGGGTGGAGGGAAGTTCGCCATGGGCGGCAGGGTGGGGCGGATTGATCTGGAAGGTAGAGCCAAGCAGTTGATTTGGAAGGCGAATTGACGGCGGGCGGGCATGGTGGAGGCCTCCGGATTCCCGCCGCGGCACGGCCTGCGCGGCAGGCTCCCGGGGAGCATCTGGCTTGGTGGCCCAACCAGTTGATTGAGCGGGCGCGGTGGCGAAATCCGGGCGAGGGTGCATCCTCACCAACCATGATTCCCCTCCGAACGGTTCTCTCCCTTGTGCTTCCCGCGACGCTCGCGGTGCTGCCGGCCGGACCGGCGGTGGCGGCGCACTACAAGCTCTTCGTGCTGACCGGGCAATCGAACTCGCTGGGCACGACGGGGGGAGGCGAACCGGATCCCTCGCCGGGCACGGATCCCGGCGACGCGGGGGCGAGGTTTTTCTGGCACAATGTGGCGGATGCCAGCACCTCGCTGGGGGATTCGGGCGGGCAGTTCACCACCCTGCAGGAACAGCAGGGCGGATTCTATGCCGGGAACGCCACGCACTGGGGCCCCGAGATGAACTTCGGGCGGACTTTTTACCGCGCCGGGGTGCGCAACTTCGGCATCATCAAGGCGAGCCGCGGCGGCGGCGGCAACACGAACTGGTCGAAGTCGAACGGCGGGCACATGTACACGCACGTGGTCGACACCGTGACGGCCGCCACCACCGCCCTGACGAACGCCGGGGACACCTTCGAGATCGTGGGGCTTCTCTACCTGCAGGGCGAGAGCGACTCCGCCGGGGAGGCGTCGATCGCCGACACGCGCCTCTCGGAGTTGATCACGAACCTGCGCAACGACCTGCCGAATGCGGCGAACATGCACGCCGTGGCGGGCGGGATCGCGGCGGCCGGCGGCAACCGTAACACGGTGCGTGCCAAGCAGGCGGCGCTCGCCGCGGGGGACCCGACCATCAGCTACTTCGAGAACCTCGACCTCCAGCCGCAGCTGTACGACGGCCTGCACTTCGCCCGGGCCGCGAAGTTCACGATCGGGGAGCGCTACGCGCAGGCCTTCTTCGACGCCGGGGTGTGCACGCCGGACTTCGGGAATCTCGTCTTCATCGGCGATTCGATCACGCAGGGCGGGCTGGGGTTCCCGAGCTACCGCTACCGGGTGTTCCAGCACCTCGTGGACCGGTCCGCGACCTACACCTTCGTCGGGTCGGTGACGGGGGCCTACCAGTTCCAGGACGTCACGGCCTCGACGCCGCCCTACGGCGGGCAGGTGTTCTCGAACGTGCATGACGGGCATTTCGGCTGGCGCGCATTCTGGGAGAACGGGCGGGTGCCCATCCCGTCGAACCGGCGGAGCAACAACCGCGGCGAGGGGACGGTGGAGAACTGGACGGGCCAGGCGGCGCAGTACGAGGTCGACTCGAGCGGGAACTTCGTGAGCTACCCGGACCCGCTGGCGGCGGGCTCGGGGAACACGGGCACGACCTACATTCCGGACACGGTGGTGATCATGGCCGGGATCAACGACCTCGCGGGGGGCGGGTCGATCACGCAGCTGCGGGACGACCTCGCCACGATGATCGACCAGCTGCGGGCCGCGAACCCGGACGTCCGGATCCACGTGAACCGGCTGCTTTACACGAACCAGGGGGCGGCCTTCCGGGACAAGGTGGATGACTTCAACGCCCTGTTGCAGCCGCTGGCGGATGCCAAGAACACGGCCTCCACGACGTCGCCGGTGTGGATCATCGACGCCTCGACCGGGTTTGATCCGGTGGCGATGACGCACGACGCCGTGCATCCGAACACGGAGGGCGAGACCTACGTCGGCGACCGCATCGCGGCGGGACTGGGGTTGATCGCGACGCCGCTGGACACCACCCCGCCGTCGGCCCCGCCGACGGAGAAGGAGACCCTGGACACCTGCTACGAAGGGAACGAGATCTGGACGGTGATCTTCATGAACGGGTGGAACGAGCTCAACGGAACGGGGGCGGTAAAGACGCTCTCCGGGGACCTCACCGACCTGCGCTACGACCACAGCGGGAGCGGGTTGGCGACGATGCTGGACGGGACCGCCACCGGATGGGACGCCGGGAACGACGGCGACTGGACGATCGAGACGCGCCTGAACTTCCTGGCGAACCCGTCGGGGTTCATGCTGTGGCTCGGGACCGGCACGCGGCGGATCCTGGTCGAGATCCACGCCGACCGGACGCAGGATTTCGGGGCGGATGAGTTCAACGTCGCGCACAACAACCTCGACGGGCAGTTCCACGTCTACCGGGTGGCACACGACAGCATCGCGGGGGTGTATCACGTGTGGCGCGACGGGGACCGGCTGACGCCGGTGGACGGGGCGCCCTACGACCAGACCGGGCCCGACAGCCGCCTCCTGATGGGCGATTTCACCGGCGGGCCCTTCGGCGACGACTTCGTCGTGGACATCGACTACGTGTGCTACGACCTGTCGGGGGCCTACCTGCCGCCGGGGGCGGATGCCGACGGGGACGGGATGCCGGATGAATGGGAGCACAGGAACTTCGGGACGATCACCGGCGGGGATCCCGCGGGCGACCACGACGGCGACGGCAACAGCAACCTCGACGAGTATCACGCCGATACCGATCCGTGGGACCCGGAGTCATCCTTCCGCGTTTCCTCGATCAGCGAAGACGGGCAGACCGTCAGCGTGACGGTGGCCGATACCTCCCGGGAACGCCAATATACGCTCCACGAATCGGACGACCTGGGGGTGACCGACCCGTGGACCGCCGTTGCGGGGCCGGTGCCGGGGAACGGGGGGGACCTCGTCATGGAGGACCCGGGGCCGATTGGGGAGAAGCGGTTCTACGTGGTCGAAGCGGGCCTGCCGTAGCCGCGGCGACTTTGCCTGTCACCAACCGGCCATCGAGGACGTGGCGGCGGTTTCCAACCGCCTTGCCCAAGGTCCCTGAAGGGGACACGGACCACAGCCCAGGGTCCCGCGCCGCCAAGGCTTCGGCGTGGCAAGCTGCCGGGGTCGCGATTTTCTCTGGATTGCGAACCCGACCAGTTAGATTGCCGGGTGCGACCGGGTATGGTCTTGGATGCTGCAATCCATGCGGGTGATATTTGCGATCTGGCTGGCGGCTGTGGCGATCGCGCCGGCCGAGGACTTTGAAGCGCTCCCCGCCGGGCCGTTCGAGCGTCTGACGACGGATGAGGGGACGTGGGTGGCGAAGAAGGGCCACGCGGAGGTGCACAACGAGCACGCCCGCGGCGGCAAGCAGTCGCTGCGCTTGCTGGGAGGCGAGGAGCGCGCCGTGGAATTCGAGCTCAAGAAGCCGCTGGCGAAGGAGTCCGGGCTGTCGTTCTGGTCGGAGCGCTGGACGAAGAACAAGCCGTTCTCGTTCCGCATCGAGGCGAAGCGGGGCGGGGCGTGGTCCGAGATCTACCGCGGCGACCAGACGATCCGCGTCGGGGGGTTCCTGACGGAAGTGGACGTGGTGGTGCCGGCCGGGACCGCGGCCCTGCGGTTCCGGACCACCACGCCGGCCAAGAGCGGGCTGATGATCGACGACTTCGCCCTCGCGCCGGTGATGCCCATGAGGGTGACGGAGGTCACCACCATGCAGCCGGTGATTCCGGCCCTCGTCGGGAAGAAGGTGAACCCGGTGCTCGGCTTGCGGGTCGTGACGGAAGGCCGCCACACCGCGCCGATGCTCACCGCGATCAAGGTGAGCCTCGCGGGCACGACGCATTTGGGCGACGTGAAGTCGGTGCAGGTCCTGATTGCGGGCGGGGACGCCACGCCCGGGGCGGGGAAGCCGTTCGGCGAGGCCAAGGCGGCGGCGGGCGAGGTCGTCATCACCGGGGAGGCGGCGCTGTCCCGGGGCGACAACCACTTCTGGGTGTCGGTGGAACTGAACGACGACGCGGATCTCGACGGGGTGGTCGATGCCGCCGTGCCCGGCGTGCAGATCGACGGGAAGGAGGTCCTGGAACCGGCGGAGCCGTCGCCGGACGGCGCCCAGCGCATCGGGGTCGCGCTGCGGCAGCACGGTGACGACGGATCGCGCGCCTACCGGATTCCCGGCCTCGCAACGACCAACGAGGGGACCCTCATCGCGGTCTACGACATCCGGCGGGACGGCGGCGGCGACCTGCCGGGCGACATCGATGTCGGCATGAGCCGCAGCACCGACGGCGGGCAGTCGTGGGAGCCGATGCGGGTCATCATGGACATGGGCGACGACCCGAAGTGGCGCCACGACGGGGTGGGGGACCCGGCGGTGCTGGTGGACCGCGCCAACAACCGGGTGTGGGCCATCGCGACGTGGAGCCACGGGAATCGCTCGTGGAACGGGTCGGGGCCGGGGATGACACCGGAGGAGACCGGGCAGCTCATGACGGCCTACAGCAACGACGACGGGAAGACGTGGTCGGAACCGATCAACATCACCGCGCAGGTCAAGAAGCCGGAGTGGCGCTTTGTGCTGCAGGGGCCGGGGAAGGGGATCACCATGAAGGACGGGACGCTGGTGTTCGCCTCGCAGTACCGCGATGCCGGCCGGAACGGGACGCCCTACTCGAGCATCATCTGGAGCAAGGACCACGGGAAGACGTGGCACATGGGCACCGGGATCAAGTCCAACACCACCGAGGCCCAGGTGGTGGAGCTCGGCGACGGGTCGCTGATGCTGAATTGCCGCGACAACCGGGGCGGGGCGCGCACCGTCGGGGTGACCAAGGACCTCGGGAAAACCTGGGAGCTGCATCCCACCGACCGCAAGGCCCTCCGGGAACCGGTCTGCATGGCGAGCCTGATCCGGGTCGAGCACCCGTCGCACGGGGACTTCCTCGTCTTCTCGAACCCCGACACGACGCGCGGCCGCTACAACATGACCGTCAAGATCTCGAAGGACGAGGGGATGACCTGGCCGGAGAAGTGGCACACCCTCTACGACTCGCGCGGCGGGAGCGGGTATTCGTGCCTGACGCGCGTTGGGGAGGACCGGATCGGGGTGCTCTACGAGGGGCCGGTGGAGATCTATTTTTTGCGGTTTGGTGTGGCGGAGCTGCTGGGAGAATAGTCAGTGATCGCGGTTCGAAATTCAGTTGCGCCCCCACCGGACTTGTCCCGGTGGAGCGGAGGGTGGCGGGGCGGAGTCCCGGTGCCGCCCCTGGCCGGTCCTTCCACCGGGACCAGCCCGGTGGGGAGGGGAGCCGCGCCGCCCCTGGCCGTTCCTTCCACCGGGACCAGCCCGGTGGGGAGGGGAGCCGCGCCGCGCCTGGCCGTTCCTTCCACCCGCACAAGCCCGGTGGGGAGGGGACCAACGCCCCCACCGGGCTTGTCCCGGTGGAGCGAAGGCATGATGCGCGTGGGCCTCCTGCTCGTCCTGCTAACGATCCCGGCCCTCTCCGGGGAACAGCCCAACATCCTCCTCATCGTCTCCGAGGACAACGGCCCGGAGCTCGGATGCTACGGCGACCCCTACGCGAAGACGCCGGTCCTCGACGGCCTCGCCGCCGAGGGGGCCCGATTCGCGAAGGCCTTCACGCCCTACTCGGTGTGCAGCCCGTCGCGGGCCTGCTTCCTGACGGGCCTTGACCCGGCGATCAACGGGCAACTGGGCCTCGCGACCCACAAGTACGCCATGTACCGCGAGTGGCCGAACGCCTTCAGCCTCCTGAAGACGGGCGGCTACCGCACCGGCTTGATCGGGAAGCTCCACGTCAACCCGGAGAGCGCCTTCACGCCGCACATCGACTTCCGCGCCATCCCGTCGGCGAACTTCGGGCGGAAGAAGATGGCGGCCTACGCGGCGAAGGCCGGGGAGTTCTTCAAGTCGGCCGAGGCGGCGCCGTTCTTCCTCTCGATCAACTACCCCGACGCCCACTTTCCCCTGATCCCGCAGGCCGGCGGTTACCCGGGGGACGGGGACCTGCTCGAGGGCGGGGACGTGAAGCCGCTCCCGTGGGTCGGGTGCGATTCCCCGCGCCTCCGCGAGGCCACCGCCAACTACTACAACTGCATGAGCCGCCTCGACTCGCTGGTGGGGGACCTTCTCGGCGAACTCGGGAAGGCGGGGAAGGCGGACAACACCCTCATCGTCTACATCGGGGACCACGGGGCGCAGTTCTCGCGCGGGAAGACGAGCGTCTACGATGCGGGCCTGCGCATCCCGATGATCGTGCACTGGCCCGCGCAGGTGAACCCGGCGGTGCGGGACGAGATCGTGAGCGTCACCGATCTCCTGCCGACGATGTGCGAGGCGGCGAAGATCGAGCCGCCCGCCAAGCTGTCGGGCCGATCGCTCTGGCCCCTGCTGGAAGGGAAGGACGTCGAGTGGAGGAGGGACCTTCTCGCCGTGACGACCGGGGCGGCGCCCGCCCTCGGCTGCCTGCAGTTCGCGCTGCGCACCGGGCGCTACAAGTTGATCGTCACGCCGCCGGGCCAGGGTGCGAACCGTTCCGCGACCGCCTACCTGAACCACTACAACGCGCACTTCCTCGCGGGGTGCACCGAGGAGGAGATCGCGGCGGCGCCCGCACCGGTTCGGGACGCCTACGCGACCTACCTGCATCCGCCCGCGTGCGAACTCTACGACCTGGAAGCAGACCCCCATGAGTTCGTGAACCTTGCGGAGGTGCAGGATCATCAGGAACTTCTGATATCCATGAAACGTAAACTTCACGCCCGACAGCGATTGAGCGGCGATCCGCTCGGGCAGGCCGATCATCGCGAGTTCTGGCTCCGGGAGGCCGAAAACGGGCGAAAAATCGACTACCGCGGCCGGAAGGGATTTCGCTGGGGCTACCTCGAGCGCTTTGCCCCGTCTGGTGGGTAAAGAAGACCTCTGCGCGGGCCCTTGGACGGGACCCGTCCCTCTGGTTGATTACGGGAGTCTAACGCCTTGAGCGCCATGATGAAACCCACCCTCCTGATCACTCTGTTCGGTATCGTGTCCTTCGCGGCGAACGCCGCGACCATCGCATCCTACGATGCCGGAGTGTCCCCGACCGCGGGCACGACCGGTGCCGCCGATCCCACCACGCAGGGATGGGCCAGCTCGGGAGCGACCGGCAACGATTTCGCCTACGGCGCGGATTCCACCATCGGGGGATGGCGCATCACCGACGGAACGGGCGGCGCCGGCTTCTTCTACGACCACGCGATCACGGTGGCGGAGGTGGCCAACATGCAAACCTTCGGATGGACCGCCACCTGGACCAACACAATCAACCACGACGCGGTCAGTGCCGCCGGCGGCGGGGTGGACGACTATTACAACACCGCCCGCCAGACCAACAACCAGTTCTGGCTGTCGTACGGAGCGACGAGCTATCTCCTGACCCACAGCGTCGATGCCAACGGGGACTTCACCCTGTCCGACGGAACCAACCTCTTCCAGATCACGACCGCCAACAACCAGATGTCGGAGGAGCTGGGAGCGGGCGCCCCGCTCGTCAACCAGTATGTGACCTACACTCTCGACTACGACGCGACCGCCGGTCAGGCGACGCTCACCGACAGCCTTGGCAACAACCACGGCGTGGTGGCATCCGGCGGGGCCCTTCCGGGTGGCGACCGTCTCGTGTGGGGCGCCACCAGCGGTGCTGGCCAGGGATCGACCACCTGGAACGCGGTGGGCCTCGATGCCGTCCCCGAGCCGGGAGTGAGCATCCTCGGCGCCTTGGCCGGGCTGGTTCTCCTGCGCCGCCGTCGATAACGGATTCAACCAAGCGGATTCCCCCATGAAGTTCATCGTCCTCAGCACGTTCCTCGCCGCCGCCGCGGTGGCGCATGCCGACTTGATCGTCACGAAGCATTCCTCGGACTTCACCTATCTCTACGAGATGGATGTGAACCCGAGCGGGCAGGATCTCGATTCCAATACCACCCAGGATTGGTTCGGGGGCACCGCGGGCGGGTCGACCATTCCCCAGGATTACACCGGCGGCGTCGCCCGTTCCGACCAGAACCCGGCGTCGGGCGATCCCCAGAACCTGTTTCGCACCGACATTGGCGGCAGCATCACCCGGGCGACCCTCGCCGATGCCAACACGCCGTGGACGATGGAATTGAGCGCCCGCAAGACCGGAGGCACCCAGGGCGTCGACGGCTGGTTCGGGGTCGCCATGCAGAATCCCGGGGCGAGCTTCTCGACCCGCGTCAACTTCGAGGACGATCGGATCAGTTACCGGACCGGCGGCACCTATGCCGACTATCTCGTCGGGACCGACTTTGCCGACGGCGCCTTCCACACCATGCGGATTGCCTACGAGGGGTCGGATAACTACTTCGTCTGGATCAACGACATCCTCCTCAATTCCGACCTGACAAGTGCGGGCGCTTTCGCCGGCGGGAACGGGAGTTTCAACACCGGTGGTTCCTGGTTCATGGGCGACTTCTCGGGCGGTATCGGCGGCGACTGGGAAGTGGACTACATCCGCTACGAAGCCGGGACGGCGTTCGCGGCGGTCCCGGAAGCCTCCGAGCTGGCGCTGTTCGCGCTGGGGGCGTTGAGCTTGGCGCTGTATCGGCGGAAGTAGTTGCTTGGGCTGCCAGGAATGGCCCCTCCTTGCTGGGGCGGCCCGGGTAGCGG
>JABDMC010000265.1 GCA_013001695.1 Akkermansiaceae bacterium
GACCGGGGGGATCTACCTGGGGCCTCCGGACGGGGAGATTGTCGGCGGGTCGCTGGCGGCGGCGAGGGCGCACGACCTGCCGCACGAGATCCTCGACGCTCCGCAGGTTGCGGCGCGCTTCCCGCAATTCCGCATTCCGGACGGGTTCACGGGATTCTTCGACGCGCGGGCCGGGTTTGTCGTTCCGGAGCGGGCCGTCGCCGCGCATGCGGCGCGGGCCCGGGCGCACGGGGCGACGCTGATCGAGGGCGAGGCGATCACCGACTGGAAGGCGGGGGCGGACGGCGTGACGGTGACGACCGCCGGCGGGACCCACACGGCGGAGCACCTCGTCGTCACGGCGGGGCCATGGACCGGCGGGTTGCTGCGGGACCTCGGGGTGGCCCTGCAGGTGACCCGCCAGGTGCAGGCGTGGTTCGCCCCGCGCGAGGATGCGGGACGCTATGCGCTCGGCCACTTTCCGTGCTGGTTCATCGAGACCCATGCGCCGCACGGCCACTACGGGTTTCCGATCGTGGAGGCGGGTGGCGGAGTGAAGATCGGGCTGCACGACCAGGGGAAGCCCGTCGATCCGGCGGAACTGCGCGACGGGATCGCGCCCCCCGGCGAGGAGGAGATCGCGGGGTTGCGCGCCGTCCTGCGGGACTACCTTCCCGGGGCGGCCGGGGCGCTGCTCGAGGCCCGCACCTGCCTCTACACCAACAGCCCGGATCACCATTTTGTCGTCGGGCGGCACCCGCGGCATGAGCGGGTCACGCTGGCGGCCGGATTCAGCGGTCACGGGTTCAAGTTCGCGAGCGTCATGGGGGAGGTCCTGGCGGACCTGGCGACGACGGGACGGACGGAGCGTCCGGTGGGGTTCCTGGGGCTGGAGCGCTTCGGGTAGGGGGCGCCCGGCCCGGCCCGGGCGCCGGGGTCGGCAAGCAAGCAAGAAGGTCAGGGATTTGAAAGGGTATCCCCGGGGCTTGACGTCACGGGACACCCTTGAATTATCCCGGTCACCACTCATGGCGGGCGGGGGCATCCTCACGGCGAGGCGCCGACCGGCCGGCACGACCAACCCGATAGGGCAGATCCAATGCACACAATGAAACTGAAGAAGGGGCGCTCGCTGGGCGCCGGAATAGCCGCGGCGTTCATGGCGCTCGGAATCGCCGGCCCGCAGTCCGCCGCGCAGAACGACCAGCCGGTGGGTATCGCGGACCTGTTCGTGAACGCGCTCTACGAGCTGAAGTTCGGCATGTCGCACAACGAGTTCGACATGCAGGAGGACTACCTCTCGGGAGGGGACGAGTCGGGCGATGTGCCGACGCCTCCGGGCATGCCCGATCCGGACATTTGGCGCGCGGACTACAACGATCCGGACGGCTGGCTGTACGGCCTGTCGACCGCGGTGGCACTGCCGGCGCGGTGCGGGGCGGTGATCGACTTTGCCTACCGGACCGGTGACCTCGAGGGGGGCTTCACCACCACCGAGCTGTCATCCGGGGAGACGTTCCCGGGGAGCGCCGACATCGACCGCGACATGTGGGAGCTTGGAGTCACGATTCCGATTCCCTCGATGTTCTTCGGGCGGGTCGCCTACCGGCACACCGAGGACGACGTCACATGGAACTTCGGGGGGGGAGAGCTGGAGTTCCAGGAATACGAATGGCAGGCGATCGAAGCCGGGTTCGGCATGGAGCAGGAGACCACGCTCGGGTCGACCGGCTGGACGCTGCTGACGCACGCATTTGTGGGGGCGCTCTACTTCGACCTCGAGCACACCGAGCTGGGTTCAAACATGGGGCCGCCGACCCCGCCGCTGAAGACGGATTGGGAAGGCTGGGGGTATGTCCTGCGCGGGGGCGCCGACCTGGTGTATCCGCTGGGCAGCGAGCTGAGCGCGGCCCTCGGGGCCGGTTACGAGTTCATGGATACCAGCGACGGCGACCTGGACCTCAAGAACTACGAGCTGCTCCTCGACATCGGATTGCGGGGCAACTTCTAAGGGCTTGTGGCCCGGCGGCGAGCCGAATGGGACGTAATTAAACCCGATTGTCGCTGGTAGCGGCACGGCTGCCCGTGCCGACGAGCCAGGCTCTCAGGGTTTCGGGAATGGCGTGATGGTCGGAAGGCGCAAGCCTTCCGCTACGAAGCGTCGGCCAAACGAGGGGCGATTCGGGGGCGCCCCTTATTTATTCGAGGAGGACGTTGACGGCGGCTTCGAGCTGCCGGTCGCGCCCCCTGGCGGTCGCTTCGGGACGATTGGCGACCCGGATGTCGGGCTCGAGCTGGGTGTTTTCGAGCAGGGTTCCGTCGGGTGTGCGCATTCCGACCTGCGGAATGCCGAAGTAGAGGGTCGGGTCGATGAGCGTCTCCCACCAGACGGCGGTGGCGGTTCCGGGGACGGGCATCCCGACGAGCTTGCCGAGGCCGTGCGCCTTGTAGGCGTACGGAAACATGTGGGCGTCGGAGTAGTTGCTTTCGCCCATGATGACGACCGACGGCTTGGCCCATTTGGATTGGGGTTCGCCGCCGAGATTGCCCTGCCCGCGGGGGAAGAACTGGAGGTAGGGCTTGCCGTCGAGGAAGGTCACGAGGTCGTCGTGGAGCCAGCCGCCGCCGTTGAAGCGGGTGTCCACCACGAGGGCCTCCTTGTCGTTCTCGGGGCCGAGGACCCGGTCGAAGGTCCGGCGGAAGCCTTCGTCGTTCATGCTGCGGACGTGGACGTAACCGAGGCGCCCGCCGGAGAGGCGCTCCACTTCGGCGGCGCGGGATTTGGTCCATCGCTCGTAGAGGAGGTTGTTCAGCTCGCGCCGGGAGAGCGGCTTGATGACCTCCTCCCACCGCTCCCCGGTATCGGGATCGCGGAGGGAGAGGAGGGTCCGCTTCCCCTCCTTGCGGTTGAGGAGCGGGTAATAGTTCATGTCCGGGGCGATCGGGGTGGCGTCGATGGCATCGATGACGACGCCGGGGCGCGCCTTCGATTCGGCGTTCTGGAGCGGGCTCTTGTCGATGATCTCGAGGATGCGGATCCCGGGGCCGTCGTGGGCGGGGTCGGGGAAGATGCCGAGGGAGGCGGTCTTGTCGCCGCCGTCGTGACGGGGCCGGTAGCCCGCGCCGGTGTGGGAGGCGTTCAGTTCGCCCAGCATCTCGCTGAGCATCTCGGCGAAGTCATGGTTGTTGTTGATATGCGGGAGGAACCGGGCGTAGGCGCGCTTGTAGAACGCCCAGTCGACCCCGTGGAGGTCGCGGACGTAGAACTTCTTCTTCAGTTGCCGCCAGACGTGCTCGAACATGCAGGCCCGCTCCTCGGAGTGGCGGATTTCCATTTCGGAGTCCGTGTCGATGTCCTCCTTCGAGTCCGGCTCATCGGTATCGATGCGGTAGAGGTTGCCGTTGTCGAGGACGACGAGCATCTCGCCGTCCTTGTCCATGAGAAGCTTGCGCGGTTTCCGGCCGCGGCGGTTGTCATCGGCCTTCGGGAACTTCGTGAGGAGCTTGGTTTCCTCCTCGAAGAACTTGTGGACCCAGAGGTCGTAGCCCTTCTCGAACCGGCTCAGGTAGTAGAGGGCCTCGCCGTCCGGCGAGAGAACGGCGCCGCCGAGCCGGGAGGAGTTGATGGTGAGCCGGGCCTTGCGGTCCTCGAGGCCGTCCCATTCGATCTCGACCGGGTCCGCGGGGCCGGGATCATCGGGCCGCTCCTCCCCGTCGTCCCGGTCCGTGTCCCGGCGGTTCTCCTTCTCCTCCTCGAGAAGGGCGTATTCCTCCCTGCTCAACCGGAAGCGGTCGTAGGCGTCGCGGGTGAGGAAGAGCCCGTAGGCATCGAACTGGCTGCCCCAGCTCCCGTGGGCGCGCATCCCGTGACGGTTGGAGAACCAGATCATGGCCTTGCCGCCGAGGGCCCATTGCGGGCTGGCGTCGTAGTAGGCGCTCTCGGTGAGGTTCCGGATCTCGGCCCCCTGGTCGCCGGGGTGGGCGGGGAGCAGGGCGATATCCTCGCTCCACCGGTTGTAGCCGAGGAAGGTGGAGAGGAGCCAGCGCCCGTCCGGGGACCACGCGAAGGACTGGTCGCCGTCGGAGTAGGAGTAGTTGCGGTCTCCCGGAAGGACGGTGCGGATCTTGCCGGTATCGAGGTTGAGGACGCGCAGGGTGGTGCGCTCTTCGAGGAAGGCGATCTCGCGGCCGTCGGGCGAATACTTCGGCTGGAACGTCTCGCGGCGGCCCACCAGCACGGGTTGTTCCTCGATGACGGTGGCGAGGTGGAAGCGGGATTCCTCCTCGCGGGCGATGGTGGAGGAATAGAGGTTCCAGCTTCCGTCGCGTTCCGCGGCGTAGAGGAGGGTGCGGCCATCGGGCGAGAAGCTGACGCTGCGTTCCTGTTCGGGCGTGTTGGTGACGCGTTTCGTCGAGTCGTGGTCGAGGGAGGTGACGAAGATTTCCCCGCGGGTGATGAATGCGATTTCCTTGCCGCCGGGCGCGAGGGCGACGTCGGTGGCGTCGCCGTTCACGGGAACGATCCGGCGCCCGGTGTTCTTCGCCCCGGTGCGGATCCTGACGGGGACCTTGCGCGGCTCGGCGCCCTTCCGCGGCGCGAGGGTGAAGAGTTCGCCGTGATAGCTGAAGCAGAGCGTTCCGTTGCGGGCCGCGGTGAGAAAGCGCACCGGATGATGCCTGAAGGCGGTGACCTGGACGGGGCCATCGGGGGCGTCCATCCAGACGTTGAAGCTGCCGCTGCGCTCCGAGAGGTAGAAGAGGGCGCCGTCCCTTCCGAAGACCGGGTTGCGGTCCTCGCCGGGGAAGTCGGTGAGTTTGCGATGCCTGCCGGTGGAGAGGTCGCAGGTCCAGACATCGCGCGCGATCGCGGAGGTGTGGTGCTTCCGCCAGGCATTCTCGTATCCCTTGCGGTCGTGGTAGGCGAGGCGGGTGCCGGCGGGATCGAACACGGCGTCCTCCGCGGGGGTGGTCAGCACCTGGCGGGGGCGGCTCCCGTCGATGGGGACGGCGTAAAGTTCCGGCTGCGCCTTGGAGGGGAAGCCGATGCACGTCCGGGAGTCCTGGCGCGCGGACGAAAAAAGGATCGACCGGCCGTCGGGATGGAATCCGCTCGGAAAGTCGTCCGCGGAATGGAAGGTGAGGCGGGTCGATCCGCCACCCGCGCGGGAAACCAGGAACACATCGAAGTTGCCGAAGCGATCGGAGGCGTAGGCGAGCGAGCGGCCGTCCGGCGACCACACCGGCATGAATTCGCGGTTGGGGTGCTGGGTGAGGTGCCGCGCTTCGCCGCCGTCGGCCGGGACGAGGTAGAGGTCGCCTCCGTAGGTGAAGGCGATCTGCCGGGCATCCGGTGATATGGCCGGGTAGCGAAGCCAGAGGGGGGTGGGCAGTTGGGCGGCGAGCACGGGAGCTGCCGCCACGAGCGCTGCCAGGACCAGGTAAGGGCGAGTCATAGCCCCGCCGTCATAGCGGGTATCCGGCGGAAACGCCAGAACTCTGCTGCAGCACGCGGTGGCGCCGCGGCGGATCCGGGGGATTGCGGTTCCCGGGGGGGCGGCCGGTCACCCGGTGGCGAGGGCCGCGGCGCGGGGCGCGGCATCGCTGTGGTAGTAGACCTTGACGTAGTCCATGCCCTTCTCGTCATCGAATCCGCGTTCCATGGCGGACTCCTGGAAGTCGGGAAGGAGGCGGATCTCGACGCCGGTATCGAACTTCATGACGCCGCCGACGCGGCGCATGGCGCGGTTGAGGTCCTTGCGGGAGATGTCGAAGGACTCCTTGAGGGCTTGTCCGCTCTCCTCCTCGATGCGGGCCTTGTGTTCCTGGAACTTGGCGACCATCTCGGGGTCCTTGCGGAGGACCTCCTCCTCGAACTCCTGCATGCTGAAGTGCTCGCGGTTGTCGAAGTAGTCCATGGCGCGCTTGGCGGCGGCGGCGCGCTCCGGCACGCCCCCGCCCTCGTGCTCCTCCTGCTCCTGGAGGACATCCACGGCGAGCCCGGCGTATTGGTTGGTGAGGAAGGATTCGTCGCTGATGGGGCGGAGGCTGAGGAAGTCCCGCATCCAGAATTGCGACTGGCCGCCGGCCCGGTCGAAGGTGAGGACGTGGTAGCCGGAGTCCACGTCGCGATCGAGGACGAGGCAGCCCTTGTCGATATTCTCGGGATTGATCCCGTGCTCGGTGGTGAGTTGCAGGTCGCCATCGCGCTCCCGGATGCTGAGGAACGGTTCGACCTTCTCGGATTTCAGGATGCAGATTCCCTGCGCGGATTCGCCGTCGATGCGGATGTCCTTGATGAGGGCGATGCAGAGGTCGCCGGACTTGATGTTGGGGTGGTTGGTCTTGGCGTAGAGGCGCTTGGCGATGGCGCACCCGCGCGCCAGGAGCTCGGCCTCGGACTCGAAGACGGCCTTGGTGCAGGCGTAGACCTCGTTGTTCTCCAGCGAGGAATGGTGGTGGAAGGCCTGGGCCTCGAGGTTCTTGAAGGGCTTCAGGAACAGGCGGGTCAGCATTTCGCGGTCCGCCTCGTCGATCCGGCAGATTTCCCGGGAGGTTTCGAGGGGTTCGTCGCGGTGCGGATGCCCCACCCGGGCGAGGACGACGCCGTCGGCGTGGGCTTTGTTGAATCGAATGCGTAAGGACACGCCGCGGACGGTAGGGGATGGCCCGAAGGGCCGACAATCCCGGGGCCGTGGAAAGAGGCGCTTGCTCACACGCATTCACATCGCCGCCCGCCGGCGGGGGCCCGGCCCTTCAGGGTTGCGGGTTATCAGATGAACCTTGACGAATCGCCCGGGCGCGGGCCGCTGCGGCGGAATTGGGGCGAGGGTGGGGGCGCGGCGCGGGTGCAGTGCTTTTGCTTTCTCCCCGATGGGGTCGGGGGTATAAATGGCCACGGGCAGGACGGAGTTTCTCTGCCGGAACCCCCTATGAAAAAAGACCACTCCAAGCGGAGCACTGGTCCCCGCCCGCGGCGCCGGAGGTTGCTGGGCCTCGTGGCCCTCGTCGTCGGCGCCTGCTGGTTGGCGGCGGAATACGTCCTGACGAACCCCTTCATCCCGGCGGGATCGGTGGGCTACGTCTACGAAGAGCCCCGCGTCTGGGGAGAAGGGGGCTACCAGGGGACGATCGAGGGCCCGCGCAGCCTGGGCGGCACGTGGAAGCGGTTGCGGGTGATCCCCATCGAGGTGGGGCCGCAGAACCACGTCGAGCGCCTCGCCTACCCGGTCGAGGACGGCAGCGCGGAGCTCGAGTGGGAGCTGCAACTGCGCCCGGATCGCCTCGCGGTGCGCGAGGTGGTCGAGGAATTTGGCGGCGAGGGATGGTACGAGCGGCATGTCAAGCCGCTGGCGATCAAGGCGGTGCGCGAGGCCGCCCGCACGGTCGAGGGCGCGGAAGGGCTCGATGTGGCGGCCCTGGAGGCGACCGCCCTGGAGGCCATCGAGCGGGAAATGGGCGCGCAGAAGATGCCCTTCCTGGTGGAGAATCTCCTCGTGCGGGAGTTCACGCTGCCCGATCCGAAGGTCCCGGTCCTCGGGGCGTGGAAGCTGTCACCCGGGGGGGCCGTGGCGCCCGCCGGTTTGGCGCCGGCGCAGGGGAGCGCGGAGACGACCGGAGCGCAGGGCGCGCCGGAACTTGCCCCGGAGGCGGCGGCCGAAACAGCGGGTCCCCCGCCGGTGGAAATGTGGGCCGACGCCGCGCCGCCGACCTTGATCGATGTCTCGCACCGCCGCGAGTTCCGCGGGATGTGGCTCGCGACGGTCTCGAATGTCGACTGGCCGTCGCGTTACGGGCTCAGCGTCGAGAGGCAGAAGCAGGAGCTCGTCGCCTACCTCGACGGGATGGAGACGATGAACATGAACGCCCTGATCTTCCAGATCCGGGGAGCGGCGGATGCCTTTTACAAGTCGGCGCTCGATCCGTGGAGCAGGTTCCTGACGGGAACCCAGGGGAAGGATCCCGGTTACGATCCGCTGGAGTTCGCCATCGAGGAATGCCGGAAGCGGTCCATCGAACTGCACGTCTGGATCAACCCGTTCCGGGCCATGCCGGTCGAGGACTACCCGGTGGCGAAGAACCACATCAGCCGGGTGCTGCCGCAGTTTGCGCGTCCGTATGCGAGCATGATCTGGATGGACCCCGGGGCGCGGGAAGTGCGGGATTTCGTGACGGCCGCGGTGATGGATGTCGTGACGCGCTACGAGATCGACGGGGTGCACCTCGACGACTATTTCTATCCGTATCCGGAGAACGGGGTGGAATTCGACGATGCCGCGACCTACGCGGCGTACCTCCAATGCTGCGGACAGATCGAGAAGGACGATTGGCGGCGGCAGAATGTCGATTCCCTGATCGCGGGACTATCGCAGCAGATCCGGGCCACGAAGCCCTACGTGAAATTCGGGGTGAGCCCGTTCGGCCTCTACCGGCCGGGGGAGCCGGCGGGAACGAAGGGCTTTGACCAGTACAACGGGATCTACTCGGACCCGAAGAAGTGGCTGGAGAAGGGCTGGATCGACTACGTGACCCCGCAGTTGTACTGGCGGGAGAATTCCAACCGGAGCTACAGCGCCCTGCTGAACTGGTGGGGCGAGACGAACGTCCTCCGGCGGCACATCTACGCCGGCAACTCGCTGCTGAACATCGAGCGGCGAAACGGCAACTGGCCGTTCTCGGAGTATGAGACGCAGCTGAACGCCTCGCGGGAAGCGGTGGACCAGCAATCGCTGGGGAACATCTTCTTCGGGATGCGGGTCTTTCGCGGCCGGGACGGGGAGAAGATCCGCGACCGGTTTGCGGAGAAGCTCTACCCGGAGCCGGCGTTGTCGCCGGCCATGCCGTGGCTGGGGAACCTGCCGCCGGACAGCCCGTGGCACGTGCGGGTCGCCGGCGGGGAGATTCGCTGGAGCGGAGCGACCTCCCCGCATCTCAAGCACTGGGCGCTCTACCGGCGGGACGGCGAGAATGCCGCCTGGGAACTGCAGGAAGTCTTCCCGGCGTCGATCAACAGCATCGAGGTGGACCCGGGGACGTACGCGTTGAGTGCCGTCGACCGGTTGATGCAGGAGAGCGTCGGGGTTCTGGTGGAGGTCGTCGAGGCCGTGGAGTTCGCCGGGGAGAACGTCAAGCAGGCCGGGGAGGAGGCGCCGGAAGAGGAGGGCGCCGGAGAAGGCTAGGGCTGCTGGCTGGCGAAGGCGCCCTTGGGGGCCTGGGGCCACGGGGTTTCGCCCGGGGCCCATTCCTTCGGCTGGGTGGCGCGGACCTTCTCGACGTGGTCGACGAGCCACTTTGGCGGTTCCCGGTTCTCCTTGAGGCCGTAGATGTAGGGGAGGGGCGGATCCATGAGGAGCGGCTTGTCCCCGAGCGGGGGACGCTCGGCGCCGACCTTGGCGAGGCGGGCCTCGAGGCGTTTGACGACCTCGGGGTTCCTGGCGGCGAGGTCGGTGCGCTCGCCGGGGTCGGCCTCGAGATTGTAGAGCATGTCGCCCATGAGCTTCCAATCGCCGCTGCGCAGGGTCGGGAGGCGGACGCTGCCCTCGACCTCGAAGACGATCTCGTTCCGCGGGCTGGGTTTGTTCTGGAAGAGCATCGAGGTCATGTCGAGGGCGTCGACCTTGCGTTCCTGTTCGTGCTTGCCGCCGGCGAGGGTGATGAAGGTTGAATACCAGTCGGCGATGAACATCATGCCGTTGTTGGCGGTGCCGGGTTCGGTGTGGCCGGGCCAGCGGAGCAGGCAGGGGACGCGGACCCCGCCTTCGAAGGTGGTGTTCTTGGTGCCGCGCCACGGCGTGCTCATTTCCTCGAGTACGGGACCGTTGTCGTTGGTGAAGATGACGAGGGTGTTGTCCCTGAAGCCGTGTTTGTCGACGGCCTTCACGATGCGGCCCACGGCGTCGTCGAGGTTCCTGAGCATGGCGTCCCGGATGGCGAGGGGGTCGTTCTTGTTGCCCGAAAACCCGGGCGGCGGATTCAGCGGCCCGTGGACGGCGTTGAAGGGGACGTAGAGGAAGAAGGGCTTTTCCCTGGTCTGTTTCGCGATGACGCGCGCGGCTTCGGCGGCGAAGAGGTCGGTGGCGTAGCCCTCTTCCCGCAGCGGTTGCTGGTTCCGGTGCCAGTCGTAGACGGCGAAGCGGGCCGGGGCGTTGTGGACGATGGTCTTCGTGTAGTAGTCGATGCCCCAGGCGTAGTGGCCGTACTGGTGCATGAATCCCTGCCCCATCGGGAGGTGCTCGTCGAGCCACTCGCCGAGGTGCCACTTGCCGACGAGGGCCGTGAAGTAGCCGGCCTCCCTGAGGGCCTCGGCGATGGTGCGCTCCCTGGTGTCGAGGGCGTGGATGCGGCGCGTCGGTTCGCCGCGCTCGTTGTGGGCGAGGGTGAGACCGAGGGCCTTGAGGTAGCTCGGCTTGCCGAAATCCTCGGAGCGCCAGTCGGACCAGGTGCGGAAGGCGTAGCGGCCGGTGAGGAAGGCGGCGCGGGTCGGGGCGCAGACCGAGTGCGTGTAGAATTGCGTGAGCTTGAGGCTCTCGCCGGCGAGTTTGTCGATGTTCGGGGTGAGCCCCTTCCTGCCGCCGTTGAAGCCCGGCTGGTTCCAGCCCATGTCATCGGCCAGCATGAAGACGATGTTGGGGCGGCTGCCGATCAGCGGCGCAGCGGCGGCCTGGCCCGGGAGGGCCGCGAGGAGGGCCGCGAGGAGGGCCGCGAGGAGGGCCGCCGCACCGGCCAGGTCGAGCTGCTCGAGCGGCTGCTCGAGCGCCGGTTCGGCGCGTTGACCGATGACGTGCGATCGCGACTCACGGGTGCGACGATGGCGCAGATCGAACGCTGGTCCGCGCGGCTCCTCGACGCGGACTCGCTCGAACG
>JABDMC010000037.1 GCA_013001695.1 Akkermansiaceae bacterium
CGGAAATCTCATGAAATTTCCGGGCTAGTGTGGTGTCCCGGAAGTCCTGCAACATGCTGGGGTCTTCAGAGTTTCAAAAAGTGGCTCACTTCGTTCGCGGGGAAGGTCGAAGCGCGGCCTGGTTTCCCAACTTCTTCGTTCCTCCTCAGTCGTGAATCTCGATTCACTCCCTCCTCACGCCTTGAACTTGCAAAATCATCCTCGCGCATCATGTTGCACTACTTACGGGACACCACACTAGGACAGCGATTCCGGGGAACGCGTCCCGAAGTGCCGGAAGCGGCTGCGCGGCTCACGGCGCGTAGTTCGTGCGGATGCGCAGGAAGCCGCGGGGATTGAGGCCCACCGGGAGCATCAGCCGGGTGCAGGCCCAGCGGTAGCCGGCCGGGGCGGGCGGGAGCCCGGCCGGAGTGGCGACGTTGGCGATCGCTTCGCTCCAAGCCGCCAGGCCGATGCTTCCTTCGGGCGTGTAGGCGATGTCACCGAGCCGGTAGGTGTCACCATCCCAGACTCCGCCGTCGAGTTGCAGCCAGCACATCTGGAAGTAGTCGTCGCTGCCGTCGATCTCCACCGAGATGACGATGTCGGGGCGAGCGGCGGCGCTGGTGGGATCCGTGCCGCCGAGCACCAGCTCCGCGATGTTGGCCCACCCGTCGCCGTCGGCATCATCCCCCGGGCCGGATAGCGGTCCGGTGAGCGACCAGCTCGCGGCGTAGCCGTCGTAGGTCACGGCGCCGATCCCGGTGGCGGCGGTCGCGGCGGGCTCGGTGCCGTCAATCTGGCGGAGATAGGCGGCGAGCTGGTCCACTTCCGTAGACGTCAGGGTGCTGGTGGCGCCGTGGAGGTCGGCTGGATTGGCGGTGGTGAGCACCTCCCTCAAGGTGGCCGCGGAGCCATCGTGGAGGTACGGCGGGGTGGCCCAAATGCCCCTCAGGGTGGGCGTGTCCAGGCCGGTGAGCGGCTGGCCCATTCGCTGGCCGGAGGCCGGCTTGATCGTGCCGACGTCGTGCAGCGCACCCATGGCGCTGTCGGTGAAGTCCTCGCCGCCGTGACACTGGAAGCACGCGAGGTTGTTGAAGATCGTCCTCCCGGCGAGGGCGTCGGCGGTGAGGGATCCGTCCGGGTTCCGGTAGGGGCTGGGCGGGAAGGAATCCAGCGACTGGACGTAGGTGGCGAGGGCGTCGAGATCGGTGCTGTATCCGGTCTTGGGATCTCCGAGCGACTGCGCGCGGCTGCCCTCGTGGAAGGCGGAATCGTCCATCAGGCCGGTCCCGTTGCCGAGGAGGCGCAACTGCCCTTCGAAGTCGTGGATCTCGTCGAAATTGGCGGTCCAATGGACGCGCCCGTGCCCGGTTCCGGCGCGGCCCCGGAGGTCGATGGTATTGCGGAACCCCTCGCCCATCGGCGCGGTGAAGTCGTAGACCCGCCCGTCTTGCGAGCCGTCGAGGTGGCAGGTCGCGCAACTCAGGTAGCCGGACTGGTTGATCCGCGCCGAGCTGGCGTCGTAGAACAGGCGCTTCCCCGCCAGGACGTCGGCCGCAAGGAGTTCCGTTCCGACGAGGGGAACGTCCGCGATCGGGGTGAAGGTGGTCCCGCCGTTGAGGATGCCGGAGACATCGAAGACGGACATGCTGCGTCCGAGGAAGTTGAGGACAAAGAGGCGGGCCGACGCAACGTGCAGAGCGGCGCCTTCGGGCGCTTCCTCGGTCACGAGGGTGTTGATCTCGTCCCTCGTGTAGGCATTGACCGCGGCCACCTCGTTGTTGCCGGGCAGGGTGACAAAGACGACGTCGCCCAGCCCGCTGAAGGTGCAGGACTGGCAGCGCTCGCTGTTGTCATGGTCCTTCCGTTCCGCGAGGACCTCCGCCCCGGCCGCAAGGTCGATGCTGGAGGTGATGGCGCGCACCGTCACGTCATGCAGAAGCTGGAGCCCGTCCCTCGCGCCGCCGCGGTCGATGTTGTCCTTCTTCGAGGCGACCCACGCCCGCAACCCGTCGGGGCTGATGGCGATCCCGGTCAGGTAGTTCGGAACTCCGCGGGAATTCTGGGAGCCATCCGGGCCGGGGTCCCGGGCGAGGGTGATGGTGCGGGTGAGGGTCATGGCGGAGGCATCGACCTCGAAGACCTCCGCGTGGGCATCCGGAGAAATGTGTCTCGTGACGAGGACCGTGTCGCTCGCGGCGTTCACGGCCACCCCGCGGACCTTGGGCCGGGTCTCGGGATTGGCGGGATCGAGGGCGAGATCGAGATGCGCGGTGACGGTGCGCGCCGCGGGATCCAGTTTCACGAGCCGCCCGAGGGCCTGCAGCGTGACGTAGGCGGCCGATCCATCCGGCGCCATGGCGAGGCCCACCGGTTGGGAGGCGTGGGGCAGGTCGATCCCGTCGATCACCGTCGCGGTTGCGGGGTTGACGACCTGGATCTCCCAGGAATCCTCGCAGACCACCCAGAGGGTGCCGTCCGGGGCCCGGGCGATCGACTTCGGGCGGGCGCCGACCGACACCTCGTGAAGCTTTGCGAGGGTCTCCCGGTCGAGGGCGGTCACCGTGCCGGCGTCGGGATTGACCGCCCAGACGGAGGTGTCCTCGAATGCGATCGGCTGGCTGGAGGTCGGCTTGGATGCGGTGAGGGGATTGTGGACGATGTGCGTGAAGGTGAACGTGTTGCTTTGGCCTCCGCCACCCGGAGTGGGAAAGCGCAGGTGGTCCACATTGGGACCGGTGCCGCCGGCGTCCGCGACCAGCTCGAGGGTGTTGACGCCCGCCTGCAGCGCGACGCCGGGAATGACGAGATCGGCCCAGATCGCCCAGCCTCCGGTTCCGACGAGGTTCACGAAGATCGCGCTGCCGCCGTTGACGTAGAGGTTCAAGGGACGCGCTCCCGAGCCGTTGGCGTAGCGGAAGGTCAAGTCGCCCGTCACCGCGGAGGGCGAATCGTAGGTCCAGGTGATCTTCACGCTCGGGCCGCTGCCCGAATAGTCACCGAAGCCGGTCCCGGTGAAGCCCGCGTGATTGGACGCGACAGTCACCCCGGAGAGTTGCGCGTCCTCGGCCTCGAGGGTGGTTTCGTTTCCGACAACCACTTCGAACTGCACGGAGTGGCGGCCCGGGGCGGCATAGGTGTGGGATACGCTGGGCCCGGTGTCGGAATTGCCGTCGCCGAAGTCCCAGTTGTAGCTGTCGCCCGCCCGCGGGTTCTTCACGCTGAAGTTGCTGGCGGTGCCGAGCGGCACCGGGGGGACCGGATTGAGGTCGTCGGTGCCGCCGAATCCGGGTGTGCCGCCGGGATCCGGATCGCCGCCCCCCGTGCTTCCGGTGGTGAAGCTGGACGTGAAGGTGGCGGCGATGGGATTGCCGACGAGGTCGGTGACCCCCCCGGCCGGGAGAACGATCTCGTAGGTGGTGTTGGGGGCGAGCGGCGCGTCCGGGGCGAACGTCACCGTGGTATAGGTGCAGCCCCACGTTCCGGGAACGGCGGAACCGCCCGGGGTCCGGAGGATGAAGGTCGACGGGTCGACGCTCTTGAACTCAGGCCACTCGGAGAACGAGATGCCGACCTGTCCGCCGGCAGGCTGGCCGGTGGACCCGTTCGGCGGATTCACATACTTGACCGTCAGCGGGTTCGTGTCGGGCTGGGTATCGTGGACCGCCACCACCCCGCCGACGTAGCCGCCCACGTTCTGGTCGTCCGTGATGAGGAGGAGGTTTCCGACCGGGCAGGAAAACTGGTCGTCCCAGCGCGAGTCGCGGCCGACCACGCGATCGACCAGGACCAGGTTGTTGGGATCGCTGGCATCGTACTTCCAGATGCCCTGCGTGCCGCCTCGAAGCCCGCCAAGGAACAGGTGGTCGTCCGCCCACGACATGTACTCGCTTGAGGGAATCGTCGCGGTGGACGTGTGCGCGATGTTGGCCGGGTCGGTCGTGACGTCGTAACCGCGCAGGGAGCCGATGAGCCAGGCGTGGGTCCCGTAGAACCCGCCGATGTAGGAACCGCCGCCCGGCCTGACCGAATCCAGCAGGGCGGGATTGAGGGGATCGCTGATATCGACGGTCGCAATGCCCGCCCGGTTCTTCGGGGTGGTGACGACCAGCAGATTGCCGAGGGCGAACAGCGGGCCGGGCCACACCCCGCCGAGACTGGAAACCGGGAGGGTGGCCACATGGGTGGCATTGGCCGGATCGCTGGCATCGACCACGTAGAGGCCGTTCGAGGTGGCGCCGATGTAGATGTAATCGCCCTGCCAGGAGAGCCCCCAGACTCCCCCGGCGACGTCGCCGTAGTTGATCCCCGGCAGCTCAAGCGCCTTCACATACTGGGGCCTGATGGTGTCGGTGACATTCCAGATGTCGATTCCCCGGCCGGATGTCGCGGCGAAGTAGTAGCTGCCGGCGCCGTCACGCCCGTAGGTGACCTGGTGCGACTCGGCCTCGCCGGAGGCGTGGATGCTGGTCATGGTCGCCTCGATGGTCGGCGCGTAGGGGTTCGCGATGTTCCAGACCTCATGGATGGCATTGCCGGCAAAGACGGCATATCCATTGAAGACCGAGGGTTGATTGAGATGCCTGGTGCCCAGTTGCGGGCTGATGATCTCGAATTCCTCGTTGGCGGGGTAACTTTGGTTCGGGATCGTTCCCGACGGGGGGGAACCGGCGTTCACGGTGATGGTGGTGTCGTCCGGGATGGCGGAGGCCGTATCCAGCGGATTGCCCGCGACGTCGGTCAGGATGGCGCCCGCCGCGATCTGCAACCGGAGCGTGCCCGCCCCTCCCGAAACAACCGTAACGGTGAACACGGCGGGGTCGGGGGTTGCGGAGACGCTGGTGATGGTCGCGGCCGGAGTGCCGCCGTTCTCAAAGTCGGACTCCTCCACCGAGGCGGGATTCATGGGCTCGCTGAATGTCACGGTGTAGGTCACCGGCTGGACCTCGAAGACCGGCTCGCCGCCGAAATTGTCGACGATGTCCGCCCCGGCGAGCGTCGGCGCGGTGACGTCGCCTTCAACGGTGATGGTGGTGTCGTCAGCGATCGCCTCGGCGGTGTCGAGGGCATTGTCCGAGAGGTCTTCGAGGTTGGCGCCGGCGGCGACCTGCAGTTGCAGCGTGCCGGGCCCTCCCGGGCTGACCGACACCTCGAACACCGCGGGATCTCCGGTGCCGGTGACGCTGTGGATGGTGGCGGGCGGGGATCCGCCGTTCTCGAAGTCGGCGATCTCGACCGTGGCGGCGTTCATGGGCTCGCTGAACGTCACGGTGTAGATCAACGAGTCGATCTCGTTGATCGGGCCGCCGCCGACGTTGTCGACGATATCGGCGCCGGCGAGGGTCGGGGGGGTCACGTCCGGCGGGCTGGTGTCGAGGAGGAACTCCGCGGCGATGGTGTGAACCCCGGTGGCGCTGCCACCCGTGAACGCATGGGTTCCGGGGCCGGCGGTGGCGACCGGCGCGTAGCCCGAGACATGACCGCCCCAATTGCTGCCAAACTCGATCGCGCCGACCTCGACCAGCGGGGCGACGGTGTCCACGCTGGTGACATTCGCGGTGTTGCCGTCCCCGCCCATGCCGTGCGAGGCGATCACCAGCGAGTCGGCGGCGGTCGTGGTGAGATCGACGGACTTCGAATCGTCGGCCGAAATGGCGGTGGCGCCGACGCCGGGGGCGGTGTTCGAGAGGGCGATCGCCGTGACGGCCTCGCGGTTCACGGCGCTGACGAGGATCTCGCCCGCCGTGTGGACGATGCCGGGATTGTCCAGGTACCAGATGCTGTTGTGCGTGATGTTGCCGACCGCCGGAACGCGTTCCACGGCCAGCGTCAGGGCCACGCCGTCATACGTGATCCCGGTGATGTCACCATTCGTGTTGTTGAATCCGTGCTCGGCCGTCGCGATCACGACCAGCTTGTCGGCGCTGCTGGCATCGAAAATCTGCGAGGTGGGAGGAGAGGTGCTCTGCCACGTGACGGAAGCATCGACCGTGATCTGGGCGCCGAGCTGGGCGAGGGCAGCGAAGGAACACAGGGCGAGCGCGAGAGGGCTCCGGAGTCGGCGTTGCAAGCGTGCTTTCATGGCGGTGACTGTCGGCTGGGCGTTCGTGGGGGTGGGTTGGCGGGGTTCTCGGGAATCCGGCGATCCAACGGAATGGCCAGCGCCCGGACAAACGGCGCAACCCAACCCAATATGGGTACGAACGAACGTTGGGAAAGACGAAAAGGCGGGGCGGCGGGCCAGGTTGCCGGACGTCTTGGGCGGAAAGCGGAGACGGCCGGGAATTTCCTTCTTCCGGCCTGCCTTTCCCGCCCCGCCCGGGGTCTTTCCCTCGTCCGTCGCCGCCTCCGTCAAGATGGCAATGGCGGAAGCACCCGTGATCGCGAGGTTCGAATGCCGAATATCGAACAAGGAACACCCAGGGAAGAAGTTCGCCGGAGAGTTCATGGAGCAGTCCGGGTCCTTCGATGTTCGAAATTCCTTGTTCGATATTGGATCTTCCGCGTCCAGGGTTCGGGATTGCACACCGGGAGAATTGGCACGTGGGGAAGCACCATTGATCGCGAGGTTCGAATGCCGAATATCGAACAAGGAACACCCAGGGAAGAAGTTCGCCGGAGAGTTCATGGAGCGGTCCGGGTCATCCCCACCGCCCAAATTCCCATGATCACTCTGCGCATCTCTGCGCTCTCGGCGGTCAAGATGGCGACCCGGGCGAGCACCGGTGTTGCGCTCCATGCCCGGCGCTCACCCGGGACAGGAGGGTCCCGCCTCCCCAAACGCGAAACGGCGGCCTTCCGAGGAAAGCCGCCGTCTCGATTGGATTGCCTGCGGGAAAGGGTCTCAGGCGCGGAGACCGCCGCGGCGGCCTCCGCAAAACGTCGCTCTAGGGAGCTTCCGCGACCTCGGCCCGCATGAAGCCCGGCGAGAGCGTTCCCACCGATCCGTCCAGGCTGAGCGTCACGTACTCGTAGTCCGGGTTGCCGGAGAGGTCGGGCGCCCCGGCCGGAACCACCGCGGTGGTGGCCACGTTGACCAGGGTGTCGCCGTCGAGCGGATCGAGATCCACGTCGCCCCGCACGGTGTAGATGATTCCATCCACGGGTGCCGAGACCGCGAGGTTGCCGACATTGCTGAACACCGTGCCGGTGCGCACCGCGATGGTGAAGAGCAACTCGTCGTCGGTGTCGCCGTCGACGTCGCTGTCGCCGAGGAACCCGAACAGCAGGCCCTCGTTGGCCGGATCCAGCGGATCGCCGTTGAAGCCGAACTCGTAGAGGTTCGTCTTGCCGCCCTGGTCCGGGTCGTCGCCCTTGCCGTTCTCCTTGCCGGGGCTGCCGTCGAGAAGGTTGTCGCTGGCCCAGGTATCAAAGGGATCGACCATACCGCCGGAGGAAATCCCGGTGATGTAGATGGTGGCGTCTCCGGTTCCACCGTCGACGTCGATGCCCCAGCTGGGTGTGCCGGTCCAAGTGGTGCCCGTGAGGTCGATGGTCGTGTTGTTCGTGAGTGTCGTGACGTCCGGATACACCACGCCGGATTCGCAGGTGAACACCGTCAGCTTGTCGCCCGCCGAGGGCGAGCCGCCGGCGTCGACGACTCCGATCGTCACGGGGGTCACGCCGTCGCCGACGACGAGCTCGGAGGATTCCGAACCCACCTTCGTGACGGCGATGGTGTCCGTGCTGGCCGCACCCACTTCCCACTCGTAGGTGGAGCCGCCCCGGAGATCGACCTGACCGGTCGAGTTCCCGACATTATTCCAGTTGAAGGTCACCGTGCCGACGCTGGCACCCGGTGCCACAATGCCGCCGCTCAGGACCCGGAAATCCTCGCGTTCGTCGTTAATGCGCCAATTGCCCTGAAGCACGATCCGGCCGCCGTCCTCGACCTGGATGCTGTGCGAGCAGAAGTTGTCGGTTCCGCTGAAGATGAGAGTTCCCTCATCGACGAAGATCCGGCCATCATCGAGGCTGATGTCCTGGTTGACAGTCCAGTCGGTGGCGGTGGCCCCGGACACAGGAGACTGCTTGCGGACCTGCAACTGATTGCCGGTCACCGTCCAGGTGATCTTGTCCACCACGTTGCCGGTGCTGGATCCGCCGAGGCGAAGCTGCTTGTTCGAGGCGAGGGTATTGAACATGTTGAGCGTGCCCAAGGTCATGGTCGTGCTCGCGGTGGGCTCCAGCGCGAAGAAGGCGCTGTTGTTGTTCCTTCCCGCGACATTCAGGGTCGGCGATCCGGCGATTCCGGCCCGGATCCGGTGGTCATTCCTGCTGCCATTGCCCGTGGCGGTGACGTTGATCGTCGCGTCGCCCCCGAAGGTCAGGGTGTTGTCCTCCGCGGCGTCCCCGATGTTATAGCCGGAACCGCCCCCGTTCGGGACTTCGATCGTCATGGTCCCGATGTTCATGTCGGCATCGAGCGTCACCGTGCCGGTCGAACCGCCGAAAATGGCGGTGGTCGAGGTGGTGTTCGGCCAGGCGCCATGGGGGACGGTGCCGAAGTCCCAGTTCAGGATCGTGTCGTCCCACGTGCCGCTGCCGCCGTCGCTGCTGATATCGCCGTTGGCGGTGTTGTCGACGTCTCCGCCGTCCCAGAAGGCCACCCCGAGGGTGGTCGTGTCGCCGCCCAGGTTGTTGATGACCCCGGTGCCGGTGAAGAAGGTGTCGTCGATGTTCGTGGCACCCGATCCGCTGGCTCCCCAGGTCCCCGCGGCGGCCGGGCTGCCGCCGAGGTTGAGGACGATCACGGAATCCGAACCCACGTAGTTCAGGTCGAGCACCGCGCCGGTGTCCACCGAGAGCGTCGCGAAGTCATCGAGGTTGCTGCTGTTGGTGCCGTCCCCGAGGGAGAGCGTGCCTCCCGCCACGGTGGTGTCGCCGGTGTAGGTGTTGGCGTTGGTCAGCGACAGGACGCCCGCGCCGTCCTTGATCAGGTCGATGTTGCCGCTGACGACCCCGTTGACGGTCGTGTCGGCCGAGCCGGAAAAGGTGAGCGGGTTGGGGGTCGAGTCCTGGTTGGAGATGTTTCCAACGTAGGTGCCGCCGCCGGCGATCTCGAGGGTGCCGTTGCGGATGATGGTGTCGCCCTCGTAGGAATTGGCGCCCGCGAGGATCCACTTGCCGCCGCCGTCCTTGTAAACGGTAAGGATCCCGGCATCAATGGCGTCGGGGATGGCCCCGGCGAAGGTGTTGTCGCCCGTGTTGCCGCCCGAGAGGAAGAATTTCTTGCTGCCCGTGCCGGTGATCAAGAGGTCGGTGTTGACCGTGATGGTGTTGGCGCCAGGGGCGTTGTTGACGATTCCCGGCTGCCGGCCGAGGTTGGTGTTGGCGTTGCCGTTCACGATGAGCTCGAACTGGCGGTTGTCCAGCACCAGCGGCGCGATGGCGAGGTTCATGTACTCGAATTTCGCTCCATTGCCGCCCTGGCTGTCCAGCCCGATCGTGGTGGGTCCGGGGCTGTCGGGCAGGCTGGCAAAACCGGCGGTCACGCTGTCCCCCGACTGGACCTCGATCGGCCCCGTGAAGGTGTTCGCCGTGTTCCGGAACTCGGCGTCATAGCCGGCCGAGTTGCCCTGCACCAGCAGGGTGCCGGAGCCGGCCAGGACGCCGTCGACCTGGGTGCGCTCGCCGAAGGCCCCGGAAACCTTCCCCGTGACCCCGGGATTGATGAAGATCCCCTGGGGCAGGGTGACCTGGCCGTTCCTGTTGTTGAAGTCGGCGTCGCCCGTGAAGGTGAGGGTGTTGGATGAGTCGCCCAGGTAGGACCCTTCGATGGCGTCATTGTTGGTGATGCGCAGCGTGCCGGCCTGCAGCTCGACGCCGCCGGTGAAGGTGTTGGCGGCATACGGCTCGAGGAAACCGCCGCCGGTCTTGGAGATCCCGTCGTTGCCCGCCATGACGCTGTCGATCCTCAGGATGCGGCCGTTGGCGACATCGATGGTCGGGGTGCCCGCGGTGGTGTCGAGCGTAAGGGTGTTGGCGCCGCTGATCGTGAAATTGTGCGAGGTGTCGGCGGCGATGATGTTGCCGATGGTGCGGTCGCTGTCGAGGGTCACGGTGCGATTGGCGGTGATGCCGTCCAGCGTCGCGGTGGAGTCGGCGCCGTCGCCGACGATGCCGCCGGCCCAGTTGGCGGTGTCGCTCCAGTTGCCGTCGGCATCGGCGGTCCACGTGCCGTCAGCAGCATGGACGTGGGGAAGCGTTGGGAGGCCGATGAGGGCCACCAGCGCAGTGCGATAGACTGATTTTATTTTCATGAGTTCGAGTGGTTTTCGGTGGGTATCATGCGAACCCGCGAACGGAACAGAACACGGGCAATCCAATGACAAACAATCACCTTTATTCCCCCCCCCCGCAGCGAGCCAAGTGGAAAGGTCCTCCCATTTACGTCTTTTAAAAGCACTTTTGCGACGGTGGGGATTAAAAGTTAGTGTGGCCTGACAATCGGTTTGTGCGTTGCGGGCATGCGCGGGCGCGGGATGGAACGCAGGGGACGTGCGGTGTTGGTTCTACGGCCGGAAGTTCCTTTGCTCTTCGAGTCTGAGCCCGGGGTTGGGTTGCCACGCCGATGCTCGAGGAGCGAAGGCGGGTCCCTCGGGATCGCAAACGGGCCGGTCTTTCCGGCTTCCCCGGGGACATCACCGGGCGTCGCGCTTGAAGGTCTGCACGAAGCGGATCAAATCGGCGAGTCCCTGGGGGCTCATCCCGGCTTCGAGGCCTTCGGGCATCAGGGAACGGCCGCTGTTCTTCAGCGTCTTGATGTCCCGCCGGGGAAGGTGGCGGTCGGTGCCGTCAAGGAGGCGAAGCGTCAGGTTGCTGGAGGTCTCCGAGAGGACCCGTCCGTGAAGGGTGCTGCCGTCGGAGAGCGTGACGGAATAGCCGGCGTAGGTGGGATCGACCGACTGGTTGGGATCGAGGATCGAAGTGAAGAGCCCCTCGGTGCTGCGGTCGGTGATGGAGCGGAGGTCGGGGCCGTTCATGGGCACCCCATCCGGGGGCAGGTGGCAGACCGCGCAGAGTTTCTCGAACACGACCCGTCCCCGCTTTTCATCGCCGTCCAGCGTCAGGGCCGCGCGGTAAGGCGCGATTTGTCGCCGCCGGTCCTCCCGGGGGCCGGTCTGCAGCACCCGTGCCGCGGCCTTGCGGATGGCAGGGTCGGTGTGGGTGAGCAGGAGTTGCCGCCGGGAGGCATCGAGGTCGCCGCGGGCCACTCCGCCGCCCGCGATGGCATCCACGCAGGCCCGCGTCCACTCCCGGCGTTGCAGCAGGGTGTCGAGGACCCGGGCCCGTTCGCGCGGGAGGTAGCCGGACCAGCCATCGAGCAGGACAGCGGGAAGAGCGTCGCCTCCGATGCGGGCGAGCGCCTCGACCGCGGCCAGCTTGAGATCGCTCGGCACTTCGGGGGTCAACAGCTTCGCCAGGCGCGCCCGGTCGGCCGCCAAGTGCGCGGGTTGCCGGCCGAGGAGGCGCGTCGCCGCAGACCGCAACGGAACCGGGGCGGCCTCGTCGGAAAGAATCTCCCGCGACTTGTCGATCGTCCCGGACAGCCCGGGGGCCGCCGCGGGGTTCCGTTGCAGCCAGGCTCCCAGCGCGTGGAACTGCCCGGGCCGGAATCCGTCCTTGCCCGGCACCGCGAGGCGCGCCACCAGGGCGTCCCGCGAGGCCTTGCTCCGGTCACCGCCCAGCTTGACGAGTTCTTCGAGGAGCGCGCCGCTCTCCACGGCCGCCTGCGCGAGGTGGTCGAAGTGGATCGGCGCCGAGGTGAACACCGCCGCGCGGATGGCCTCGTCCCCGGCGTCCCGCACCGCCAGCCGCGCCAGGGCCCGCCCGGCGACCGGGCGATCCGAGGCGCCCAGCGAACAGGCCGCCTGGAGGCGCACCGCCGCATCCGGGTCGTCGGCAAGGCGGGCGGCGGCGGCCAGGAGATCGGGGTCGCGGTCCCAGCGGGATTCCGCGAGGCGCAGGGCATGGCGGCGGACGTGCCGGTGGGGGTCGCGGAAGGAGGACCGCAGGAGGCCCGCCGCGAGGCGGTCGAGCCCGTCGAGGACGCACAGGGCGTGGAGGCGCGCCCGCGCGGAGTGGTGGCCGCTCGCCATGTCGGCCAGCAAGTCGGTGACAAAGACCGCTTTCCGCTCGACGAGGAGCCGGTGCGCCAGGTCCCGGACGATGCCGTTGTCGTCCGCCAGGCGTTCCACGAGCTCCCCGGAGGACGCCTTGTCGAGGCGCGGGATGGCACGCGGCGCCGTGCCCGCCGGGAAGACCCGGAAGATGCGCCCGTGGTTTGCCCCGCGCCGCTCGTGCGGCTTCATCTCGGCCTTGCCCGCGGCCGGGAGCCACTCCGGGTGCTCGATCATATAGCGGTACATGTCGACGACCCAGAGGGCGCCGTCCGGTCCGGTGCGCGCCATCACCGGCCGGCACCAGCGATCGTCGGAGGCGAAGAAGTCGAGGGCGCCGTCCGGTTCCGCGCGGGTGGCGGTGAAGCTGCACCCGTCGGGTTCGAGGATGACGTGCTGGACGAGGTTGTGAAACGGCTCGCAGGTGAAGGCGTGCACGCCGCCGTCGCCGAAGAGGAGGCCGTCCCGGTAGATCATCGGTGAACAGGCGCTCGTGAACCGGCCGGACTGCTTGAAGCTGTGGAAGCGCTTCTGCGGCGGTTTGGCGGGGAAAACAAGCGGGTTGCGGGGCCGGAGCTGGCGCCGCGGATCGGGCGGCGCGAAATCGGGATTGCGCCGGAGGTAGCGGTCTTCGAGGACGTAGTGCCAGAGCGGAAAGCTGTTCTGAACGCCGAACCAGTTCCCCCAGTCGTCGCGTGTCCGCCCGAACTGCGATGGTCCGGAAAGCGGCTCCAGCAATCCCTCGTCGGGCCGGATGCGGAAGTCGAGACTGCCGAGGCCGACGGTGCGGCCGGACCGGGGCGAGGTGATCATCGTGTCCGCGGCGTAACGGGCGTGGTGGCTCCCGTTCGCCCCGTGGACCCAGTTGTCGAGCCCCCACCGCAGCCCGTTGACCCGCAGTTGCTGGTTGCCCTCCTTGAACCCGGTGAAGAGGACGGTGCGCGCGTCGGCCCGGCCGTCGCCATCGGTATCCTCCGCAAGGAAGATGTCGGGCGCCGCGGCCACCAGGACGCCGTTGCGCCAGCTCATGACACCCGCCGGGAAGTTCACGCCGTCGAGGAAGAGGGTCGACTTGTCGAAGACCCCGTCGCCGTCGAGGTCCTCGAGGTAGCGGATCCGCCCCCCGGCCTGGCCGTCGATCCCGCCCGGGTAGTCGGCCATCTCGGCCACCCAGAGCTTCCCGTCCGGGGCCCAGTCGATCGCGACCGGGTCGCGCACCAGCGGCTCGGCCGCCACCAGCTGCACCTCGAACCCCTTCGGCACGTGAATCGTCCGGCGGGCCTCCGCGGGGGACACGGGCTCCGGGCCGGTGGCGCCCGGAGCCGCGCCGGCGGCCGGCATCAGCTTCACCGCCCGGTAGTGGGCGCCGATTTCCTTCGGCGACAGGACGCGATCATAGAGCGCGACCTCGTCGAGGCGCCCCTGCAGGTTGGCGAAGTTGTCATTGCGCCCCCCGAAAAAGAACTGCGGGTGTCCGTCGGGGTAGGTGCGGGCGAGCTTTCCGTCGATCTCGGGTTCGGGGTTTCCGTTGAGATAGACCCGGACGCGCCCGCCCTCGCGGACCATCGCGACGTGATGCCAGCTCCCCGGATCGACCCTGGCGCGCCCGGCCAGCAGGCCTCCCTTGCGGTTGCCGTTGTAGACGAGGAGCTTCCCCTCGGCGGCGTGCGTTCCCCCGATGCCGAGGTGGTCGCCTTCGGCGTCCTTCATCCCGTCGACCCCGCGCGAGAACAGGTAGGCGGTGACCGCCCGGCTGCGAGTCGGCAGGCTGTTGCGGAACCAGAACGCGACGCTGTAGGTGTCGCCGATGCCGTCGACCCCGGCGCGCATGCGGCCGCCGGTGAAGTGGTCGCCGCCGTGGTGCGCCGCCGCGGGTCCGGCGCCCTTCTCGAACGTCCCGTGGCGTGCCTTCGGTCCGGCGTCCCGGGCCGAATCGCGGAGGCGCCACGAGGCGACCGGCCCGGACGCGGCGACTGCCACGGCGTAATCATCGGTGGCTCCCCGGTCGACCTTCGGCCGCGGCGGAGGCGGTTTCGGCGGCGGGGTCACGCCGGACGCCGCGTAGAGCCGCTTGGCGTCCGCCCCGGTCAAGGCCGCACCGAACCACGCGACCTCGTCGAGGCGGCCCTCGAAGGGAAGCCGGCCGCCGAAGCGCCACGGGCCGGACGCATTGGCGCCCAAGGCGGCGCGGATCTCGGGTTTCGGGTTGCCGTCGAGGTAGATACTCACCGTGCCGTCCTCCCGGACCATCAGGACGTGGTGCCAGGTGCGCAGGCCGAGCCCGGTGGTTCCCGCGGCCGCGCGCTCGCCGTCGTCGAGGACCAGCCGCCCGCGGGATCCGGCATCCGCCTTGCCGCCGATTCTCAGCCGGAGCGACTCACCGTGTTGCACGAGGTCGCCGGTGTTGTCGCGGACGGTGCTGTCCATCCCGTTCCAGAACCAGAACGACAGGCTGCGGGCCCCCGGCACCGCGGCGGAGACCGTGCCGCCGGCCAGTTGCACGGCGCGGTTGACGGATTCGCCGGAAAACGACGCGTGGTCCGGCCCCGCGAGATGGTAGGCCACCACACCCTCGATCAAGCCCGGACGATCGTGGCCGGACGCGTCCGCCAGCGCGCCGCCATCGAGTTCCTCGCATCGCCAGTAGGCGAGCGGCTTCTCCGCCAGGATCGCCCTCGCCCAAACTCCGTGGTGAATCGCCGGTTCGCGGCGCGGTTTGCCGGCGAGGGCCTCCAGCGACCCGAGCAGGGCCTCCACGATCTTCGGTTCCGCCGCGACTTCCAGTCCCGCGGTGCGCGCCGGCCAGGTCGTGTACCCGCCGAGGGCGTGCTGCTCGGGCGGGGGGATGTACCCGGCCGCCCCGTTGGCCAGCTCGATGTTGAAGGTTGCGGGAAACGGGCTCCGCGCCTTGAGCTTCAGGCCGGTGATGCCGTAGACCTCGTTCGGGATGGCGGTGATCCCGAGGTCGCCGATGCGCAGCGCCTGCAGCACCAGCTTCTCGGCCGGGTTCTCGTGAATGAACCGGGCCTGCTCGGCATAGACTTCCGGGCGGCTCTTCGGCCGGCGCCCCTCCATCCGGGCGAGGAGCCCGTCGGCCCACGCGAGGCGCTCCGCATCGGGCAACCGCCGCGACAAGGTGAGGGTCCGCTGGTGCATGCCGAGCGGCGGGCTCTCCTGGTAGCGGATCTCCCCGAGGGCCTCCTCCGCGATGCGCACCAGCCCGTCGGTGTAGCGGGAGGCGTCGCGCCCCTTGCTGGGCGTGGTGTAGTCCATCCAGTGCAGGTCGCCGCTGGTCCCCTGCGACATCGCGCAGACCGGCGCCGGCCCGCCGCCCCCCAGCCGCTGCGCGAGGCGGTCGGCGAAGAGGCCGAAGTAGTCGGCCGGCCCGCAGCCGCCGTAGTAGTGCATCGAGAAGTTCGCGAGCACCGCGAGCGGTTCGCCCGCGAGGGTCTGGATCGACAGCACCGAAAGCTCGTCGTCGACCGGGCCGGAGGGGCCGACGTAGGACGGGTTCCGGTAGCCCGGGTGCATCATGGCGCGGACGGTCGTCTTCCCGAAGGGATCCGCCTGCATGCGGTCCGGGCGCGTGATCCAGCGGCGGCAGTGGGTGAACCCGGGGGCCCCGACCTGCTTCCACCCGATGCGCGCCGGCTCGAGCCTGGCGTGCGCGCGCCCGATGCCCTCCGCAATCTTCGGGGGAACGAACTCGGTGTAGGCGGGATCGGCCATGGTCCCGAGGCAGTAATCCATGGTGCTCGGCGCGCTGTGGGTGTGGGTCGCGGCGATGAGGATGCGTCCCGGCGGGATGCCGGTGGCCTTCGACGCCAGTGCCTTCGCCCGGTCGCAGACGTCGCGCGGGATCATGCAGCTGTCGACGATCGCGATGGCGATGGCCACCCCGCCCCGCTCGAGGACGAAGCACCGCGCCTTGAGGTCGCCCGGTTGCATCTTCCCGCGCCGGCGCTCGGTGAAGCCCCCGTTGATCAGGAGCGAGTCGAACGGCGGGGTGACGTCCTGGATCCAGGCGCCGGCCCGCAGCGGTCCTTGTTCTTCTTTCTCTTCGGCGCGGGCACCCGGAGCCATGGCGAGCCACAGGACCAGCAGAACGCCCAACGCGGTGCGGCGCCGGGCGGATGGGAGGTCAGGGGTGTCCATGGGATGCGCGCTGGTGAGGATAGGTCGCCGGCCGGAACCGGGGAGGCGGCGGCCCTCGCGGGTGAAGGGGTCGGCGCGGAGGCGCCCGAGTCCCACCACCCGGTTTGAATACTCCTCCGGCAAGCGCGTTGATTGCCAGTCATTTCCATTTCCAGCCCCGTTTCCAGCGCCTGTGGCCCCGCCTCGTGCGGGGGGAGGTGCGGCGGGAGCAGGGGGGAAACGTGGCGGCGTGCGGACATGGCCGCGGACCTCACCGCATGAGTTCCCGGTCGGTGCGGAGGAGTTTCTCGCCCAACTGGGTGGCGAGGTTGCGGTAGAGGACAAGGCCGATATCCGGGCGACGGCGAACGAGCGCCTGCAGGGTGTCCCGCTCGAGGACGGCGGCCTCGATGTCCTCCGTGGCCGTGGCGGTCGCGGCGTGCGGAGTGGCGCGGAGGAGGGACAATTCCCCGAGGGACTCGCCGGGCCCGACGGTGCCGACCGGCCTCCCGTCGATGGAGACCGAGACGCGGCCCGCGAGGACCAGGAGCGCCTCGCCGGCGGGCGTGCCCTGCTCGGTCAGGACCGTGCCGGAGGGGAAGGACCGGAGCGAACAGACGGAGGCCAGCTGCGCGGTCTGCCCCGCATCGAGACCGCGAAAGAGGGCCGTGGCGGGCGCGAGTTCAGCGAGGCGGGGCGCCACTTCGCGCTCGCGGAAGAGGCGGATCACGGCTTCCGCAACGGGGGCGCTGGCGTCGTGGAGCTGCATGCCGCTCGTGTCGAGGGGGGCGAGGAGACGCACCATGCGCACCGCGTCGAGGCGCTCGACGCGGTGGAATGCCATTGCCGGGATGTAGGCCCCGGGGAGGTAGCCGAGTTCGAGCAGGGTGCGTTGCATGCGCGGGGCGTGGGCATTGATGTCGGCCTCGATGTACTCGACGCCCTCGTCCTCGCGGCAGAGGCGGGTCACCTCGGCCAGGAGGGCGCGCACCGGACCTTCGTCGGCGGAGACGAGCTCGAGGAGGCGGGCGGCGTTCTCGGTGTGGTCGATGTGAAACCCGATTCCGCCGACGAGGTGCCCGTTGCGGCGGGCGAGCAGATAGCGGTAGTTGCTGACCTGGAGCTGGAAGAGCCCGACGTGCAGCTTGACGGGCCCGAAGATCTCCCGATCGGCGATGCGCCCGCGTTCGAAGTGCAGGAGGGAGGTGTAACCCCGGGACGTCATCTCCTCCAGTCTGTAGCCCCCGGGGTCGTGATAGGCCGGGGAGTCCGCATCGGCAATGGCGTCTCCCGGGAGCCCGCAGGAGCGCAGCACGTGGTCGGCGAGCTCGTAGGTTTCCGGGAGGACGCGCGGGTTGTTGCGGCGGAGTTGCAGGGCCGGCCCGAAATGCCGGATGTAGTAGGCGATGTTCTCGCGCCTCTCGAAGAGCAGCTTCGACGGGAGGAAGCCGGCGCAGGCGAAGCCGGACGCGGCGGAGATCTTCTGGGAATACGGGTGCACGGTGCGATTCTCGACAACGGCGATGTGAAGCCGGTCCTCGACGGCATCGATCCGCTCCGCCATGAGTTTCTTCCCGATCCCGAGGCGCCGGCCGTCCGGGTGGACCACGAGTCGGCCGAACTCCCCGAGGAGGTCGCCGAAGGCGCCGAGGTCGAGGATCACCGAGCCGGTCCCGAGGAGGGCGCCGCTTCCGGTGTCCTCCGCCACAAGGATCAGGGTGTCGTCGTCGAAGATGAGCTTCTTGAGAAGCCGCGGGTCGTAGAACTCGGGATGCGCGTAGTGTTCCCCGTAGGCCGCGGTGAAGATCTCCCCGATCGCGGAGACATCGTTCTCGGTGGCTTCGCGGATCGCGATCATGACGAGGCGGGAATCAGGTGCTGGCCGGCGTGAATCGCAAGCCGGTGATAGTAGGCCGCCGCCACCGCGAGGGTGCGCTCGTCGAAATCGAACCGGCTGGAGTGCGCCGGGAAGAACTCGTGCCCCGGCGAGGAGGTTCCGAAGCGCACGTAGCACGCCGGGCGGTCCCGTGCGTACCAACCGAAGTCCTCGGCGCCCATGTTGGCGTGCTCGAGCGGGCGGACATTCCCGTCCCCCACGACCTGCGCGGCGGCGTGGCGGGCCAGCTCGGTGGGCGTGCGGTCGTTGATCACGGCCGGGGTGCCGGGCTGGATCTCGACGTCGACGCGGGCGTCGTGAAGCGCGCCGACCGCGGTGGAGACCCGGCGGATGGACTGTTCGAGTTCGACGCGCACCCCGGGGTCCTGGGCGCGGATCGTGCCGCGCAGGCAGGCATGTTCCGCAATGACATTCGAGGCGTTGCCGGCCTCGAATCTCCCGACCGTCACGACCGACGGGTGGGCCGGGTTGATCTCGCGCGAAACGATCGTCTGGAGGGCCATGACGAGGAGGGAGCCCACCACCACGGCGTCGGTGGCCTCGTGCGGCCGTCCGGCGTGGCCGCCCTTCCCGGCGATGGTGATCTTGAAGCGGTCCGAGGAGGCGTTGACGTGCCCGTCCGTCACGATGATGGAGCCGAGGGGATAGCCGCGGTCGATGTGTCCCCCGAAGATCATGGTCACGTCGTCGAGGACGCCGGTCTCGATGAGGGCCCGGGCGCCTTCGCCGGTCTCCTCCGCTGGCTGGAAGATGAGCCTCACGGGAACCGGAAGCTCGTCCTCCGCGGCGAGAAGGGCCGCCGCGCCCAGGAGGCTGCTCGTGTGGCCGTCGTGGCCGCAGGCATGCATCACGCCCGCGTGGCGGGACGCGAAGGGGAGGCCGGTCTCCTCGTGAATGGGAAGCGCGTCGATGTCGGCGCGCAGGGCGATGATGCCGTGCGAGGAGTCGCGGCCGGGCAGGGTGGTGACCACCCCGGTCGGGGCCAGGGAGGTGTCGCACGCCAACCCGAGGGAGCCGAGAAACCCGCAGACGCGCTCCGTGGTCCGCTGCTCTTTCCAGGAGAGCTCCGGGTGTTGGTGAAGATCCCGCCGGACCTCCACGATCCGGTCGAAGGTGGCGGATGGGATCGGAAGGGAGTGGAGGGAAGAGGACATGGGATCCTCCCAACCGTCGCAGCAGGCGGGGAAATGGAAAGCGCGAGCAGGATTCGCGAAACGAATGGCAGGATGTGACGATGAGGCCGCGCGGCAACCGGTGCGCAGCCCGCGAGGGGGAGGGGACGGGCCGGGGCCCGCGCCGATGGCCGGCCGGGGCCGGCGGGCGGGCTGGAGGTGCCGGGCGCGGTGTCCCCCCGGTCGCCACAAGCTTCCGCGCCGACCGGTTGAAAACGACCTCCGGCAATCCGCCTGGTCCGACCGGCACTCGGATAGCGAAGCGCATGGGCGTTCGGAGTGGCACGACCGTCCCGGTCGTGATCGAACCCGGCGGCCCGCAGGGCCGGATTTTGCCGCGCATGGCGCGGGCGACGTCTGGTCACGACCGAGACGGTCGTGCCACTTGACCGGGTGCCATTCTCAGTAGCCCGCAAATTTCACGAAGCGAAGGCATTCGGGACGGAACGTCCCTCACTTGTCGTCGGGGCTGGTCGGCGAGGCGCTGTCTACTTTTTCGAGTCGAGCTTCGCCTTGTGGGCCTTGAGTTCCGGCCAGGTCAGCTGGCCGTCCCCGTTGGCGTCCGCCTCGGGGTGCGTCTTGAAGAACTGGTCCTTCCACCGTTCGCCGTCCGTCTTCGTCGGGACGGGCTTCGGCTTCGACTCGGGAATCCGGTCCAGCAACTGCTTCCGAAACGAGACGAGGCGTTCCGCGTGCGGTGGATGCATGGCAAGGTTCTCCCACTCGTGGGGGTCCTGCGCGGTGTGGTAGAGTTCCTCCTTGCCGTTCTCGTAGCGGATGTAGCGCCAGTCGCGGAAGCGGAGCGAGTAGCTCTGCATCGCCGGGTCGTAGTAGTTCGCCCACTTGTAGAGGGCGGTGAGGGCGGCGTCGGGGCCGTCCCATTCCGTGCCGGGCGGGTTCGCGAGGAGCGGCTTCAGGCTGTGGCCGTCGAGCGGCCGTCCCTTCTCGTTCATCACGGTGTCGGCCGGCAGCCCGCAGAGGTCGAGGAGGGTCGGGAAGAGGTCGATGAGGCTGACCGGCAGGGGGGATTTTCCCCCGGCCTGCGAGACGCCGGGCGCCCGGATCGCGAGCGGGACCCGCGTGCTCTCCTGCCAGAGCGAGTTCTTGTAGAGGTAGGCCTTCTCGCCCATGCCCCAGCCGTGGTCGCTGGTGAAGATCACGATGGTGTCGTCCTTGAGCCGGGAGTTGTCGATGACCTCCATGATCCCGCCGACGAGGTCGTCGACCGAGGCCACGCTGGCGAGGTGGGCCTGGATGAACTTCTTCAGGGCGAGCTCCCGGTCGCCGCCGAAGGAGGCCACCAGGCTGTCGTGCATCTTCGTGCCGCGGTCGCCGCTCCGGTCATCCTCCGCGGACGTCACGGTGTGCTTGAAGGTGTCGTCCGCGTCGCCCGCCTTGATGTCGGGAAGCCGGATGGAGTCGAGGGGAAAGAGGTCGAAGTACTTCTGCGGAACGATGAGGGGGGTGTGCGGCCGGACGAACCCCACGCCCATGAAGAAGGGTTTCGAGGAGGGATCCTGCGCGAACTCCTGCAGGCGCTTCACGGCCCACCGCGCGTTCAGTTCGTCCCCGGTGGGGTCGCGATCCTCGTCGGATGCATAGCGGAGCTCGCGCTGCTTCTTCCATCCCCCGGTGCGCCAGGTGAGCTTCTCCTCGGGCTCGAGCATGCGCAGGGGGCCGAAGGAGCCGTCGACCGCGCCGAAGTCGTCGCGAAAGGGACTGGGCACATCCGGGTGCGGCAGGTTCTCCTTCCCGCCACCGAAGGCGAAGGGGCCGTAGTCCGACGGGTGGCCGAACTCGTCCCACTCCTGGCGGTCGCGATTGTGCATCACCTTCCCGGTGCCGAGGGCGTGGTACCCGTGGGCGCGAAAGTGCGCCATCATGGTGCGGGAGTTCTTGAGAACCTCGTTGGCGGTCCAGTCCTCGAACCCGAAGACCTGCGAGGTGTGCGGGTAGATCCCGGTGATGAAACTGGCGCGCGACGGATTGCAGATCGGGATGTTGCAGTGGGCCTGGGTGAAGGAGACGCCGCTCTCGAGGAGCTTCCGGATGTGCGGGGTCCGCGCCTGCGGGTGCCCGCCGAGCGTCTCGACGTAGTCGTTGAGGTCGTCACAGACAATGAGCAGGACGTTGGGCTTGTCCCGCCCTCCGGAGCCTCGCGCGGAGGATGGGTCCGCGTCCGCCGTCGCCGGAAGCGATGCGCCAAGACCAAGGACGGCCACGAGGAGGAACAGACGGATGAACGGGTTGACGGGCATGGAAGGTCCGTGATTTGGGTTTCCGCTTGCTTACGCGATCCCGCCGACAAATCCAGCGGAATTCGGCAACCAAAATGAGAGTGGCGGGGCGCAGCGGGCGTATGGGAACCTGCTTATGTTGAAACGTGATATCCTCGTTCTTCTTGCATGTTGCCTCGGGCCTCCGGCCGCGGCCGCGGCGAAGCCCAACGTCCTGTTCATCGCGATCGACGATCTCAACCACTGGGTGACCCACCTGGGCCGCAACCCGCAGGCGCGGACGCCCAACATCGACCGCCTCGCGGCGATGGGGGTCAGCTTCGAGCGGGCCTACTGCGCGGTCCCGGCGTGCGAGCCGTCGCGCTGCGCGCTGATGAGCGGCCGCCGCCCGTGGACGTCCGGCTGCTACCGCAACGGGGATGCGTGGAAGAAGTTCCAGGCGCCCGGGGAGGGGCTCAGCGCGCAGTTCCTGAAGGCCGGCTACCACGTCGCCGGCGCCGGGAAGATCTACCACCGGATGGCCTGCCACGAATCGGAGTGGAGCGAGTACATGTCGAGGGAGGGCAAGAGCAGCAACGGTCCCGGGGTCCGGAATGACGACGGCTACCACGACGACAAGGTTCACCCGAACCTGAAGGACGAGGACATCATCGACTGGCACAGCGCGGACTACATCATCGAGCGGCTCGGGCGGGAATCGGAGAAACCCTTCTTCCTCGCCTGCGGCCTGTTCAAGCCGCACCTCGCCTTCGTGGCCCCGCGGAAGTACTACGAGGCGTTTCCGCTGGAGTCGATCGAGCTGCCGCCGCACATCGAGGACGACCTCGCGGACATTCCGCCGGCCGGGGTGAGGATGGCCGGGCCGGGCAAGGACCACGCGAAGTTCCTGCAGAGCGGCCGCTGGAAGGCCGCCATCCAGTCCTACCTCGCGACCTGTGCCTACACCGACATGAACGTCGGGCGCCTCCTCGACGCCCTCGAGAAGAGCCCGCAGAAGGACAACACCATCGTCGTCCTGTGGACCGACCACGGCTGGTCGCTCGGCGAGAAGGAACACTGGCGGAAGTTCGCCCTCTGGGAGGAGCCGACGCGCACGCCCTTCATCTGGGTGGTGCCCGGGATGACCACCGCGGGCGGGCGCTGCAAGCGGACCGTGGATCTCATGAGCATCTACCCGACGCTCTGTGAACTCACGGGAATCCCCGTCCCCGGACACGTCGAGGGGACGAGCATCGTGCCGCTCCTGAAGGACCCGGCCGCCCGGTGGGACCGGCCCGCGATCACCACCCACGGGCGGGGGAACCACGCGGTCCGGACCGAGACCCACCGCTACATCCGCTACGCCGACGGGAGCGAGGAACTCTACGACCACGCCGCCGACCCCTACGAGTGGAAGAACCTCCTCGCCCCCCGGAGCCCCGGCGAGGAGGGGGGCGCGGAGCCCCGGACCGGGAAGCTTCGGAGGCAACTCGCGGCGTGGCTCCCGAAGAAGGAAGCCCCGGCGCCGAAGAGAAAAAGTGATCGCCGGCGGCCGGGCGCCCCCCGATCCTCGCCCGCGAAATGAAGCATCTTCTGGCCGCCTTCCTCGGACCGTAGGGCCCCCGGACGTCCCCGGGCCGGCATCTCCTCTTCTTCCGCCGCCGCGCTCCGGGCCCGGGTGCAGATTCGGTTCGACGATCGCCTCATCCGTGCCGGATAGTCGGTCCGCGCCGCATTCCGGGCGCGCACCATGCACGCTGCACGCACCACGTTTCTCGTTGCCGCCTTGCTTCTCGCCACGGGACTCTCGGCGCGGGGGCAGTCGAGGCCCAACATCGTCTTCTTCCTGGTCGACGACCTCGGCTGGAGTGATGTGGGGTGTTTCGGGAGCAGTTTCCATGACACGCCCCACGTCGACCAACTGGCGAGGGAGGGGGTGCGGTTCACCGACGCCTACGCGGCGTGCCATGTGTGCTCGCCGACGAGGGCCAGCATCCTGACGGGAAAGTACCCCGCGACGATCAACCTGACCGACTGGTTGAGCGGCCGAAGGGACTTCCCGTTCCAGCGGTTTCTGAATGTCGAGATCAACCAGCATCTGCCCCACCGCGAAGTGACCCTCGCCGAGGCGTTGAAGGACGAGGGGTATGCCACGGCCATCTTCGGGAAGTGGCACCTGGGACGAAAGGGGTCCATGCCCACCGACCATGGATTTGACCTCCACATCCCCGATGCCGTCGCGAACTGGCGCACGTTCCACGGGCCCTTCGGCTTGAAGAAACTGGACAGCAGGAAGGGGGACTACCTGACCGACCGGCTCACGGACGAGGCGCTCAAGTGGGTGGAGAGCCAGCAGCAAAAGCCGTTCTTTCTCTACATGTCGCACTTTGCGGTGCACGACCCGATCGAGGGGAGGAAGGATCTCGTCGAGAAGTACGCGAAAAAGCTGCGAGGCCTCCCAACGACGGACTCCCCGGAGTTCATCCTGGAAGGCAACCCGGACAATCCGGACAACCCGTCGCAGGAGGAACTGGCGGAATTGATCGAGACCCCCGCCTTTTCGGGGCACCGGGTCCTGCCGCGGGGGACCGTCAAGGTGAAGCAGAAGCAGGACAACGTCGAATTCGCCGCGATGGTGGAGGCCGTCGATCAAAGCCTGGGCCGCATCGTTGCCAAGCTGGAGGAGCTCGGCATTGCCGAGAACACCATCGTGATCTTTTTCTCCGACAACGGGGGGATGGCAGCCATGAATGTCGGCCGGCCCGATCGGGTCGTCGCCGACAAGAACGTGGATGTCGCCTATGCGACCTCGAACCTGCCGTTGCGGGGAGCCAAGGGCTGGCTCTACGAAGGCGGAATCCGCGTCCCGCTGATCATCAAGTGGCCGAAGGCGGGCCGGGCCGGATCGGTCTGCCCGACCCCCGTGAGCAGCGTCGATTTCTTCCCGACGCTCCTGGAGATGACCGGAATCGGCGGGGGGACCGGGAGTGGCCGGGAGGGCGTCAGCATCGCCCCCTTGGTGCGCGGCGGGGAGATCCCGGAGCGGGCGATCTACTGGCATTTCCCGCACTACAGCAACCACGGGATGCAGAGCCCCGGCGGCGCCATTCGCCTCGGCGACCACAAGCTGCTGGAGTATTTTGAAAACGGCACCGTGCAGCTGTTCAACCTCAAGGATGATCCGGGCGAGCAGCGGGACCTCGCGCCGGTCGAGCCGTCCCGGGCGAAAGAGCTGCGGGCCATGCTCCACGCCTGGCGCAAGAAGGTCGCGGCCCGCATGATGGAGCCGAACCCGGACTACGACCCCTCCGCCTACCCGTCCCCGGCACGCGAATGACAGGGATCGCAGGCGTCGTCCTTCCCGTTGCCCCTGGTCGCGTCCACGCGGAGCGCAGGCCGACCATCCTCTTCTGCATCCCGGACGACCCTTGCGCCGGGCGGGGCGGCGGCGAGGGTGTCGATTCCGCGTGGGAGCGTGCCCCGGTTGCGTCCGGGTGCACCGGTCTTCGCCGCCGGAGCCATGGATCCAAACCGGGTGGGCCGACCGTCGACGGATGGCACCGGGCGGTCTCGCCATGCGCGGGCCGGGTGCCCCGCTCCCCGCGGTGGCGCCCGGGTGGCTATTCGGGGTTTTCCGAACTCTGCGGGAAGACCTTCTGGCGCTCGTCCCGGTAGCGGGTGGGGGGGATGCCCTCGACCCGCGCAAACACCTTGTAGAAATGGTCGGCGTTGCGAAAGCCGGCATCCAGGGCGACGTCCTTCATGGGGGCGTCGGTCTCCACCATGCGCCGCTTGGCGCGCTCGATGCGCAGGCGCGTGATCTCCGCGCCGATGCTCCGGCCCACCGATTCCCGGAATTTCCGCTCCAGGCTGCGGCGGTTGGTGGCCACCGCGGAGACCACCTCCTTGACCTCGATGCGTTCATGCCCGCTCTCCGCGATGAAGCGCAGGGCCCGCGCCACGACCGGATCGTCGGCCGCGTAGACGTCGGTCGACTGGCGGGGCACCAGCTCCGCCGGGGGCACCAGCTCCGGGGTGGCCGGCGCCTTGTGGCCGCGCATCAGCCGGTCGAGGATCGCGGCGGCGCTGTAGCCGACCTGCGCGAAGCCGAGGTCGATGCTGGTCAGGGAGGGCGGCGGGGCGTCACAAATGGTGGGCTCGTTGGAGCAGCCGAGGATCGCGACGTCCTGCGAGACGTGCAGACCCTTGGCGCGACACGCGTCGATCAGGTAGCGGCAGAACAGGTCGTTGCAGACGAAGACGCCGAGGGGCGGCTCCCACGAGTCGATCCACTTGTCGAGGCCGGCCACGAACTTTTCCCAGCCGCGGGCCCGGCCCTCGACGCTGGTGCGGGAGAACCGGTAGGTGCTGCACGGAAATCCCTCGCGCTTCGTCACCTCGCGGAATCCCTGCACCTGAAGCCGCGAGTCGACGTCGTTCAGGAAGCCGAGGTAGCCGAACTGCCGGAATCCCCGGGCGATGAGGTGCTCGGCGGCCATCGCGCCGGATGCCCTGCAGTCCGGATAGACGCTCGGCACGTCCTCGACCGGCGAGTTCATCCAGACATTGACCAGGGGGATGCCCGCCTTCCGCGCCGCGGCCGCCATTTCCGGGGTGGCACGGGCCAGCACGCCGTCAAAGGGCCGTTCCTTGGAGCCCCCCCGCATCACCCGGTCCGGCGCGGGGTGGATGATGCAATCCCAGCCCGCCTCGTCCGCATAGCGCTGGCAGCCGGCATAGGTTTCGAGGTGCCGCTTGAATCCCCAATCCATCTCGAGCGAGATGGCGACTCGCCGCGCCGTGGATTTCGAGGAGCGTTTCATGCTGGTGGGACCGGCCGGGAATGACTGTTTCCGGGACCGGAAGGCGTTTCTCGCAATTTATCGACTCGGTGGCAAGCCCGCGCTGTCGCAAATAAACGCGTATTTTCCGCAAATTGGAGGATTCATGTGCATCGGGGCCAGCAAAACATCGGAAAAAATGGGGGTTGGCGGGGGTTAGCCCCTGATTGTCAGGGTTCTAAGAGGTCTCCCGCACTTGGCGCATATGCGCGTCATTAACCCGCAAATAGGAAGTTAAATTAGCTGGCGTCAAGGGGGTGCGAGGAATGATGATGTCCGTCTGACGCCGCGAGGATTCTATTCGCGTCGACGTTGGCAGGATCGCTCCGCACGGCGACCGACTGGCTCCCTTTCATGGGTTTTGGGGGTCCGGTTGCCGGGGTGGTCCCGAAAACATGACCAAAACCCCCGGCCATCCACTGCTCCTTTCATGGGTTTTTGGAGCCCGATGGCCGGGGGCGGTCCATGTTCAGCGGGGGACGGGGGACGGCGGACGGAAGAGGGGGTTCCCGGCGCCATCCAAACTGCGGATTTCCGGGTCCGATACCGGGGACGGCTGCTCCACGGCGGGAGTTCCCCGTGGTCTTGAACGCGGGGTTCCCCAGCGGGCGGGTGCCGGATCGAAGGCGCGGGAGACGAGGAAGGTGCGACGCAAATATGCGCCAAATAACCGCGAATCAGCGACTGGATTGGCTTTGCTTGGGGCGATCCGGGGGTATGGTGAGTGGGTAATTACCATGTGATGACTGGCAGGATGCGAGATTGGCGAGGACATCGATTTGTCGGGCGGGGCTCCGCGGGGCGGGCCGGGGGCGGGGGATTTGCCCTGGTGGTCACCATCTCGGTGCTGGTGCTCCTGGCGTTGGTGGCGATCGGGATGCTGACACTCTCGACGCTGACGGTGCGCAGCACCCGGGTTGGTCCGGCGCAGGCGGAGGCCCGCGCCAACGCCCGCCTGGCGCTTATCCTTGCCATCGGGGAACTGCAGAAATCGCTGGGCCCCGATCAACGCGTCTCGGCGGGCGGCGCCATCCTGGCGGGATCCGGCAGCGCCGGCGCCACCGTCCGCCATCCCCACTGGACCGGGGTGTGGGATTCGTGGCGGGCCGGACCGGCGGAAGCGGGCGTGGCCAACCCGGACGGGCGGAGCGAGCACGCCACCATTGCGGGCCGCACCGAGGGAAACCTGCATCCCACCTACCTTCCGGGGCGGAGAGACCACTTTCGTTCCTGGCTCGTTTCCCTGCGGCGCGACGAGGCGGAGGCGCCGACCACGCCCGCCACCCTGTTGCTCGATGGCAGCGTCGCCCCCGGTGAGAACGCCGAGGCGGTGCGACTCGTCGGGGCCGGTTCCCTCGGGGTGGAGAACGGGGATGCCAATGCGGTGAGCGCCCGCCTCCTCGCCACGGAGTCGGGCCGCTACGCGTGGTGGATCGGGGACGAGAGCCAGAAGGTGCGGCTCATGGACGACTCCTACCGGGAAGACGGAGCGGACCTCACGATGGCCGAGCGGATGCTCCGGCATCAGTCCCCGGGGTCGCCGGGAACGAACACCATCGCGGGGCTCGAAGAACTGACCGCCGAGCAGCAGGACCAGCTGGCGGCCCTGCCGTCGCTCCGCACCCTCGACCTCGTCGAGGGGGTCGCCGGCACGCCTGCGGACAATTTTCACGCCGTCACGCCCTTCTCCTTCCAGGTCCTGGCCGACGTGCGCGAAGGGGGGCTGAAGCGCGACCTCACGACCCTCCTCGAGCGGCCCATCCGGGACGATCGTCGCGGCCGCCCGGCGGAGTCCGGCGACGAGTTCATGCTCTACAAGTTCGGCGTGAAGGACCGGTGGACGTCCAGCCCGGACTTCCAGGAGTGCGTCCCGATCCACGACCTCGCCGCCTACTACCAGCTCTACGACGGCAACCGGAACGGGTGGAGGAAGGGCGTGCGCTACAACTCGCAGCTCCTGCCCGGCGGGCTCCAGATCAGCGCCCCCGACTTCGGCGGGGCCAATTCCAACTACCTCCGCGAGTACACCAGCCTCTACCGCAACCCGGTGCCGATCAAGGTGCAGTTCATGCTGAGCCTCATGGCCGACGAGATCACCCCGAGGCCCCGGCCGACCCGGGGCAATCCCAACCCCGACACCCACAAGCTGATGCTCGGCATCACGCCCGCGGTGACCTTCTGGAACCCGTCGAATCTCCCCCTCGTCATGAACTTCGGCGACCCCGAGAAACTCTCCTACATGCTGCGCATGATGAACATGTGCCTCAACATCGAGTTCATCAAGAACCCGGGACGGCGCGAGGAGCGGTCGAAGAAGTTCGACATGACCGCCATCACGCACGGCGGCTCGGCGGGCGCGGGCGGGAAAAACAACATCTTCAGCATGTACATCTCGGGGAAGAACAAGATCATGTTCGAGCCGGGCGAGTGCCGCGTCTTCTCGTTCCCGTACCGCCCGAACATGCGCTACAACAAGAACCGGGATGAATACAAGGAGATCCACGAGGCGACCCCCGGGTGGGATGCGAGCCAGTTCCTGAGCTCCAACCACCTCAGCAACATCCTCTCCTTCAAGGAGGAGGACCGAATCTCGGTCCGGGTCACCCCCGATGCCACCGGGAAAGTGTACGTGGGCAACGCGATCCAGTTCCTCATGATCCAGAAGACCCGGCAGTCGCGGACCAGCGGCGAGACCGCGTGGCACTATCGGCATTACCAGGTCAACAGCCGGTTCGGGTCGCCGGGGGTGAACTCCGAATTCAATTTCAACCTGATGTCGAAGGGGTTTCCGGAGGGGGCGGGAAGCATCGCGGTGGTGCCGCGCAGCGGGGAGGAAATCATCCAGAGATCGGAGGGGCGCCAGCCGGAGCCGTGGCCGTTCCTTCACATCGGGGTCATGGCCGGGACCGAAACCCACGAGGATTCCAACGGGGGCGCCTCCGGCGGCCGCCGTTTCGCGAGCCGGCCGTTCCTGCATTCCACCGCCATCGCCCCGAGTTTCATCGACGACGATAATCACGACGCGTTCTACAACTACGGATGGAACTGGTGGGTGGACGAGATCAATTCCGTCTTCGAGGCGCCGGTGCAGATCAGCGAGGAGAACCAGGGGTATTACGGGGGCGGCTACACGCCGGAGTCGGGGAGCACGCACGTCGTCCAGCAGGAGATTCCGGTGGTGCCCCCGATGTCGATCGCGGCGCTGAGCCACGCCCACCTCGGGGGCTTCAGCCTCGCCACCGAGGCCGCGGGGATGGACTACACCGGGCTCACGCAATCGTGGCGGACGGAGGCGTTCCAGCGCGTCAATGCCACCGGCCACGGCGGCCTGTTCCCGCACACCCTGCAGGCCATCGGGAATTCCTACGCCCACCCGCACCTCCTGCCGCAGGAGGCCTACGCGGTTTGGAAGAGGCGCTACTCCGCGGATTCCGGAGAAAAGAACGTCATCTTGGCCGATCATTCCTACCTCGCCAACAAGGCCCTCTGGGACGAGTATTTCTTCTCGTCGATTTCCCCGGAACCGTTGCAGGTGAAGGTCCTGGAGAAATCCCGGGGACGCACGGCGAAGGAGGTGGCGGAGGCCTTTTTCGACGGGGATGACAGCCTGCCCAACCGCCGCATGGTTCCCTACACGGCCAACCTCAGCCCGGACGGCCTCGACGATCTCTTCCGGGCACCGGCGAAATTCCGCGACGGCCTCGCCGACCGGATCGCCTCGCACCTGCTGGTGGAGGGGCCGTTCAATGTCAACACCACCTCGGTGGAGGCCTGGAAGGGGTTGCTCACCAGCCTGAAGGGGAAGCCGGTGGCCTACCTCGACAAGGATTCATCCCTGAGCGGGAGGCTCGGTCTCGGCGAGGCCGTGCCGGAGGGCACGCCCGTGAGCTCCTTCTCGTTGCCCAACGGCCCGCCGGTCGAGGGCAGCACGGCGGATCCCTCCGACCAGGGCCAATGGGTGGGCTGGCGCTCGCTGACCGACGGGGAGATCGACCAGCTCGCCGCCGCGATCGTCAAGCAGGTCCGCATCCGCGGCCCGTTCCTGTCGCTATCGGATTTCGTCAACCGGCGTCTCGATGCCGGCGACCCGGAACTCGCCGCGAAGGGCGCCCTGCAGGCCGCGCTCGACGACGAGAGCGTCTCGATCAACGAGGGATTCCGGGCGGCGGCCCGCACGCTGAGCGATGAGGAGATCCAGCGGATGAATCCCAAGTTTCCCGAGGCGCTCGAGGGGCCGGTGGCCTATGGCAGTGCAGCCTACATCGACCAGGCCGACATCCTGCGTCACTTCGCGGCCCAGCTCACCCCGCGGGGGGACACCTTCGTGATCCGGACCTACGGCGACTCGGTCGATGCGGCGGGCCGGGTGCGGGGCCGGGCGTGGTGCGAAGCGGTCGTGCAGCGCGTGCCGGAGTACCTCGACCCCGCGGACGATGCCCACCGGCGCCACGCGGATCTCACCTCGGACATCAACCGGTCCTTCGGGCGCACGCTGCGCGTGGTCAGCTTCCGGTGGCTGAAGGAGTCGGAGGTGTGAAATCGCGCGCCATGCCTGCTTATTTCGGACCAATGACACGGGGACGCGCGCTTTTGGCGGCCGTCCTGGCGGGCCTCTGCGGATTCGTGCAGCCCGGCGCCGCGCAGGAGGGGGAGAAGGTCACCCTCCGGTTTGTCTCGTTTCCGCGCTCCACCGACCCCGACCCGGTGGAGCTGCTGGTCGGCAACGGGGTCACCACCGAGGTCGCCATTCCCTCCAACGAGATTTCGGGAGCCTACGAGGTTCCCCGGCAGGGAACATGGGCGGTGGGCGAGACGGTGCAGGGGCCCGACGGGGAACCGTCCTTCCGCATCTTCGGCAAGGCGAAGGCCCTCGCGTCCCCGACCCAGCTGATCCTCCTGGTCCGGAAGGGCAAGGAGTATGCCGACGGCTTCGAGGTCATCCCGATCGACAGCCGCGTCACGCGGTTCGGGGGCGGAAAGTTCCTCTTCATGAATGCCGCGAAGGTCGACATCGCGGGGAAGGTCGGCGACCAGAAATTCGCCCTGAAGCCGGGCGGGCACACCATCCTCGAGCCCCGGGCCGAGGCCGGGGAACGCACCTTTCACACCTCCCTCTATTTCCGGAAGGATGACGAGGCCAAGAATTTCTTCAGCTCCAAGTGGCCCGTGAGCGACCGGGCGCGCGGCCTCATCTTCTTCTACCACGACCCCCGCACCCAGCGCCTCCGGCTGCACACCATCCGGGACTTTCTCTAGTGTGCCGTCCCGCAAGTCCTGCAACATGCTGGGGTTTTCAGAGTTTCAAAAAGTGGCTCACTTCGTTCGCGGGGAAGGTCGAAGCGCGGCCTGGTTTCCCAACTTCTTCGTTCCTCCTCAG
>JABDMC010000038.1 GCA_013001695.1 Akkermansiaceae bacterium
GGAGTGAATCGAGATTCACGACTGAGGAGGAACGAAGAAGTTGGGAAACCAGGCCGCGCTTCGACCTTCCCCGCGAACGAAGTGAGCCACTTTTTGAAACCCTGAAACCCCCGGCATGTGGCAGGACTTGCGGGACGGCATACCAGGCCCATCGGCACACGGGGCGCGGAGCGCACCGGCGGTCCTCACTCCGACAACGAGTCGATTCCGGCTTCCAGTTCGAAGACCGTCCTGACCTCCTCGCTGCCGAGGGCCCGGTTGAAGCAACTGATCTCGTCGATCAGTCCGACGAAGTTCAGGCCGAGGAGGAGCCGGGGGGTCTCGCCTTCTTTCCAGGTGAATTGCTGGTCCCAGCCGGTGAGGGTGCCGTTCAACTTCCCGTCGAGGTAGAGCCGGGCGGTGGCGTCCTTCTTCCCGGTGTTGAAGCCCTCCCACGTGAAGAGAACGTGCGTCCACTTGTCCTTGCCGAACCGGGGATCGGCGGCGGTGAGGAGCGGCCGGCGGGACTCCGGCACGTCCCCGCCCCGCGGGTTCCACACCTTCCTGTCGGCGAAGGCCCCGAGGCGGAAATCGCGCGGCTTGCCTTCCTTGTTGAAATCGAGAAAGAAGGCGGCGTCGTTCCAGGCCCGCGGGGTGAGCTTGATCGGATCGCTGTAGCCCTTGGCGAGCCCGTCCACCGGGTCGCACTTCAACCAGACGGAGACACTCCCGCTCCAGTTCTCGTCGCGGTAGGCGACGTTGCCCCCGGCGGCGTAGAAGATCCACGGAGCGCTTCCTTCCTTGAATTGCAGGGCGTGGCCGAAGCGCCCGGCACCCTCGGCGAGGGCGCACTTCCCGTCGGCGTGCAGGCCCGCCTTGGCGAGGTTCTTCCGGCGGTCAATCCACGTGTAGAGTTTCGCGTCTCCCTTCGCGACGTCGGCGTCGAGACCGTGGTCGAACGAGGCGTGGAAGGTGAGGGCCGATTTCAGGGGCGCCGGGTCGGCGTGCAGCGCCGTAGCGGCGGCCAGGCCGAGCCCTGGAAGGAGAAGGAGCCGTCGAATCACGCCACGATTCCTAGCCCGGATATTTCACGAAGACGAGCCGGAAGGCTCCCTTTGGCGGGTGAGAGGGTCTTGGGTGCTCATCTGGCACGGAGAGGGGTGCGGGGCCGTGATTTGACTCCGCGTGGACACAGCTCGGCGTCCCCACCCTTGTTTAAGGTGCCGGGGCAGCACCGTAAGGCTGTCATCCACTTCGCAGTCTGGCGTGGGCCAGAAGGAAGCGTTCCCGCCCGGGCCACGAGCTGGATAGATGCACCACAACGCGGCGGGTGTTGCGAACGATGACCGCTCCGATTTTCAGCAGACACGCCCGCAGGGTGGTAGCTTGCCTCCGAGCCCAGTCGGTGCCGTGGAGCGCCAAGCGCCGGAGTGCATCGATTAAGACGTAAGCAAGAGTGCTGAGCAGCAGGCGCAACTGATTCGGCCACCATGCGTGACAGGAAGTGCGATCGGCAAACAATCCGAGTTGTTGTTCCTTGACGCGATTTTCCATGTCGCCACGGGCGCAATAGGTGTCGTCGTAGAGAAGTTGCGCGTCGCCCTCGAGGGAGGTGACCACGAAGCGCGGATTGCTGCCCTTCTCACTGTACTCGGCCTTGGCGATGACGCTCCGGGCACGATCCCATGGGCGCGCCCCATACTCGATCCAGTCGAACTTGCGCTGCTTCTGCCCGCTGCGCTCCCACTCGCTGCTGGCCTCCTCCATGAGAGAGGCGGCCAACCTGGTCACGCGGGCATTTCGGGCTAATCCAACAATATAATCCACCCCATGGCGCTCGCTCCACTGCAGCATCCGCCAGCGGCAAAACCCCGAATCGGCTCTCCAGATGATGCGCACCTCAGGCCAAGCCTCCCGGAGTCGCTTCGCCAACCAGCGCCGCACCGCCCACGCCCCGCGGGCTTCATCGATATTGGACGGCCGCAGCCAGGCGAAGAGAGGCTGGCTGCCGCAGAAGACATCAAGTGGCAAAAAACAGTAGCGGTCGTAGTAGCCATGGAAGAATCGCCCCTCCTGCCGCCCGTGGACTGGATCGTCGGTCGCATCGAAGTCCAGAACGACCTCCTCGGGAGCGCTGCGGTGGGACTCGATGAACAAATCTACCAGCAGATTGTTCAGCGCCATGGCGCTGTGGCGATCCGCCTCGTTCTCCATCCGGCACAGCGTCGGAGCGCTGGCCAGCGCACTGCTTCGTCCCGCCGCGGTCTGCAGCAGGGGGTCGTGCCGGAGTTGCTCATGGTCGTTGAGATCCTCGTATCCCTGCGCCAGAGCGAAGACACGCTGGCGAAGCATCGCTTCGGTGCTGTGCCGGACCTTCCCGGCCTGCCGGCGATCCGGAAGCAATGCCGCGGCGCGCCTCAAAACCTTGATCTGTCGATCCACTTCACGCAGCAATAGCAGCCCTCCGTCCGAGCTGACCTCGCCCCCTTCAAAATCCGCCTGAACCTTTCGGCCTTGGCAGCTTGCAAACTCCAGCTGATTCGATCTGCAATCCGTCATCGCGCGGTTGACACGTTGAGTGTTGTGTAAGCAACTCCACTCTAACGGGTTCTAAAAACCGCGCGATACTTTGAGGCCTGCGTTCGTGAAATATCCGGGCTGATTCACGACTGAGGAGGAACGAAGAAGTTGGGAAACCAGGCCGCGCTTCGACCTTCCCCGCGAACGAAGTGAGCCACTTTTTGAAACTCTGAAGACCCCAGCATGTTGCAGGACTTGCGGGACGGCACACTAGGCCGTCGGCACCGCTTCGGGCGAGGCCGCCCCGCCCGGCTCGCCCACCAGGAGGGCGCGGAGCTGCTCCATGACGAATGGCTTTCCGAGAAAGCAGGTGAAGCCCGCCTCGAGACAATCCTGCCGGCACTCCTTCTCGGCATTCGCCGTCATGGCCGCCAGCCGGGGGCGGGTCGCTTCCGGATACCGGCGGACAATCTCCCGCGCGGCCTGCAGCCCATCCATGATCGGCATCTGCACGTCGAGGAGGACCACTCCGTAGCGCCCGTTTTCCAGCGCCTCGAGGGCCTCCTTCCCGTTCCCCACCGAGTCGCACGAAATTCCCAGGCGGCCGAGCATCATTTCCACGACCTCGATGTTCACGGGATTGTCGTCCGCCACCAGCACCCGCCCGAGGCCGGTCACGGGCACCACCGCAGGCACCGCCGCAGCGATCGCCTCGCTGCCGCGCCCGGTGGGGGCGGCCGCCAGGGCCCGCAGCGCTTCCAGTCGCTCGGGCTTGTGGAGGATCTCGCCGTGGCTGCCGAGAAGGGTGCCGATGCGCAGGCTGGTGGCCAGGTCGCAGCGAATCGCGAACCGCCGACCGAGGTGTTCACACCGCGAGACAAACTCGTGCAATCCCGGCCCTTCCGGACCTTCGAGGAGCTCGACGTCACAGACGATGCAGCCCGGCTTCGCCCCGTCCCGGAGCGCGGGCTCCAGCTCCGCGGCGGTGGCGACCCGCTCCACCGCCACCCCGGAGCGTTCGAGGGTCGCCCCGATGCAACGCGCCGCTTCCGGGTTGGCGAGCCACAGCCACAGCGGGCGCCCGTCCACCGCGCGCGCCGGGGCGGCATCTCCTCCGGCCGCAATCTCCGCCCGAAACTCGAACCAAAACCGACTCCCCCTGCCCGGTTCGCTCTCGCACCGCATCGCTCCTCCCATCATCTCGCTCAATTGCCGGCAGATCGAGAGCCCCAGCCCGGATCCCCCGAACTCCCGGGCCGTGGACGCCGCGGCCTGCTGGTACGGCTCGAACATGCGCTCGATCTCCTCCGGGGAGATTCCCACCCCGTGGTCTTCCACCATGATCTCCAGCACCGCCGCGTTCTCCTCCCGCGTCTTCAATCCCGTCCGCACCACCACCTCCCGGTCGTCGCTGAACTTGATCGCGTTGCCCACGAGATTCAGCACCACTTGGGTCAGCCGGCCCGGGTCGCCCACGATTCGCGTCGGCAGATCCGGCGCCATGTCGAGAAGGAGCTCGATCCCCTTCTCCTGCCCCGCGGGCGACACGATCTCGAGGCCCTCTTCGATGCACTCCCGCAGATCGAACTCGATCCGCTCCAGCACCAACTCTCCCGATTGCAGGCGCGAGAGATCGAGGCTGTCGTTGATCAATCTCAGGAGGTTCTTCCCGCTGACCCCGAGGGTGTTCACCAGGGCGCGCTGCTCCGGATTGAGAGGCGTGTTGCGCAACAGGTCGGTCATCCCGATCACCCCGTTCATGGGTGTCCGGATCTCGTGGCTCATGGTGGACAGGAAGCGGGCCTTCTCGTCGGCGCTCTGGTTGGCTTCCGCCTTCGCCATCGATTCGAGGCTCACCCGCGCCTCGAGCGAGGAAATCCAGTCCATCAGGATGATCAAGCCCAGCGTCGTGATCGCCAAGATGACCCCGAATGCCACCCAGAGGATGCTCTCCACCGCCAGCAGCCCGTCCCGCAGCAACTCGCTGTCGGGCACGTCGGCCCCCGCCATGAGCTCGTTCAGCCCGCCCAAGACCATCCGGCTCGAGAAGACGATGAACGCCGAGGCCAGAACCACGATCAGGCAGGCATGCAGGAAGAACTGCCGCTTGCCCCGCGGCAAGACCTCCGAGCCCAGCCCGGTCCGCAACAGCCAGCGCCGGATTCCCGGGCTCAGCGCGGCGAGCAGCGGCCCGTTGATCAGGAGAGTCTGGAAGAACGCCCCGATCCACCAACCCTGCCAGATCGCGACCGTGTCCTGCACGCCCATCCGGTTGGTGAAGGTCCAGATGAAGGAGCCGGAGGAGCCCAAGAGGGCCCCGAAAAAGCAGAGCAACGCGAAGAGGACACATGGCCGCCACCCGCGCAGCGAGGGGTCGATGCGCGCGAACCGGAACCCGAACCAAAGGATCAGCAGCCCGAGGGGGTCCGCGAAGGCGAACAACACCGACCATTCGAACGGCATCCCGGAACGCAGCGCCAGGAGCAGGGTGGCCAGGTAGGCCGGCACAAATCCCCACAGGAATCCAAACCAGATCGTCAGAAGGGTGCAGAAGATCAGGGGCGGATAGATCGTGACGAAGGTCTCCAGCCCGAACGCCTTGATGGGGATCCCGGACCAGTCGAACTCGATGGAGGCCAGGCCGAGCAGCACGCTGGCGGCAAGGCTGCCGATCCAGAGCGCGAAGAACTGGATGGTGGGGGTGTCCCGGCGCCCGAGGACCCTCCGCGGCGTCACCACCGGCCAGTCGTAACCCATCACTGCTGTGGTCTCGACATTCGCGGTCATCCGGCAAAGAGGCGGCCATGCCTCCCTTCGGGGGGCAGCGCCCGACTGGAGGAAAGATCGGCCACCCTGTCAATCCCGCAGGTCCGGGCCATTGAACAAGCCCGGCAACGCCCCGGGGATTCCGGCCGGTCATCCCACCATCGTGAACCGGGGCGCTATTCCTTTTCGGATTTCCCGTACCTGAAGAGGCTCACCGTTCCATCGCGGTTCCCGGTGGCGAGCATCGTGCCGTCGTGGCTGAAGGCGATGTGATTCGGGGAGTGCCCGTCGGAATGCTCGCGCAGGATGTGCAACTCCGAACCGCGCCGCTCGCCGACCACGAGTTTCGCATGCGCTTCGTACCCCACCGCGGCGGCCCAGAACCGCCCCGAGGAATCGGACTGGAACCCCCGGACCGATTCGCTGAATTCCCACAGCTCCCGGAGCTCGCCGTCAAAGCCGCCGTGCCGGATGGCGCTGCGAATCGTCTTCAACCGGTGGGCGGCCTCGGGATCCGGCGGGTTGTGGGCCTCGAGGAGGGGGAGCACCTTCCGCCCGGCCTGCCGCAACACCTCGGTGGCCTCTTCCCGCCGGGAATATTCATCGTCCGCCAGCTGCCGCACCAGGGCCGCGACCCGTTCCGGCGAAAGCGCCCCCTGCGGCGCCACGGCCGCCGCCATGAACCCCCACAACGTCTTGTCGTGGGGCGTCACCAGGAACGACCGTCCGTCCGCCAGGCAGGCAATCTCGTGGAAGTCCTTCCCGGCCCCCTTGAATTCGTGCACCGCCTTGCCGGTGGCGAGGTCCCACAGGCGAACCGACTTGTCGTCTGAAACGGTCAGGAGGGTGTCCTCGTGGGCCGAGAATGCGACCCCGTTGATATCGTCATCATGCCCCTCGATCCTCCGGATGAGCCGGCCGTCCGGCAGCCCCCAGACATAGATGTGGTCCTCGCTGCCCGCCGTCACGAGACGTTCCCCGGCGCGGTCGAAGCGCACGCAATCCATCCTCCCCTCCCCGGCGCACTGGCAAACGACGCCCCCCGTCGCGGCGTCCATGACGGTGATCTCGCCGCCGCTCCCGCCGAGCGCCAGCAACGCGCCATCGGGCGACAAGGCCATCCCCTTGATTTCGTAGCCCTTGGTTTCCAGCCGCCGCACCGGCCGGCCGCTGGCGGTGTCCCACACCTGCACCGCGGTCCCCTCCCCGGCGGCGTAGACTTCCCGGCCGTCGCCCGAGATCGCCACGAAGTGCACCCCGTCCCGCACGAGGGGCTTCCCCGCGGCCGGCAGGATCCGCTCCCCGCTTATCACATCCCAGCGGTAGAGCATGCGGTCGCCTCCCGAGATCAGTTCCCGGCCATCCCTGCTGAATGCCACCGGTGTATGACTGTCTCCCGGCACCTTGATGCGCCGGACCACGGCGCCATCGCGGCCGCGGAGAACATGAAGCTGCTTGTCATCGCAGGCCAGCGCCAGGCGGCGGCCATCCGGCGACCAGGCCACGACGTTCACGTCGTCGGGCAGTTCCTTCGCCCAGCAGAGCTTCAGGGTGCCGGCATCCACGACCCGCACCGAATCATCCCCGCAAGCCATCGCGATGCGTTTCCCGTCGGGCGACGTGGCCAGCGTGAAGACATCGTCGTAATCCTCCTCGAGGGTCTCGAGGCATTCTCCGGTATCCGCGTTCCAGACCTTCAACTTGCCGTCCGCGCCGCCGGTGAGCAGGCGGTCGCCGCCCGGCAGGAACACCGCCGCGTACACCGACTTCGTGTGCCCCCGGAAGGTCCGCAGCTCCTTGCCGGTTTCCAGGTCCCACAAGACCGCAAGGTTCTTGCGGTCCGTCGCGACAAACTCCCTTCCTCCCGGCCGCAGGGCGATTCGAAAGGTGGTTCCCCCGTGCTTGTAGCGCTTCACCACCTTGCCGGTGGCCAGCTCCCACCGCGTCACGGCATCGTCATCTCCGGCGGTGAGCACTTCCCGTCCCCCGGGAAGCGGCATGATTCCCCACACGTCTCCCAACTCCGGGCGGGTGAAGCGACCGAGCTCCCGCCCCGATGCGAGATCCCACATCCGCGCCGTCCCGTCCCGCGACGAGCTGATCACCCGCCGCCCGTCGGGAAGGACCGCGATCTCCGACATCGTCCCGGCGTGATGATAGCCGGATCCGCCGATCACCTTGAACTCCTCCCATTCCGGAACATCCTGCCCGCCCGACATTCCCGCGGCCGCGATGAACACCACGGCCTGGAAGACCGCCGGCCCCAACGCGGACCCTCTCCGGATTTCGCTCACAAGAAACAAGCGTAAGCCCTGCGCCAGCCTGCTCAAGAGAATCTCTCCGAGACTCGGCGCCCGGCACCCCATCCCGCAGCCCCGGGCCTCGGCCATGGGGGCGTTTTCGGCAGCCCCGGAACCCTTAACCCCCTTGGGGTATTTACGTTCTTGCCGACCTCGTGGAGCCTCCCACCGCAACGATCGGCAAACGCTGATCGTTTCTTCCCCAAAATCTGCGGCGGCAGGGCACGGTTCCCCCCCATCCCTGCCGCCGCATTTTGGTGGAAGGGGTGGAACAGCGAACCAAAGCCCGCGTTCCACGTTCTCCCAACCCGATACGCTCGCCATATTGCGCAAGGTTGCAAGAAATATGCGCCGGCGGCGACCGGACGCCTTCCCGCGAATCTTCCCTCCGGCCCCGGTCCGGTCCCCTCGCACTCGGCCCCATCCCCCACGGCACCAAGGATTTCCGGCGGCCCACCCCCGCGCCGCCCCACCGGATCCCCCGGCCCGTCCCCGGAGCGGATTTTCTGCTTCCGCCCCCGTCCGCCGCCGGATCCGGCGCCTCCCAGTTGTCAGCACCCCGCCCATAATTGCCATCACTTCAGCTTGGCAAGCGGCAAGCGATTGGAGATGCTCGCAGCCTTCAAAAACCAATGAGCGCCAAGGCCCGGAAAGAAATCGAGGTGGCCGTGATCGAGGACAACGTCCCGCTCGCCAAAGTGCTCGAAAAGCTCGTCAATGAAATGGACGGGGCACGGTGCATCGGCATCTGGCAGGATGCCGAGGAGGGCCTCAAGAAGATCGACGCCTTTCGCCCCGATGTCGTCCTCATGGACATCGTGCTGCCGGGGATGTCGGGCATCCAGGCGACGGCCCGGCTCGGCAAGGAGCTTCCCGACGTCGAGGTCATCATGGTCACCGCCTACGACGACGAGGACAAGGTCTTCGATGCGCTCAAGGCGGGGGCCTCCGGCTACCTCCTGAAGGAGGCCACCCCGGACGAACTGCGGCGCGCCATCATCGACGTCTGGAACGGGGGCGCCCCCATGAGCGCCGATATCGCCCGCCGGGTCGTGCAGGCCTTCCACCGTCCCCCGGCCCACGCCAGCGAGCAGGCCGTCAATCTGTCCCGTCGCGAATCACAGATCCTGAGCATCCTGGCCGACGGCCTCTCCAACAAGGAGATCGCCCACGAACTCGACATCAGCGTCGAAACGGTGCGCGTCCACCTCCGCAACATCTACGAGAAGCTGCACGTCCGTTCCCGCCTCGAGGCCGCCATGAAGTACCGCGACAGCCTTGAAAAAAGGCCCGGAGGCTGACGCCCCGCCACCGCTTCCCGCCCGGAAACCGGGCGGTGATCCGGAATGGCCTCCCCCGCGCCCCGGCGTTAGCATGCCGCCATGGACGTCGCCCTATTCAGCCATCCCAAGTACGACCTGCACCGCATGTCCGAGGGGCATCCCGAGTGCCCGGAACGGACCCAGGCGATCCTCAAGCACTTCCGCACCACCGGGCTCCTCGAGATGGTCGCCACCCGGGAGTCCCGTCCCGTCACTCCCGAGGCGCTGGCCCGCACCCACCAGCCGGCCTACCTGCGCAGCCTCGCGGACTGCGCGCCCGCCTCCGGCCTCGTCCCCATCGACGCCGACACGCTTCTCGCCCCCGGCTCGCTGCAGGCCGCCAATCTCGCCGCGGGGGCCGTCGAAGAGGCGGTCGACCTCGTGCTGAAGGGCGACCTCAAGCGGGCCTTCTGCGCGGGTCGTCCCCCCGGACACCACGCCGAATTTGCCGATGCCATGGGCTTCTGCTTTTTCAACAACGTCGCGGTGGCGGCGAGAACGGCGCTCGCCCACCGGGATATCGAGCGCGTGGCGATCCTCGATTTCGATGTCCATCACGGCAACGGCACCGTCGACATCTTCGAGAAGTCTCCCGAGGTTCTCGTCTGCTCCAGTTTCCAGCACCCCTTCTACCCGCACCGGCACTTCGACACCCCCGGCGAACACCTCGTCCACACGCCCCTCCCCGCCCGCACCGGCAGCCGCGCCTTCCGCCGGGCCATCGAGCGCGACTGGATTCCCGCCGTCGAACGCCACCGCCCGCAGCTGCTCCTCGTCTCCGCAGGCTTTGACGCCCACACCCGCGACCCGCTCGGCCAGTTCGACCTCACCGAGGACGACTTCACCTGGATCACCGGCCTCATCGTCTCCCTCGCCAACGATCACGCCGCGGGCCGCATCGTTTCCACGCTCGAGGGGGGCTACCACCTCGGCGCCCTCGCCCGTTCCGCGGAGGCCCATCTCCGCGCCCTGCTCGCCTGATTCGCGCCTCCCGTGGCCGCCCCGGGTCCCCGCGCCGGGTGTTCCGCCCCCTCCCGCCGTGCCGGGCCCGCGTTCCACGCTCCACGCATTTCGGCCCGCTTCCGCCCTTCTCCGGGTTTTTTTTCTGGTCCCTCCCGCACCGGGCCTAGAGGCTTTCCCCTACCGGGTCATGCCGGGCCCGGCCCCTTGGCCGGAGGGATCTCCCAGTTTATGAAAGCAGTAGCGGTCACGCCGAGTCAGAAGAAGGTCGGGATTGTCGAGCACACCGCCCCCGCGGTGAATGCGGACGACCAGGTCCTGATCAAGAGCCTCGAAGTCGGCATCTGCGGGACGGACCGCGAAATTTGCACCTTCGTTTACGGGGCGCCCCCGTCGGGCTCCGATTACCTCGTCCTCGGTCACGAGTCGCTCGGCGAGGTCGTGGAAGTCGGGGGAAATGTCCGGAATCTCAAGCCCGGCGATCTCGTCGTCCCGTCGGTCCGGCGCCCGTGCCAGCACGAAGGGTGCCTCCCGTGCCGCCAGGGTCTCCAGGACTTCTGCTCGACCGGTGACTTCGTCGAACGCGGCATCAACCAGGTGCACGGGTTCATGACCGAAACCTACACGGAAGAGGAGCAGTACCTCACCTACGTTCCCCCGGAGCTGCGCGACGTCGCGGTCCTCGTGGAGCCCCTCACCATCGCCGAGAAGGGGCTGGCCCAGGCGTGGGCCGTGCAAAGCCGCCTCCCGTGGGTCCTCCACGAGGAGAACGGCAAGCCGACCGGCAAGGGCCTCCGGGCCGTGGTCCTCGGGGCCGGGCCGATCGGAATCCTCGGCGCCATGAAACTGAAGGCGGAAGGGTTCGACACCTACGTCTACTCGCGCTCCAAGGCTCCCAACCCGAAGGCCGACATCGTGGAATCCTTCGGCGTGAAGTACATCTCCTCGCTGGAACACGATGTCGAGTCCCTCGCCAAGATCGTGGGGTCCATCGATCTCGTCTACGAGGGGATCGGCGTCTCGAGCGTCGCCTTCGACGTCCTCAGCGTCCTCGGCCTCAACGGGGTCTACATCTTCACCGGCATCCCGGCTCCCCGGGATCCCATCCCGATCGAGGCGGACCAGATCATGCGCAACATCGTCCTGAAGAACCAGGCCATCGTCGGCACCGTCAACGCCGACAAGGCGGCCTTCGAGACGGCCATCACCGACCTTGGAATCTTCATGGAACGCTGGCCCGACGCCCTCAAGGCGATCATCACGAAACGCTACCCGATCGAGGCCTGCCGCGAGCTCCTCCTCGACAAGGCCACCGGCATCAAGAACATCATCTCCTTCGAGGAGTGACGTTCGGGGGGCGGCTAGCGCCGCTCGCCCGCGAGAACCAGGAGCGGCTCTTCCTCGAGCGGCGTCCGCTCCGACCACGAGGGAAGGTCCACGGTGCCAGCCGGCCGCGCGCCGAGCCGGTGCGCATCGGCATGATCCGCGGAAACCACCTGGCGGTCAGTCTCCGCCGGGCCGCAGGGCGTCCCGAAACTCATCCCCAGCCAGCCGAGCAAGCCGGCGGCACACACTGCGGTCAGGAATCGGGCGTCCACCTCCCCATGACGAACCAACCGGCGCGGCATGCAGCCGAATTTCGGGACCCCCCGGGGGCCTTGCGGATCACTTCCCCGAAATGCGCCAGAGGTGCCCTTCGGAGCGGATGATCACGGTGCCATCCAGCACCGCCGGAGAGGCGAAGATCCGGTCCCCCATGTCGATCTCTTCGAGGATCTTTCCGCCGTCCGCCGACACCTTCAGCACGAAGCACACCCCGTCCTCCGAGCAGGCATAAAGAGTGTGACCGGCGAGAACCGGCGACGCGGAGAAGTTGCCCGCCAGTTTCTCCGTCCAGCGGACCTGCCCGGTCATGGCGTCGAGCCCGGTGACCCGGCCGGTGTCGTCGACCATGTAAATCAGTCCGTGCCCCGCCACCACGCTCGGCGTCTTCGGCACGTTCCGCTTCACCTTCCACACCACGTGCGAATCGGTGACGTCGCCGCGGGCCCCGTCGGGCTTGATCGCCAGCAGGTGCGGCAGGCCGAACCCGGTGCAGGCGTAGATCATCCCGTCCACGAACAACGGGCGGGGCACCACCGAATATCCCTCCCCGTAGCGGACCCGCCAGACCAGCTTGCCGTCGGCGGGCGCGTAGGCCCCGATCATGCCGCTTCCCTGGCTCAGGATCAGGGTGCGACCCCCGTGGTCGATGACGAGGGGCGTCGAAAACGAGAAGGTCCGCTTCACCTCCACCTCGCGCGGGGTCCTCCAGACCGGCTTCCCGGTGCGCGCCGCGAGGGCCACCACCGCGGGGTCCTCCTTGGCGTCGGCGTTGAAGACCAGGAGGTCACCGGCCAGCGCGGGAGAACTGCCGGTTCCGTGCACCGGCGGGTATCGTTCCTGGTGCTTCCACACCACCTCCCCGTCTTCGAGACGGAGCGCCGCGGTGCCCATGTGCGCGAAGTGGGCGTAAACGATTCCATCCCGGATCACCGGGGTGCTGCTCGCCAACGAGTTCTTGGCGTGCATCGCGGCGGTCTCCTCCTCGGTCGGGGTGAAGAGCTCGCGATGCCAGAGCTTCTTTCCGGTGGCGGCGTCATACTGCATGACGCCCAGCGTCATCTTCCCCCGCTTCTCGACCCCCGTCGTGAGGACGATCCGGCCGTCCTGCACCACCGGCGACGACCAGCCCGCCCCCGGCACCTCCACCTTCCAGTCGACGCCCTTCTTGCGATCCCACGACACCGGCGGGTCCTTCGCTTCCGACACCCCCTGCCCGTGCGGCCCGCGAAACTGCGGCCAGTCGCTGGTTCCCTCCCCCCCTGCCCCGCCGGGGCAGATCAATCCGAGCATCAGTGCGCAGGGCGCCAGGAATCTCATGTTCCCCCATACTCTCCGGCCGCACCCGGTGTTTCACCTCCTCCGCCCCGCCCCCCAATCCGCTGATCGCCCCCGGGATTAACCTTGCCAGCATGGGCCGCATCACAAT
>JABDMC010000281.1 GCA_013001695.1 Akkermansiaceae bacterium
GAGCCACTTTTTGAAACTCTGAAGACCCCAGCATGTTGCAGGACTTGCGGGACACCACACTAGTCGTGGTTGATCTCGAGGCGAGAGAACTGGGCTTTGCGCCCGTTGGGCAGGAAAAGTGGGTAGGGCACAGCGACGAGTTCGTAGCCGGTGCCTGGATCGGAAATGAGGACCGTGGGCGTGGTGGCGGAGGCGAAGAACTGGCTGAGATCGTGGCTGAACTCGGGGGTGTAGGTGAGGCCCAGCACGGAGTGCTTCACGCTGCGGACGAATCGGTAGGTGACGCGCAGGGGGCTGAACGCGACGTGGATGGCCGGGGCGCCGGGCGTGAAGGTCCCGCCCGGGACGTCGGCCATGAGACTGCCGCTGTCGGGAGAATGCGGGTCGGTGCCGCTGGCAAACTCGAAGAAGTTGCTGAACTGATCGCCATCCGGGTTGGCGAAAGGATCGGCAGTGGCGTTCGGGGGCGCCCCGAAGAAGGCGACCTGCCATTCGTCGGCCATGGCGTCCCCCCCATACGACAGGTAGTTGTCGCAATCGACGTTCCGGACCGTTACGTCCAGATCGCCCTCGAACGCCAGGTGGCTCCCCCGGACCGTGGCCGGGGTGTCCTCGTAAACGATCCCGCCGGTGGCAAGGCCCCCGCTATCGATACCGGTGACTGGCCCGCTCACCACGCTCCATGCCACCTCGGGCTCTGCCAGCGCCAGGCTCGTGGCGTCGTCCAGGATGAAACTGGCATCGAGCTGCCGTGTTCCGCCTTCATCGACGCTGGCGGGGGTGGCCGCCACCGCGATGCCCACCAGGTCGTAAAGCTGGCCGATGTAACCCTGCTTGGCGGTGGTCACCCCGGCCGGGGAGATCCCGGCGAAATATCCCACGCTCGCGTCCTGCACCACCGGGCCGCCCGAAGACCGCCCGCCCCCGGAATCGACGGTGGCGGTGGTGAGATCGGCGGCGTGCACCGGGAAGATGAGAAGCAGGCCAGACCACAGGCCTGCCGCCGGTGCCTTGATGCGTGATGGGAGTGCGGCGCAGGGCCGCGAAGAGGACCGTTTCATGAGCGTGTTCTTGTGACGGATCGGCCTCGCGAGAGATCCAGGGAAGAACAAGAGCTCGGCGGCGAGGGAGGGAATCCCGTCGGACTTCGGTTACTCTTCGAAGGAGGTCAATCAAGCCTACTCCATTTCTATTGAACACTGATACCGAGGCGGCCCACTTTCGGGCAAGCATTTTTGGGCCGGTGGCATGTTCCGGGACGTAGGTATTTTCCCTTAAGGCGATCCATGGACTGGGCGGTGAGAGAGAGCCTCGCCGCTGCTTGAATCGGACGTCAGCTGTCGAGCCGGAGCTTCGTTCCCGCGAGCCCCTATCGCTGGATGCTCACGCCCCGCTTGGCGGCGAGACGCCGCCCCTCCCTTTCCGCGCTCGGCGTTATTTGGCCGGCGCGAGGGCGTCGTCGCCGGGTCGGGAGGCGCCTTCGAGGCGGGCGGCCTTCTTCGAAGCCCGTTCGTGGAGCATGAAGCCGATGCCGAAGAGGAGGACGATACCGATGAGCCCGTAGAAACTGAAGACCATCATCTTCTTGGAATCGGAGAACCCGTAGGAATGGAGGCCGACGCCGAGGAGGTTCACGTGCCACCACGAGAAGGTCACCACCACGGCGCCGAAGAGCGCGGCGAGATTGGTCCCCCACTCACGCAGGAATCCGCCGAGACGGCCGTGCAGGATGAGCAGGTTCCAGAGGACGATCATGAGGGCCCCGTTCTCCTTGGGGTCCCATCCCCAGAAGCGTCCCCACGAGTAGTTCGCCCAGATCCCGCCGAGGACGGTGCCGATCAGGGAGAGCAGGAGCGTGAAGCACACCACCCCGTAGGTCATGCGCGTCAGGAAGCGGCGGGTCGACTTGCCGCTCTTGCTGTCGTCGTCGAACCCGAGGATGCGGCGCAGGACATAGACGAGTCCCACCACCGCGGCCAGCAGCCCGGCGGCGTAGCCCGCGGTGATGGTGAGGACGTGGGTCATGAGCCAGAAGTTCGACCGCAGGACGGCGATGAGGGGATCCATGGTGTCGGTCCCGTCGCCGAATTCGAAGCGGCGCGCGAGGACCAGGCCGATGAAGCCCATGACCGGCGCGATCCCGAGGGCGATGCCGCGGCGGGTCAGGAGTTCCGCGATGAGGGCCACCAGCACCACCCCGGCGGTGATGAAGGGAATGGTGTCGAAGAGGTTGCCGACCGGCGGACGGTCCATGATGACGCTCCGCTGCACGATGCCCGCCGCGAGGAGGCCGAGCCCGAGGAGCGAGAAGACCCACACGCCGGCCCGCATGGCCCGCCCCCACCCGCCCTGCGGCGCCAGGAGGCCGAGGGACAGGACGAGCGCCCCGGGCAGGAAGCAGAAGAAGAGGGCGTTGAAGAACCAGTTGGCGCGGTTGTACTTCAGCTCGATGGGGACCGGCCGGTATTCCCCGCGGTCGCGGGCCCGTTCCTCGAGCGAGCCGCGCCACGTTTCGAGGCGCTCGGTGAACTTCGCGGGTTCGTGCGCCTCGGTCGCCACGAGGGTTTCCATGGCGGTGATGTCCGCGATGGCGCCCTCCGGGTCGCTGCTGGTTCCGGTCATCACCCCCCAGATGCGATTCCCGGCCGTGAGCCAGTCCTTCGTTTCAGGATCCGGCGGCGGGAGCACCGGGAGGCCGAATTTCGCGGCGTTGCTGAGATCGGTGATCTGCTGGAGGAGGTTCGTGACGTGGGCGGGCGGGGCTTCCCCGCGCGCCTGGGCATCCGCCAGGACCCCGCGGATCACGTCGGCGGTCGCCATGAGGGTGCTCACCCGCTGGACCTGGGACTCGCCGCCCACCCCGGCCCCCAGGAGCTCGATCCCGGAGCGCGCAAAGGCGAAGTAGCCGATGAGGGCCTCGAAATTGCGCACCAGCCGCGCCAGCGCGAGGGTCTGCGTCTCGACCCGGGAAAGCTCCTCGTCCTGGCGCTGCATTTCCTCGTAGCGCGTCCCGAGCTCGAACAACTTCGGGCGGGCCGCGCTCAATTGCTCGTAGGAATAGCGGTCGCGCTTCTCCCTGGCCTCGAGGCCGACCAGCTCGATGACCTCCGAGTTGTCGACCCGGAACGACGGCAGCTTCATGGCGACCTCCGGCCGGAAGAGCGCGTCGAGCAACCACTCCGTCGGGGTGATCTTCACCTTGTCGCCGTCCGCCCCGACGATCTTGATGAGGCGGTCGCCGCGCATGCTCAGCATGAGGTAGCCGGCGTAGGTTTCCAGCGGCTTGACCCGTCCCCCCGCCTGGAGGGGGATGCCCTTCGCGACCTCCACGGTATCCTCCTGCCACGGCGCGTAATCCGGGAGGACGGTGTAGGACTTCTCGGGGCGCATCTCCTTGACGGCCAGCAGGAAGATCCCGCCGATCACGGCGAGACACATCCCGAAGGCGACCTTGCGCCCCACCTTCGATTTAGCTGGCGCGGACACGTCGTTTCGGTTGGTTCGTGATAAAGAGGACCAGTTTCATGAGGAAATGGACCAGGAGGCCCACCCCCGTGACGTAGAGCGACCACTCGGGCCACTTGTCGGCGGGGTTGCGGACCACTTCGAAGACGGAAAAGAGGGTGTCGCCGGGGGCGGCGTTCTGGGGGCCCCAGCTGGCCTGGAAGAAGGTGAACCCCTGGCGGCGCATGGGATCGTTCATCTTGATCAGGACGGGCTCCTCGCGGCCGTCCTGGATCCGGCGGATTTCGCTCTCGAAGCGTTTCGGGCGCATCGTCCCCGGGTGGAACTCGTGGGTGAAGTTGTCGAGGGCGACCGTGAAGGGCATCTTCCAGAGCGCCTTCCGGAGGTTCAGCGCGTAGAGCTTGCCGTCGATCTCGAGGGTGGCGGGGTGGAAGCTGGCGGTGCTGAGGAGGAAGCGCTCGCCGGGGGTGCCGTCCTTGGCGCGGACCTCCACCACGGCGCCGGGCATGTTGCGCTCGGCCTCCACTTCCGGTTCGCGGGCCTGCAGGAAGAACCCGTCGATGACCTCCTCCGCGGGTCCGCGGGCGCCCTGGGAGACCGACACCGGCCGGGCGTTCACGCGGTAGCCGCTCACCGCGAGGTCGAACGGGAGGTTCGCCATCTTGAAGAGGCGCTCGTCGTCGGGCTGGAGGTCCTCGAGGTGGCGGGTCGCGATGACGTGCACCTTGGCGGGCTTGCCGTCCGCGATCTCGGTCACCTCGATGACATGGTCGAAGTAGTGCTGGGCGACGTTGCTGACCTCCCCCTCGGTGATGGCCATGTTGCCGCGCTCGGAAAACACCTGGGTGACGAAGGCCCCCAGCAGGAGGAAGAGCATGCCGCCGTGCGCGATGAGCACCCCGATGGTCTTCCACCCCTTGCGGACCCGCAGGATGGTCCCGAGGGCGAGGTTCACGAAGAAGACCGCCCCGACCCAGAAGGCGCTCGGCAGGGGCAGCGGCACCAGCTTCCCCTTGATCTCCGGAAAAAGGAAGAAGGTCTCGTAGCTGAAGTACTTCTTCACCGTGACGAAGAGGCCGCGGTCGACCTGCTCGAGCGTCCCGAGCCAGGTGAGGACAAGCAGAAGCAGCATGAGGATGCACGCCAGGGCATAGCCGGAAAGAAACTCGACCACCTTCGCGGCGAGCGGCTTGTTCCTGTTGGCGACGGACGATTCCATGGGATCTTCGGGGGTGACTCTACGTCCCGCCCGGGGGGCATCATTCAGCCGGTTGCAGGCTGCGCACAAACTGCAAAAATCGCTCCCGCTCGGCCTGCACCACGGCCTCCGGCCCGACCATCTTGACGGTGACCACCTCGTCGGGGCTCTGCCCGATGACACCCACCAGGGCGAAGCCCTCCTGCGGCGGGCGGCCCATCCCGGGCGCGTAGGTTCCGGCGGCATCCACGAGGGCGAGTTCCCCGCCGAGGCCGACGGTGCGCGGCAGCTTCGCAAGCTCCCCCGGCGAGAGCGGCTCCATCCCGAACTGCTTGCGCCAGCGATTCACATTCGAGCCCACATCGCCGCGGGTCCGGCTCAGGTAGACCTCCCCCTCCCCTTCCGGCCCGATGGCGAAGTTGAGGCTCCGCAGCATGGACGCCGGCTGCGGCGTCCATCCCTCCGGGGTCTCGTAGCGGTAGCCGGCGGGGCCGGCCGCCCGGGACCCCTGGAAGCGCTCGGCGCTGGTGGCCTTCAATCGCGGGGGGGTGTCCTCGGTGGTGAGCTCGCGGGTCTCGCTGATCTCCACCACCGTGGCTTGGGGCTTGCAGCCGACCAGGGCCAGTGCCGCCGCGAGGGCGACCATCAGATAACGATCCTGCATCCGGGGGATCGGTAACCTTGCCGACCCCGGCACGCAAGGGGCAATCTCTCCCCGTGGAACCGATCCGCTACTTTAATCGCCACCGCGGGCGCCTCGAAACCGAGGCGGTTTACGGCGAGCGCTGGCTCCGCTGGACCTATCACCATCCCCTCGGGCGGGCCGCCCTGCACACCCTCGTGAAGCGGCCCTTTTTTTCGCGGCTCTACGGCCGCCGCATGAGCGCCCCGTCGAGCCGCAAGCTGGTGGCGCCCTTCATCCGGGATTTCGAGGTCGACCCCGCCGAATTCGCGGACGACGCCGGGTCCTTCCGGTCCTTCAACGACTTCTTCATCCGGAAGCTGAAGCCGGAGGCCCGGCCCCTGGCCGACGCGCCGGTGGTCTTCCCGTGCGACGGCCGCCACCTCGGGTTCGCGGACCTCTCCGCGGTGGATGCGGTGTTCGTGAAGGGCCAGCGCTTCGACCTCGAGGCCCTCCTGGCGTCCGGGGAACTGGCCGCCCGCTACCGCGAGGGGGCTCTCGTTCTCTCGCGCCTCTGCCCCACCGACTACCACCGGTTCCATTTTCCCGCGGACGGGACGCCCTCCGCGCCGCGCCACGTGAACGGCCTCCTCTACTCGGTTTCGCCGCACGCGCTCCGCACCTCGCTGTCCTACCTGTGGGAAAACAAGCGGGTCCTCACCGAACTCCGCACCGCGGATCTCGGCACGATCGTGATGCTCGATATCGGCGCCACCAACGTGGGCACCATCCGTCAAACCTTCACCCCCGGCCGGCCGGTGGCGAAGGGCGCCGAGAAGGGCTACTTCGCCTTCGGCGGTTCCTGCATCGCCACCCTCTTCGAGCCGGGCGCCGTGACCCTCGCGGCGGATCTCCTCGAATACTCCGCGCAACAGATCGAACTGTTTGCGCAGATGGGGAGCGCCATGGGGAGTTGACGGATGCGGGTGCGACCCCCACCCGGCCGCACCGCCAATTCCACCGCCTCCCCTTCCGCCAGGAGTCCGGGCTTGAGCCCGCCATGGAGCCCACTCTGCTCCCCGCGCCCCCCGGCCGGCATCACTCCTCCGCCAACAACCAGTCCGCGGGGCGGCGCGGGGCCCGCCCCTCGACCCCGCCGCGAAACGCGTAGACCCAGGCCTCGACCGGCTTCCCGTCCTCCGGTTGCACCACCGCCCGGACCCGCTCGAACTCCGCCCCCTCGAACTCGTCGAGTGCCGCGAGCGTTTTCGAGGGGACCTCGTAGACTTCACCCACGACCTCGTCGCCGCGCGGGTCGAGGACCAGCCCCGGATACCAGTCGATCGTGTAGAGCCAGCCCCGCACCCGGGCCGGCCCGCGCCTCGCGGCGGCCTCCATGCGCCAGTGGTTCGAGGCCCCCTTCCGCAGGGTTCCGTAAACAAACACCAGCCCGGACCGCTCGTCGCTCATTCCCTGCGTCCCCGGGGTGCCCCTCAATCCTTCGGCTGCTTCCCGACCTTTTCGGCCAGGATCTCCTTCAGGCGATCGAGCCCTTCCCCGTTCTCCGCCGAGATGGGCACCACCTCCACCTTGGGAAAGCGCTGGCGGAAGCGCTCGAGGTTCGCGGCCCCGTCTTCAAGGTCCATCTTGTTGGCGACCACCATCCAGGGGAACTGCGACAGCTCCTCGTCGTACATCTTGATCTCGGTCCGGAGCGTCTGGAGATCCTCGATGGGATCCCGCCCCTCGCTGCCGCCCATGTCGAGCACGAAGAGCAGCAGGCCGCAGCGCGTGATGTGGCGCAGGAACTCGTGCCCGAGCCCGCGGTTCTCGTGGGCCCCCTCGATGAGGCCCGGAATGTCGGCGATGGTGCAGCGTTTGAACCCCTCGAACTCCACCACGCCCACCGATGGCGCCAGGGTCGTGAACGGGTAGGAGGCCACCTTCGGCTTCGCCGCCGAAAGCGCCCCGGTCAGCGTCGATTTCCCGGCGTTGGGAAACCCCACCATGCCGGCATCCGCGATGCGCCGCAGTTCGAGGTAGAAGACCCCCTGCTCCCCTTCCGTGCCGAGGGTGCGCTCCTGCGGGGCCTGGTTGGTGGAACTCTTGAACTGCCAGTTGCCCTTCCCGCCCTTGCCGGCCTTGCAGAGGATGAACTCCTCGCCGTAGTCGGTGAGGTCCCCCACCGGTTCGAGGTCGATGCCTTCCTCGCGGCGTTCCATGGCGACGGCCTCCGTGACGGTGGCCGCCGGGCTCCGATAGATCACCGTCCCGGGCGGAACCTTGGCGATCAGCTGCTTCCCGTTCTTCCCGTGGCGCTTGTAGCTCTGCCCGTGGCCCCCGTTCTTGGCGATGAGCCGCGGGTTGTAGGAAAACGCCTTCAGGTTGTCGGTGTGCGGGTCGACCCGCAGGATGACATCGCCCCCGTCGGCCCCGTCGCCGCCGTCGGGCCCGCCCCGCGGCACGAACTTCTCGCGGCGGAAACTGACGACGCCGTTTCCACCGTCCCCGGCCTTCGCATAAACCCGCACCTGATCGACGAACACGCGCGGACTCTAAGGGCCCCGGTGCGCCCCTCCAACCTCCAAAAACCGGGATCTCCGCGAATTCACCCGATCGCATTCTTGACGCCCCGGGCCTCCCTCGCCACGTTCTGGTATGGCTGAAATCCCCTCCCAGGAATCGCCCATTCGCCTCCAGGGGCAGATTCTCATCGCCGATCCGTCGCTGCGGGACGGCATTTTCAATCGCTCCGTGATCCTCGTCGCCGAACACAACACCGACGAGGGCGCCTACGGGCTCATCCTCAACCAGCCGTCCGGCCACCGGGTCGGCGATTTCCTGAGCGACGACGAGTTCTCGGCGCTGGCCCGCATCGCGGTGCACGTCGGCGGACCGGTGGCCCGCGAGCACCTGACCTTCTCGGCGCTGTGGTGGTCGGACGACAAGGGGCTGCGGTTTGCGACGCGGATCTCCGCGCCGGACGCCATCAAGCACGCCCGCAACCCCGGCACCCTCGTGCGCGCCTTCGTGGGCTACTCCGGATGGTCCGACGGCCAGCTGGAAGGCGAATTGCGCCGGAAGTCGTGGTTCACCGCGAAGCCGAACGAACACATCCTCGCCCAGAACCACGACCAATCGCTCTGGTCCGAGACGCTCCGCGGCATTTCTCCCTACCACCGCATCATCGCGGAGGCCTCGGAGAATCCCTTCATGAACTGACGTCCGCCCCGGGCGCCCGGAGGTCCTTCACGACCACCACCGAATCGCGCCCGCTGTCGGCGAGCTTGGCGCGCCGGGCGGCGGGGACGATGGAGAGGTCCCCTTCCGTGAAGCCGAGCTTGTCGCCGAAGAAGCCCGCGGCGCGGTTCGTGAGGGCGAAGACCGTCTTCAGCCCGCGGGCCCGGGCCTTCTCCTCGGCGGTCTGCACCAGGGTCCGGCCGTAACCGAGCTTTTCGTGGGACTGTTTCACGTAGAGGCAGGCGATCTCGCCGAGATCCCCGCCGTATTCGTGCAGGGCGACGCATCCCACCACGTTGTCATCGAGGCACATGACGGAAAAATCGCCGGTTTTCTCCTCGATGTCCTCGTATCCGCGCGGGACGAGGTGCGAGCGGCGCACGGAACGTCCCACCATGGCCAGCAGTTCCGGGATATCCTCTTCCCGGAGCGGGCGGATTTCGCGGTAGCTGTCGGTGTGCACCATGGTGCCGGCCCCCTCGTTCGAGAACAACTCGTCGGCGAGGACCCCCTGCTGGCGGCCGTCGAGGATGTGCACCCGCGGAATCCCGGACTGGCAGACGCCCACCGCGGCGGACAGCAACTCGCCGCCGCGCAGCGGGCCGTCCACGCTCTCCGCCGCGGAGCACGAGATGGCATGCAGCGGTTTCCCGTCGCGCAAGACCCCCGGACCGTTCAGGAGGGCGATCAACTTCGCGGCCCCGAGACCGGACCCCAGCGCGGCCATGCGCGCCCCGAGGGGGCTCACGCCGGCGCAGTCCACCACCGCCGCCTGCCCGCGCTCGATGATGCGCCCGCACTCCGCGAGGCACGCTTCGGCATCCCGGGGCGGGGCCGCCGCCCGGGCGAACTTCACCTCGAGCTCGGTGAGCCACGCGGCGAGGTCGTCGACGTCGCCGCCGAGCACCCCGATGACGAGGCGCACGCCCACATCCTGGAGCGCCTTCAGGTCCAGGAGGGTTTCCGCCACCGCCGGCTCCGGGAGGAGGCCCTCGTCGAACAACACCACGAAGGTCCGCCCGCGGAACAGCGGGACGTACTGCAGGACTCCTCTGACATCGCCCACCGCCACGGGGCGCGGACTCTGCCAGAGCGATCCCGCGGCCGCAAGCACTGCGGCGGCCCCCCGCCCATTCCGCTCACCTCCGCCGCCACCGCGCCGTGAGCCACCACCCGAGGCCGAGGAGGAACCCGCCCGCGGAGAGCCAGTCGCCGCCGCGGGCATAGAGCGTGACGGGGCCGTCGACCGGCACGTAGGCCGTGGCGAACAGCCACCCGCGGGTGAGATGGTTGCCGCTCTCGTCCTCGAGGACCCGCCGGGACCCGGTCAGCGGGTCGTAGACGCTGCCGTTCGCCCCGACCACCGCCGTCACCCCGGTGTTGCTGCAGCGGACCATCGGGCGGCGCAGCTCGATGCTGCGGAAGCGGGCATTCGCGAAGTGCTGGGCGGCGGCTTCGCTGTCCTTGAACCACCCGTCGTTGGTGACATTCACGATGAGCTGGCCGCCGGTGTGGACGTACTTGCGGAGGAGCCGCGGCACGGTGTCCTCGAAGCAGATCGACGGGATCACCGCGACCTGGCCGTCCGGCGCGGCGGGGTGCGGAATCCGGAGCGGCTCATCGCCGGACCCCGTGCTGAAGCCCCCCCCGAACTCGACCCCCGCCGACATCTCGTAGAACTTGCGCAGGATCGGCAGCTGGTCCTGGTAGGGGATCGTCTCGCCGAACATGACGAGGTGCTGCTTGCGGTAACTGAGGAAGCGCTCCGCCCCCGGGGGAAGCGCCAGCAGCGAGTTGTAGCTGTCGCCCCCCTCCACCGGAACGGCGATGTCGCCGTCCAGGACCGCCTCGATCTCGTTCAACCCCATGAGGAGCGTGAACGAGCCCGCGCCCAGGACGCGTTCGAGCGTCAGGCGGTTCGCCGGCCCGGTGACCTGCAGCCCGTCGCCGGTGAACAGGAGCCACTCCTTGAGGGCCGACTCGGGCCACAGGACCCAGTCCGGCATCTCGATCTCGAGGGCCCCCTCCCCCTCCTCGAGTTCCTCCTCCATGCGCATCACGTTGGCCTCCTCGAGTTCATTGAGGGCCCGCAGCGTCTCGTCCTCGTATCCGCCGTGGACCTCCTCGAGCGACCACAGGACCCGCGACGCCTCCTGGGGGATGTTGAGCTGCACCGCGAGAACCCGCAGCGGGACCACCTCCTCGGGCTTCCAGCCCTGGAGCCGGAAGACCCCGAAGAGAAACGCCACCGCGAGAAGGGTCGCCGCGGCCGCGAAGTCCCAGTGCACCAGCCTCTTCCCGCGCCGGGCTTCCCCGTGCAGGCGGCGCGCCACCTGCACCACCACCGCCGCCATGAACATCGGCAGGAACGCCAGCCCGGTGGCCCCCACCAGCTCCGCCGCCTGGGCGAGCACGAGCGTCTCGTGGAAGGCGACTCCCATGCCGTTCCATCCGAAACCGGTCAGCATCCACCCCCGCGTCCATTCCAGCCCGCACCACCAGAGGGCGCACAGGGCGGCATACCCCAGGGAGCGGCCCGCCTCCGCCAGCGCGTCGCGACCCTCCCGGCCGGAGCGCCGCGGCCGCCAGGGATTGCCCACCCCGGCCGCGAAGGCCCCGAAGAACGCGAAGTACAGCGCGAGATAGAGGGCCACCGTCACCATGCCCATCCCGCTGACCTCCGTGATCCACTTCAGGTTGATCAGCCAGAACGCGGCCCCGGCCAGGAAGCCGGTCCGGAACCCGAACCACCCCCGGCGCCGGTCACTCCCGCCGGTCCACAGCGCCACCAGCAGCGGCATCATCGCCACCCACACCAGCATCCCTATCCCGAAGGGCGGAAAACAGAGCGCCAGCAACACCCCGGAGATGACGGCCGCTCCCGGCGGCCAGAGTCGCTTTGCCACCCCGCAGTAGTTCCTTCACGAGGCCGCATCGTCAATCCCAGACCCCGGACCCGATCCCGCAATGACCATCAATTTCCTCATAAGATCCTTCCGGGGAGAGCCTTCCCCGGGCGGCTCCCATTTCGACTCGCATTTAGTTAAGATTTCCGTAATTTAGAGGTGCTGTCCACCTTATGAGAAACATCCCCCGCTCTGTATTGCGGAGGCGGCGTTTTCTTCAGTCCACCTCCGTCCTGGCCATCGGCGCCGTCGGCTCAATCCTGACCGGCCGCAAGCTGCTGCATCCCCCGTCCCACCCCACCGCGGGGCCGGGACTGGCCGGAGACGACGCCCCTTCCGGAACCCCCGGCCTGCCCCCCGACGCGCCCGAACCGGAGGTCGTCGAGGCGCCCCCGCCGCTCGACCACGAGGATGCCTACGCGGAGTTCCTGGCCTCCCTCGACCTGCGCTACATCCGTCCGCACGAAGTGATCAATCCGCACCGCGCCTCCCTGAACAATGTCGCGAACCGGCTGCCGCCGGAGGACATCTGGGAGCGGCTCGCCCCGACCTTGCGGGCCGCCGACGAGATCCGCGACCGCCTCGGCGCTCCCCTCCTGCGGATCACCTCCGCCTACCGGTGCCCGACCTACAACCGGCAGATTCCCGGGGCGGCGGCGCGCTCCTTCCACACCCGGAACCAGGCCCTCGACCTCGTCTACGGCGGGTCGAACCGGGAAGCGGCCGAAGTGGCCCGCCGCCTCCGCAACGAGGGCGCCTTCTGCGGCGGAATCGGCGTCTACCCGACGTTCATCCACATCGACACCCGCGGCTACAACGCCAATTGGCGCGGCTGACGCCCCGGGCCGGCCCGCGGCCTACCCCATCCGCTTCCGGGCGTCCTTCTCGAGCCACGTCCAGAGCGACGCGAGGCTCCCCTTGACCTTCTCCCTGCTGGCGGCGAGGTCCTCCGCGCCGGGCGCGTCCTTGCCGAAGAGGTAATACTTGATCTTGGGTTCCGTCCCCGACGGGCGCACCGCAAAGCGCCGGCCGTCGTCGAGGTCCACGAGGATCATCTTCTGCTTCGGAATGAGGTCGCCCTCCTCGTCGTGGATGTCCTCGGTGGAGAAATCCTGCAGCTTCCGGACGCGCGATCCGTCCACCTCGTGCGGCTGGTCCTCCGAGTAGGACGTCGCGAGGGCCGCGATCTTGGCGGCCCCGTCGGCCCCCTCCATCACGAGGCTCTGGCCCAGCTCGAGGTGCACCCCGAACTCGCGATACAGGTCGTCGAGGAGCTCCGCGATCGTCTTGTCCTCGCTCATCGCGTAGGCCGCCAGTTCCGCGAACATCACGGCCGAGCCGTTCCCGTCCTTGTCGCGCACGAAGTCGCCCGCGAGGTAGCCGTAGCTCTCCTCCCCGCCGAACACGAAGAACTTCGAGTACTCGAGCCGCAGTTTCCGGCTCTCCTCCTCGCTCAGCGACCGGTAGTCGCCGCGCTTGTCGACCGGGATGGCCATCTCGTACTTCCGCAGCTTCTCGCCCATGTACTTGAACCCGGTCAGGGTGTTCACCAGCCCGATGCCGAAATGCCGGGCGATGGTGTCCTGCATGGAGGTCGTCACGAAGGTCTTGATCATCACCGCCCGGCTCCGGTTCGACTCGGTCAGCATCCCCTGGTCGAACATCGTCTTGATCCGGTACCAGCTGAGGAGCGTCCCGACCTGGTTTCCCGTCAGGAGCTGCAGCTCGCCCTGCTTGTTGCGGACCGCCACGCCGATCCGGTCGCAATCCGGGTCGGTTCCCATGACGGCATCGGCCTGTTCGCGGCCGGCGAGATCCATGGCCAGCTTGAGGGCCGAGGCATTCTCGGGGTTCGGCGACTCGACCGTCGGGAAGCGGCCGTCCGGCTCGTCCTGCTCGGGGACCGTCAGGACGTCGAAGCCCAGTTCCCGGAGCATGGGCACCACCACCACCCCGCCCGTCCCGTGCAGGTTCGTGTAGACCACCTTCGCGGACCGCCCCTCGAGCAGGTCCGGGCGCAGCAGCAGGGTCCGCAGGCGCGCCTTGTACTTGCGGTCCATGTCCTCGCCGAGAATCTTCACGGTCCCGCGCTCGGCCTCCGGGAGGGCCTCGTAGGACTCGCTCTCGAGGGCGTTGACTTCCTTGATGATGGCGCTCGCGTGCGGTTCGACGATCTGCGCGCCGTCGTCGAAGTAGGCCTTGAACCCGCAATCGTGCGGCGGGTTGTGGCTCGCGGTGAGGACCACCCCGGCGTCGGCGCGCAACTCCCGCACCGCAAACGACAATTCCGGCGTGGCCCGCGGCCCCTCGAACAGGCAGGCGTCGCACCCGAGGTCGGCGCAGACCTTCGCGCAGTACTCCGCGAAGTCCCGCGAGAAATGCCGCGTGTCGTGCGCGAACACGAAGACCGGCCTGCGGTCCGCGCCCCGCGCCGCGAGGTGGCGCTTCACGTAAATGATGAACCCCTGGATCGCGCGGCCGACGTTGTAGTAGTTCATGGCGGCGGTGCCGACGCAGGGGTGCTCGGGCCGGCCGAGGGGACCGCCCTTGCCTTCCTCGGCCTTCGTCACGATCTTCCCGATGGTCCGCCCGCGCAGTCCGCCGGTGCCGAACTCCATCGTCTTGTAGAAGCGGTCGTCGAGTTCCTGCCACTCCCCGGCATCGACCAGTTCGGCCACCGCCGCCTCCGCGACGGGATTGGTCGACCCGCCCAGCAGCCGCTCGATGTTCTCCCGGGACGATTGCAGCAGCTTGCCGTCGTTCACGGCCTCCCCGATTCCGCTCTTCCATTCGCTCATGGCGGGGCGGATCATAGGAACCCCGATCGGAATGTCCACCCCGCCCCGCCACGATCTGTTGGAGGCCGCCCTCGCCCGGCGCGGGGAACTCGATATCGGCGCGACCGATGCCATGCGGCTCGTCGACGGCGAGGGGGACGACCTCCCCGGGATCTACCTGGACGACTTCGCCGGCCACTGGCTGCTGTCGACCCCGGAGCCCGCGGTCGCGGCGGACCTCCGCGACTGGCTCGCCTCCCGGGCGCTCCCGGTCTACTGGAAGATCCTCGACCCCCGCGGGAAACGATCGCCGGCGCACCTCGCCGGACCCGTCGTGACGGGCCCCGTGGAGGTCCGCGAGCACGGGGTGCGCTACCGGGTGCGCTTCGATTCCGGCTATTCGCAGGGGCTCTTCCTCGACCAGCGGGACAACCGGCGGCGGGTCCGCGAGCGGTGCGGGCCGGGCGACACGGTGCTCAACACCTTCGCCTACACCGGGTCGTTCTCGGTGGTGGCGGCCCTGGCCGGCGCGACCACCACCACCCTCGACCTATCGCAGCCCGCCCTCGACTGGGGCCGCGACCACTTCCGGCTCAACCAGGTCGATCCGGACACCCAGCACTTCGTCAAGGGCGACACCTTCCACTGGCTGCAGCGCTTCGCGCGGCAGGGGCGGACCTTCTCGGGCATCGTTCTGGATCCCCCGACGTTCTCGCGGCACTCGGGCGGCAAGGTGTTTCGCGCCGAGTCCGACTACGGGCGGCTCGTGGAGCTCGCCACCGGCTGCCTCGCCGACCCCGGTTGGATCCTCTGCACCACGAACTGCCGCGGCATCAGCCGGTCCGCATTCCAAAAGGTGGTCCGCGGCGGGTTCCGGGACCGCCCGGTGCGCCTCCGGTCGCATCCCATGCCCCCCGACTTCCCCGGCGACCCCTACCTCAAGACGGTCCTCGCCTCGACCTGATCCCGGCGTCACCGACAACGCACGGGAGGCGGGGGTTCACCGGCGCCGCCGCGGGACCGGAAAAGCCCGGACCGTCACCGGTCCGGGCTCTTTTCCACCACTGATTCACAGCACCCTTAGTCAGGATCCTTCTCGGCGGCTCCGGGCTCAGCCTCCCCGGGTTCGCCGAGGGGATCGAGATGGTTTTCGAGGTGAAAGCGGAGTGCTCCGCCTCCCCCGTTGAAATTCAGGCGCTCGATGCGCTCGCGGAGATCCGGGTCGACCGCGGCCTTGTCCTGCTCGGTGTCCCACGGTCCTTCGTAGACGAGGTTCCCTTCCTTGTCGCGCACCGCGACTTCCTTGCCGCCGTCCCGCATCTTCATCTCGACACTCCCCTGCTCGTCCATGAGCTTCATGCTCCCCGCCATCTTGAGATTGAAGTTGAAGTTGTTCCCCCCCTTCGGGAGGTCCTCGAGCATTTCCTTGAGATCGAGGTTCAACCCGAGCTCGGGCATCTGCTCCATGCGGTCGAGGTGCTCCTCCATCTTCTCCATCTGGGCCTGGAGCTGGCGCTGCAGGTCGCCGGCGCCGTCCGGGAAGAGCTTCTCGAGTTCGCGCAGGCGCTCCCGCATCTCGGGGAGACGCTCGCCGCCGGCCTGCGGCCCCGCATCCGGGCGGTGCAGCCGCCGGGGCGGAAGATTCGGCAGGTTCGCCGGGCGGGCGGTGAGCTTCACGTCCCTCTGGGCCTTCTGGCCGCCGCTGACCACCCCGACCTTGAGCTCGTCGCCGGGCGCGCGGGCGAGGATGGCGTCGCGCAGGCTTTCCTGTCCGCGCACCGGCATGCCGTCGACGGAGGTCACCACGTCGTGGGTCTTCAAGCCGGCCGCGGCGGCCGGGCTGCCCTCCGCGACGTAGCGCAGGACCACGCCGCCCTCGATCCCGAGGTGGGTGGCGAGGGTCGCGTCGACCGGCTCGCTGAAGACTCCCAGCCAGGCGGCGGGCTTCTCCTCGGCCGGCACGGCCCGCGGGATCTCTTCCTCCCCGGGCTCCACTTCCACGGCGCGCGGCGCGGCGTCACGATCCCGCCGGGCGTCATCGTCAAGCGACTTGGGACGCTCGATCCCCCAGGCGGGAGCCGACAACCCAAGGACCAACAAAATTGAGCTTGTCACTGGAATTTTCATGATGTGCAAATTTGATTTTCCCGTTCGAGCGTCTCCGCCCCAACGGCTTGTTTAAGTTAATCCGTCTCGAGCGGAATCAGGACGAACTCCACGCGGGGACGCTCCATGGTGAGCACCTCCCCCTTGGCGTTTTGAAATGTGTAGTGGTCCATCGACTCGACGCGCAGGACGCGGTGCGGGCGGGAGTCGCGCGTGACGACCACGCCCTGGTCGGCGGCGCTGACCAGCTTCCGCTGGGCGTCCTGGGGCGCGAACGACGCCGGGCTGATCCCGGCGAGGAGGACCGACCCGGAGGGGTTCGGGCGGTCCGCCGTTTCGGGGGCGCTCTTGAAGCCGCCGGGCAGCATCAGGGCGAGGGCGGCGCCGAGCACGGCCACCGCCGCCACGGCCTTCAGGAACCCGCGCCCGATCAGGCGCGATTCCCCGGCCCGGGACGGGAACGGGACGACCTTCTCGTCGTGCTCCTCCCAGTCGTCCATGGCGGCCTCCATGCGGGCAAGGAGGTTCTCCGGGAGGCGCCGGGGGGCCATCCGCTCCAGTTCTTCTTCAAACTTCTTCAATTCAGCATCCATGGTCGCATGTCGTCGGGCCTCGGGGGGCTTGGTCAGAGGTCGCCACGCAGCCGGGCTCCGGTCAGTTTTTTCCGGAGGGCTTCAATTCCATAGCGATACCGGGAGGCGGCCGTGTTCATCGAAATATCGAGAATTTCCCCGATTTCCGCGAAGGTCCGGCCGCCCCAGATCTTCATCACAATCACTTCCGAGAATTTCTTGGGCAGCTCCTGGAGGGCCCCCTCCATCATCTGGCGGCGCTCCTCGTCGTATCCGGCGCCCTCGAACCAGTCGTCCTCGCTGCCCTTGAGGCCCAGCTCGTCGCCGACGACGCGCTCCTCGCGCTTCCGGCGGCGGTCGTTGCGGCGCCCGAGGTCGATGGCCTCCCGCCGGATCTGGGTGTACATGAAGGGCATCCAAGCCTCCCGCCCGCCGACGAATTCGCCCTTCTCGACCTTGCGGGCGAGCTTCACGAGGGCCTCCTGGAGGACATCCTCGGCGTCGGCCTGGCGGCGGGTCTGCTGGCGCGCGAAGAGCAATAGCTTGTCGCCGTGCTCCACCAGCCATTCGCGCCAGTTGGAGATCGGGCCGGAGTCTGCGGTGCTGCGCGGCATGCCCATGCGGTCTCGGGGCCCAGCCTAGGACATCCCGCCCCCCACCACAACGCCTCATCTCGGGCCGTCCGGACCGCCCGCCGGGGCGTTTCGGGCCGAATCCCCGCCTTGCGGCCCGGCCAGAATCCGGGAAACTGGCGGCGTGAGCGACCATCTCTCCACCTTCCTGGCGACGGCGCGGCCCTCGCTCAAGATCTGCGGGGTGCGGAGCGGCGCCGACGCGGAACGCCTCGCCGGCCTCGGCGTGGAAGCGCTGGGGATCAACTTCTGGCCGGCGTCGAAGCGCTTCTGCGACCCGGAGGCCGCGGCCGGATTCCTGCCGGGCCTCGCGGGCCGCATCCTGCGGGTCGGGGTGTTCGTCAATCCCGAGCCCGCCGCGGTCCGCGATCTCCTCGACCGCCGCCTCCTCGATCTCCTGCAGTTCCACGGGGATGAATCGCTCCCGTTTTGCCGCCAGTTCGAGGCGCCCTTCGTGAAGGCCATCGGCGTCGAGAACCCGGACTCGCTGGACGGCGCGGCCTTCGACGGGGCGCGCGGGATCCTCCTGGATGCCCATGCCCCCGGCGCCTACGGCGGCACCGGGGAAACCATCGATTGGGCCCTGGCCGCCAACTTCATCCGGCAGCATCCGGAGCTTCCCGTGATCCTCGCCGGAGGCATCACCCCGGACAACGCCGCCGAGGCCCTCGACACGGTGCGCCCCGCCGCCCTCGACGTGGCGTCCGGCGCCGAATCCGCCCCGGGCGTCAAGGACTTCGCCAAGGTCGAGGCCCTCCTCGAAGCCACCCGGTCCGCCCCCGGACGTTAACGCAAATTAATTGCATTAGCGGGCGATTCCGCCTAGCGTCGGTTCGTGCGCGGAAACCCACTGATCCGGCTGGTCCTCGTCATCCTGTGCCTCGCCGGGGCCGGCCTGGTGGTGGGCCGCATCGCGGGACCGGACCCTCCGGCGGACGGGGCCGTTCCCGCGGCGCCGGGGCCCGGGGGCGAGAGCGGTCCCGATCACGGGACGAGCGTCCCCGCCTACGCCGAGATCCGGCTCTCCTCCGCCGCGACGCGCGTCGTGCTCGAGGGCGAGTTGATCGCGGCCCCCGTCCCGTTTGATCTGCTCCCCGGCGAACGCGTCGCCGAACTCGATTTCCCGATGGCGCTCGACGGGGGACGCCTCCTCGCGAATCTCCTCGCCGTCGACTGGACCGACCTCTCGCAGTCGAACTTCGCGCACCTCACCATCGAACCCGAGGGCCTCGAGACCCGCGAACTCACCCTTCACTTCCCTGCCGGGGAACGCACCGCCCCCGTGGACCTGCGCTGGCCCCGCGCGGATGACTGATGCCATGACCTCCCCAGGAACGAACCACGATTGCTGCGCGCATCACTCCCACCACCACGAGCTGGTGATCGAGGGGCTGACGGTGTGCTACCGGAACCTGGTCGCCATCGAGGAGGTCTCGCTGGCGACCTCCTGCGGAAACCGGGTCGGCCTCATCGGACCGAACGGCGCCGGCAAATCGACCCTCCTGAAGGCCGTGGCGGGGCTCCTGCCGCGCACCGCGGGAACCATCGCGTGGCGCGGGTCGGCGGTGCGGAAGTGGTCCCGCGAATTCTCTTACCTCCCCCAGCGCGAGGAGGTCGACTGGTCCTTTCCCATCACGGTGCGCGGTCTGGTCGAAATGGGCCGCTACCCGCACCTCGGCCTCATGAGGCGCTTCACCGCCGCGGACGCGGAAGCCGTGGAGAAGGCCCTCGCCACCCTCGGGATCGAGGACCTCGCCGGGCGGCAGATCCGCGAACTCTCCGGGGGACAGCAGCAGCGCGCCTTCCTCGCCCGCGCCGTGTCGCAGGAAGCCCACGTCCTGCTGCTCGACGAACCGTTCACCGGCCTCGACCGCAGCGCCGCGGCCTCGCTGGCATCCCTCATCGGGGCCCTCGCCGAGGAGGGCCGGCTCATCATCGCCTCGCACCACGATCTCGAGTCCGCCCCGAGGCTCTTCAACCAGGTCCTCCTCCTCAACCGCACGCAACGCGCCTTCGGACCGACCGGGGAAGTGCTCACCGCCCAGGCCATCGACAGCGCCTTCGCGGCATGATCGCCGAACCGGACCCGATGATAACCATTTTTTACCTGATGATAAAAACGATGGGCCTGGCGGTGGAAAACCGCGGCCCCCTCCCCCCTGCCCCCTGACCCGATGCTCGCTCCCTTCCAGGATCCCTTCTTCCAGCGCGCGCTGCTCGCGGCGCTCTTGATCGGGTTCACCAACGGCTTCTTTTCGGGCTTCGTGGTCTTGCGGCGCACGGCCCTCTCGGTGAGCGCCCTTTCGCACACCATGCTGCCGGGGATCGCCCTCGGCATCCTGGTGACCGGCGCCCTGACGCAGGCCAACGCCTTCATCGGGGCCCTCGCCGCGGCGATGTTCGTGGGCCTCGGGTCGGTGGTGGTCTCGCGGGCCTCGCGGGTCGCCCAAGGCACCGCATTGGCGGTCCTCTACACCACCGCCTTCGCCGCCGGGGTGGCCATCCTGCCCTTGCTCGACACCGCCACCGAGCTCGAGGAGTGGCTCTTCGGCGACATCACGAGCGTCAGCGATGCCGACCTCTGGATCGCCTTCGCGATTGCCGGCATCATCCTGGTCTTCTCCAACCTCTTCTTCCGGCCGCTCCTGCTCACCCTCTTCGAACCCTCGGTGGCGGCCGCCCAGGGGGTCCCGGTCCGGGCCATGAACTACCTGCTCTTCGGCCTCCTCATCCTGGCCCTTGTGGCCTCCCTGCAGGCCGTCGGCTGCGTCCTCTCGGTGGGGCTCCTCGTCGCCCCCGCCGCCACCCTCTCGCTCCTCACGAACCGCACCCAGTGGCTCTTCTGGGGCGGGGCCCTGCTGGGAGCGGCCGGCTCGGTCGGCGCCCTCCTGATGTCATGGCACACCGGCCTCCCCGCGGGCCCGTCGATCGTGATCGTCCTCGGCTTCTTCTTCCTCCTCGCCTTCCTGCTTTCCCCGAAGTACGGCCTGCTCCCGCGGATGGCGGCCGCCGCGCACCGCAGTCCGTGACGACCGCGCGCCCCCCGGACCAATCCTCCCGTAACCAGCCAACCCACACCCCTTGAACCTCCTTCTCATCTTCCTCGGCGGCGGCCTGGGCGCCGTTTCGCGCTGGGGCCTCTCGACCGGCATCCAGTCGCTCGCGGAAAAGACCGCCCTGCACCGCTTCCCGCTCGGCATCTTCGCCTGCAACATCCTCGGTTGCTTCCTGATCGGCTGCGTCTTCGGCTACTTCGTGCAAAAACACCCGGCGTGGGTCTTCCCCTTGCTCGTCACCGGCTTCCTCGGCGGCTTCACGACCTTCTCGACCTTCGGCCGCGACACCCTCGAAGCCTTCCAGGACGGCTTCCCCGGAATGGCCCTCGCCAACGTCCTCTTGTCGGTTGTCGCCGGGGTCCTCGCCGTCTGGGCGGGGCTCAAGCTCGGCGCTGTCCCCCTGGCGTCCGCACCGTAACCGCCAGAGCCGCAGAAAGCGTCCCCCAACGCCCCCGCCTTGTAGGGCGGGCGCCCCGCCTGCCAAAAACCAGTCCAACCAAGCCCTCCCCGAAGGCCATCGAGTTGTAGGGCGGGCGCCCCGCCTGCCAAAAGCCTGTCCAACCAAGCCTCCCCCGAAGGCCACCAAGTTGTAGGGCGGGCGCCCCGCCTGCCAAAAGCCTGTCCAACCAAGCCCTCCCCGAAGGCCACCGAGTTGTAGGGCGGGCGCTCCGCCTGCCAAAAGCCAAACCCAATCGCCCCTCTCCAACAGCCATGGCCATCGCCAGGCGGAGCGCCCGGCCTACAATTGATTGGCCCGAGTGCCGGCGCCTCACCCATGCCGCGGGAAATTGCAGGGCGGGCGCGGCGTCAGCGTTCCAGCAGGATCTCGTCGCCGGCCACGACCATCTCGATGCGCCCCTGGAGGGTCCGGTCGAGGAAGGGCGTGTTCACGCTCTTCGACTTCATGAACTCGCGGCTGAAGGTCGTCTCGCCGTTTGGATCGAAGACGAGCAGCTCGGCGCGCTTCCCTTCCTCCACCGGCACCGGGTCGAGGCCCATCAGGCGCCGCGGTTCCGCCGAGTAGCGCTTCACGAGGAGGTCCCACCCGAAATCGCCGGCCCGCACGAAGCGGTCGTAAAGCGACACCAGGGCGGTCTCCACCCCCGTGATCCCGTTCGGCGCCGTGACGAAATCCTGCGACTTCTCGAACTCGCTGTGCGGGGCGTGATCGGTGGCGATCTGGTCGAAGACTCCGGTCTTGAGCCCCTCGAGGAGGGCCGCGTTGTCCTCCGCGAGCCGCAGCGGCGGGTTCATCTTGTAGTTCGTGTCGTACTCGCCGATGTCATCCTCGTTGAACATGAGGTGATGCGGCGCCACCTCGGCGGTGACCCGCGCCCCGCGCTCCTTCCAGAAGCGGATCGTCTCCATCCCGATCCCGGACGACACGTGCTGGATGTGGACGTGGGCCCCCGCGGCGTGCGCGAGGCGGATGTCGCGGTCCATGCAGATCTCCTCGCTGCACGCCGGGCTCCCCTTGATTCCCAGCTGGTAGCTGACGCGTCCGAGATTGAGGGCCCGCGGGCCGGACAACTCGGCCACCTCGCAGTGGCTCGCGAAGAACATCCCGAATTCCGAGGCATACTCCATGGCCCGCATCAGGACGGAGGGATTCGCCACCGGGTCGCCGTCGTCGGTGAGCATCCGCACGCCCAGTTTCCGCATGCCGTCGATGCCGGCGAGTTCGGCGCCGGCGCGGTTCCGGGTGATGCACCCCGAGGTGTAGACCGGGATGCGGGAGACCTCCCCGGCCTTCTCGAGGACCATGCGGACCACCGCCGCGGAATCGATGGCGGGATTCGTGTTGGGCATCATCACCACGCCGGTCACTCCGCCGTTGATGGCGGCCTCGGTGCCGTGGGCGATGTCCTCCTTGTGCTCCTGGCCCGGTTCCCGGAAGTGCACATGGGCATCGAACATGGCCGGCACGACGAGCTTGCCGGCGCAATCCACGACCCGCACCCCGTCCGGGGCGGCGATCTTCTCCCCGACGCCCTTCACCACCCCGTCCTCGACCCACACGTCGGCCCTCCGCGGAGCCCCCTCTTCGCCGGCCACTTCGCCGCCTTTCAGGATGAGATTCATTCCGTTGTCATCGGGGGTTCGGAACCGGTTCCCGGCTTCAGCCAGAACAAGACCGCCATGCGGGCCGCGATCCCGTTCTCGACCTGCCGGTTGATGAGGCTTCGCTCGTAATCCATGACCTCGTGGCACAACTCCACGCCGCGATTCACCGGGCCGGGGTGCATGATGTAGGTCCCCTTGTCGGCGAGGCGCTCGAGGCGCTCCTGGGTCACCCCGTAGACCCGGTGGTATTCGCCGAGGCTCGGGAAGAACTGGGCGTCCTGCCGTTCCATCTGGACGCGCAGGAGATAGACCACGTCCGGGGACCACTTCATGGCCTCCTCGTAATCGGTGAAGCGCCGCATCCCTTCCGTGCCGTCCCGCGGCACCAGCGACCCCGGGCCGAGGAAGGCCACTTCCACGCCGAGCTTGCGCATCACCATGCTGGTCGAGCGGGCCACGCGGCTGTGCAGGATGTCGCCGACGATGAGCACCTTCCGCCCGTCGGTTTCCGGGAAGACCTCCTTGAAGGTGAAGGCGTCGAGAAGCCCCTGGGTGGGATGGGCATGGGCCCCGTCGCCGGCATTGATCACGGAGGCCTTCGTCTGCCGGGCGATGGCGAGCGGCATCCCCGACATCTCGTGGCGCACCACGATGTAGTCGGCCCGCATGGCCTGCAGGGTGTCGACCGTGTCCTTCACGGTCTCGCCCTTCGTCACCGACGATTGCGGGACATCGAGGTCGATGACGTCCGCCGACATCCGCTTCGCCGCGACCTCGAAGGACGAGTGGGTGCGCGTGCTGGGCTCGTAGAAGAGCATCAGGACCGACTTGCCCTTGAGGGCGGGGACCTTCTTCACCGACCGCGTGAAGAGATCCTTGAACGGGACGGCTTGCTCCAGCAAATATTCGACCTCCTCCCGCGTCAGCGAGGCGATATCGAGGAAGTCCTTCCGCGCCATGCGCTATGAGCTCTCTACCAACTCGACGGCGTCTTCGCCATCAGTAATTTTCAGCCGCACCAGGACGTGGTCCATGCGGGCCGTCTTGAGGTTAACCCCGGTGAAATCCGGCCGGATGGGCAATTCCCGGTGGCCCCGGTCGATGAGGACCGCCAGCTCGGTTTTCGCCGGCCGCCCGTAGTCCCAGAGGGCGTCGAGGGCGGCCCGGATGGTCCGCCCGGTGAAGAGGACGTCGTCGACGATGACGATGCGGGCGCCCTCGACCGGGAAGGATATCTCGCTCCCCTGGAGGCGCGGGCTCTCCGCGAGGTGGGCGAGATCGTCGCGATACAGGGAGATGTCCAGCATGCCGTAGACATGGTCGACGCCCATTTCGCGCAGCAGGCGGCAGACGCGATCCGCGACCTCGTCGCCGCGCCGCCGGATCCCGACGATGGCGATGCGCTCGCCCCGCGCGGCATCCTTGATCTGGGCGGCGAGCGATGCCACCGCCTCCGCGATCTGGGCCTCATCCAGGACGATCGGCATCAGCGCACCCGGGCGGGACCTCCCCTGTGGTTCGCGCTATGCACCGGCCAGCTTCAGGATGCGGTGGGCGGCCATGGCGGCATTCATCGGGGCCTTCTTGTGGAGGCCGACCGTGGTGGCCGGCACCCCGCCGGGGAGCTGGGAAATCGACAGCAGGGCATCGACGCCGTTGAGGGGACCGCCGGGCACCGGCACGCCGATGACGGGCAGGCTGGTCTTCATGACCACCACGCCCGGCAGGGCCGCGGCGAGTCCGGCGATGGCGAGGATGACGCCCTTCTCGCCGGCCTCCTCGAGCTTGCCGAGGTATTCGATGAGTTCGGAGAGGTTGCGGTGCGCCGAGAGGACCTCCTCGACAAACTCCACACCTTCCGCCGACAGGTATTCGCGCGCCGGCTCCATGAAGGGCATGTCGTTGGCGCTTCCGTAGATCAGGTAAACTTTCATGCGACGCGCTGGTTCTCAGAAATTGCCGCCGTCCTGTCAATGGCTCCGCCCGGAGGCTCGCATCTATTCACAGAGCATCCGAACAAGACGGCCCGGAAGGGGCCTTTCCCCCCGCCGGGGGCGTCCGGCCGGCCGCCGCCGCCATGCACCGCGTCGAGGCCCTGTCAGGAGTCCGGGCTTCAGCCCGCCGATGTGCAAAAGCCCGCCATACCGACCTCGCCGGCCGGCGATCGAGGGGAAAACTGTCCGGGCTTCCGGGGCGACGCGGCGGGATTCGCCGACACCCTCTCACGCTGAAGCGTGGACTCCTGACAAGCCGCCATTCACCGCCGCCCGGGCCTCAGAAGTGCATCCGCCCGATGTCGGCGCGGCGCTGGGCGCCGTCGAAGGTGATCTTGGCGGCCTCGGCGTGGGCGCGCTCCACGGCTTCCTCGCGGGTCGGCGCCCCGGCCACCACCGCCAGGACCCGGCCGCCGTTGGTCTCCCACCGGCCGTCCCCGTTCCGGCGGGTGCCGGCGTGATAGACACGGGCCCCGTCGACCTCGTCGAGGCCGGCGATGACATCCCCGGAGCGCGAGGAGGCCGGGTAGCCGGCGGAGGCCAGGATGACGCCCACGCTCCACCCGTCGTCGAACTCGAGGAGCTCCGGCCGGAGGGTGCCCCTCGCCCCGTCGAGGCAGAAGGTGGCGAGGTCCCCCGAGACCAGCGGCATCACCGCCTGGCATTCCGGGTCGCCAAACCGGCAGTTGTACTCGATCACCTTCGGACCGTCCGCGGTGAGCATGAGGCCGAAGTAGAGGAAGCCGACATAGTCGAGGCCGTCCGATTCCAGTCCGCGCACGGTGGGGACCACGATGTCGCGCTCGATGCGGGCCATGAGTTCCGCATCGAGGAGGCGGCGGCTGGCGACGGCGCCCATGCCGCCGGTGTTGGGTCCCTCGTCCCCTTCGCCGATGCGCTTGTAGTCGCGCGCCGGGGTGAAGACGAGATGGTTGGGGCCGCTGACCGCGGCGAAGACCGAAACCTCGGGCCCGAGGAGGCACTCCTCCACGAGGAGGCCGCCCTTGCCGAAGCGCTCTTCCTTGAAGACCTCGTCGAGAAACTCCCCGGCGCTCGCCTCGTCGGGGCACACCGCCACCCCCTTGCCGGCGGCGAGGCCGTCGAACTTCAGCACGGTGGGATATTGCCCGCCGATCAGCTCCCACGCCTCCTCCGCGGTCTCGGCCACCGCGGCCCGCGCGGTCGGCACCCCGTGCCGGTCCATGAACTGCTTGGCGAACTCCTTGCTGGCCTCAAGCATGGCGGCCTGCTTCGGCGGCCCCCAGCACGGGATCCCCGCCCGGCCGCAAAGGTTGGCGAGACCCTCGTCCTTCACGAGGTAGCTCTCCTCCCCCGCCACGCACAGGTCGATGGCGTGCGCCTTCATCCAGGCGACGAGGGACTCGAGGCCGTCGGCCTCCACCGGCTGTGCCAACTCGAAGATGGCGTCGCTCCCCGGGAAGGCGAAGAGCTCCGGCGGGGAGGGCGACTCGCTCAGGGCGCGGAGCAGGGCATGTTCCCGTCCGCCTTGTCCAACGACCACGATCCGCATGGCTGGGAGTCAAATTGGCCGAAGGGCGGATGGGAAGGTGAAATTGCGGACCGCCGTCCCGTTGTTCACCGCGCCGGGAGTCCGGGCTTCACCCCGCCGCATCGGCTCCCGCCGGCCGGCACGGGATGGATGACCGGCGATCATTGCGGGAACCCGCGGGGCCTCCGGAATGAACGCGGTGCTTCCCGTCAACACCCCCTCACGCTGAAGCGTGAACTCCTGACAGATCCCGACACCGTTTCCCGGCCTGTCCGGACCGGCTTACTTCCCTTGGAGCCGGGCGTAGTCCTCGGCGCTCACGCAGCACGGGTCGGCGGCGACGAGATGGCCGGGGGCGATCTCGCGGAGCGGCATCTCGAGGCCGATGGTATCCTCGTATTTCGGATGGCCGAGGCGGTGACCGAAGGCGCTGCCTTCCGGCGGGTGCAGGGGGGACGGCACGTCGCCTTCGAGGACCACCCGCTCGCGCTTCGCGGTGGGATCCGGCACCGGGATCGCCGAGAGGAGCGCCTTCGTGTAGGCGTGGCGCGGATCCTGGTAGATCGCGTCGCCGTCCGCGACCTCCACGAGCTTCCCGAGGTACATGACGGCCACCCGGTCGCTGACATGCTTCACGACCGCGAGGTCATGGGCGATGAACAGGTAGCTCAAGTCGAGTTCCCGCTGCAACTCCACGAGGAGATTGAGGATCTGCGACTGCACCGAGACGTCGAGCGCCGACACCGGCTCGTCGGCGACGATGAGGCTCGGGTTCAGCGCGAGTGCCCGCGCGACACCGAGGCGCTGGCGCTGGCCGCCCGAGAACTCGTGGGGGTAGCGGATCAGGGCCTCGCGGCGCAACCCCACCCGCTCCAGCAGGTCACCGGCGATCTGGCGCCGCTCGGCGCGGCTCTGGTGCTGGAAGTTCTCCAGCGGCTCCATGATCACGGCCCCTGCCGTCAGCCTCGGATTCAGCGACGCGTACGGATCCTGGAACACCATC
>JABDMC010000317.1 GCA_013001695.1 Akkermansiaceae bacterium
GGGCCGCGGACCTAACTGACTGCTAGCATACTGTTGGCAAAAACGGGGTTGAAGAGCGAAAGGGACTTAAAAGCAGGATTGCGGGCGTCTCCGAACTGGCACTACCAGTTCTAGGGCGGACCGGGGGGCGATGGGCGGGGAGGGCCTGCTGCGGCATTGGCCTGAGGGCCTGCGGGGTATTACAGTCGGCCCATGATCGTGCGTGATCAACGGGGGAAGGTGTCGTTTGGCCGATGGGATTACCCGATCCAGGTCCTGATCGTCCTCACCCTCATCGCCTTCGCGGTGGAAACCCTCCCCGGGCTGTCGCCGGGGTGGCAGAAGGGGCTGCAGGCGTTCGAGATCGCCTCGGTCAGCCTCTTCACGATCGAGTATCTGGCGCGCCTGGCGCTCACGAGGCCGCCGCAACGCTACGTCTTCTCGTTTTTCGGCATCATCGATCTGCTGGCGATCCTGCCATTCTACCTTGCGACCAGCCTCGACCTCCGCTCCCTGCGGGCCTTCCGATTGTTGCGCCTTTTCCGCATCCTCAAACTGGCCCGCTACGGCGAGGCGGTTCGCAGGTATCGTCGCGCCTTCCTGATCATTCGCGAGGAGCTGGTCTTGTTTGGCGTCACGGCGCTGATCCTTCTGTACCTGTCGGCAGTCGGCATATACTACTTCGAGAACGAGGCGCAGCCCGAGGCGTTCTCTTCGGTGTTTCACAGCCTGTGGTGGGCCATCGTGACTCTCACCACGGTGGGCTATGGAGATGTCTACCCGGTCACGGCGGGCGGCCGCTTGTTCACCTTCTTCGTCCTCGTGATCGGACTCGGCACCATGGCGATCCCCTCGGGGCTCTTTGCCTCGGCGCTGATCAAAGCCCGGGAGGAGTGCGAGTAGAAGCGATCCCGGAGTCCCGCGGGGAGCGCGGGTCATCCGCGGCGGCCGAACTCACTGCCGGCCGCAAGAGGCCGGTGACTCATCCTTCTGCCGGCCGCGGCGGGGCTCAGCTTTCCGGCGGGAAGAAGGCGGCGGCGCGTTCGATCAGGAGGCCGGCGACGATGACGAGGGGGACGAGGGCGGTCATGAGATGCAGAATGGTCATGGCAGGAGCAGGATTGGTATTCAGCAGACCGGGGGGGTGATCTGGGGGGAGAACGCGCCGCGGGCGGCGGTTTGCAGAGATCGGGGAGATTTTCCGGGGCGGAGGCCCGGGGTCCGACGGGTCACCCCGCGAGGCGCTGGAGGACGCGGGCCTCGCCCGGGCCGGCGGTGAAGGCGGTGGCGCCCTCGAACTTCCGCTTGCGGTAGCCGAGGGCCAGGGAGCGGCCGTCGTTGGCACGGGGGCTGACGCTGGTGATGGTGCCGGCCGCCTGGCCGTCGTGGAGGAGGTCGGCGGGGGCCGTGGTTCCGGCGGGGACCTCGAGCTGGACGAGGTGGCGGTTGGTCTTCCCGGCGCGCTTCATGCGCGAGATGACCTCCTGGCCGAGGTAGCATCCCTTCTCGTAGGAAATGGCGTTGGCATCGAGGCCGGCTTCGGGCGGGAGGAGGCCGGGGACGAGTTCCGCGCCCCACGCCGGGACGCCGCGTTCGACCCGCAGGGCGAGGAGGTCCGCGGCGTCCATGACCGGCGCCGGCGGATCGGACGAGGCGCCGGCCGGGGTGAGCCCGTCGACGCCGGATTCCGGATCGAAGCGCGGGCAGGCGTAGCGCTCGCCGGCGGCGAGGTCGTCGGGGGCCGCCCCCGGAAGGTGCACCAGCGACCACTGGTCGGATTCATCGGTGAGGGTGACGTCGTCGGCGATGAGGTAGCGGTCGAGGCGGGCGAAGAGGTCGTCGCGCAATTCCCGCGGGGCGTCGAGGAGGTAGGCGTCCTCGTGCTCGCGGATCCAGCAGACCGCATCGAGCTGCCCCTTGGCGTTCAGGACGGCGCTGAAGACGGCGCGGGTCGGGCTGGCGAGGCGCACGTCGTTGGTGACCTGGCCGTTGAGAAAGCGCACCCGGTCGGGGCCCGCGAGGCGCAGGACGGTGCACGGCGAGAGGGCAATGGTGGCATCCGGGGCGGTCATGCGTCCTTGAATTGGCGGTAAAGGACCGAGAAGTCCATCTCGCCGTGGCCGGAATCGCAGAGGGCCTGCATCTGGTCCGCGGTGGTGGCGATCCCCGGGGTCTCCACGCCGGCCTGCGCGGCGAGGTCGAGGGCGTAGCGGGCGTCCTTCAGCATGTTGGACAGCGAGAAGTGCGGATCGAAGTCGCCGGCCGCCATGCCCGGGATCTTCATGCCCGCCAGGACCGAGTGGCAGGCGTTGCGCTCCACCGCGGCGAGGAGGGTGGGGGAGTCGACGCCGTGGGCGTTGCAGAGGCGCAGGGCTTCGGCGAGGGCCTGCACGGTGCAGGCCGAGATGAGGTTGGTGGTGAGCTTCAGGATGGTGGCGGCGGCCGGCGGACCCACCGGGAGGATCTCGCGGGAGGTGGCCTCGAGGACCGGGCGCAGGTCCTCGAGGAGCCCGGCCGGGCCGCCCACGTAGTAGACCAGCTCGCCCTTCCCGGCGGCCACCTTGCTGCCGGTGAAGGGGGCGTTCAGGAATCCGCAGCCGCAGCGGGCGCACTCCTCCTCGAGGAAGGCCGTGGTGGCGAGGTCGATGGTGGCGTGGTTCAGGAGGACCTTCCCGGGCCCGAGAACCGGCCGGAGGGACTCAAACACGGCGCGCACCGCGGGGACGTCCTTCAGGTACATGGCGATCAACCCGGCGGATTCGGCGGCCGTCCGCAGGTCCGGTTCGTCCTCCTCCCGCGGGGTGCGGTTCCAGGTGCGGACGTCGAAGCCCGCCGCGGCGAGCTTCCCGGCGGCCCGGGAGCCGATGATGCCCATCCCGAGGACGGCGATCCGGGGTTTTCCGGCGGTGGTGGCCATGGGCCCCTCTACCGCCCGCGGCGGCGGGCCGCAAGGCCCTTGTTTTCCGGGATTCCAGCGCCTCCGCGGACCCCTACGGGGAGAATCTGTTCACGGCTGCGCATCTGGGAATGCCTTGACAATTTCCGGCGCTTGTCCCAAGTCCTTGTCCCCGGGCGCCCTAGGCTTTGGGAAGAATTTCGCACGAGCATCTTCATGGACGCACTTTCCTGGGTTTGGTACTCGAGCTATGTGCTCGTGCTGGTTGGTCTTGCGGGCTACGGCCTGCATCGCATCGGAATCGTCTATCTTTACCTGAAGCACTCGTGGCGCCGGCCGCGGCCGAAGAGCTACTTCGCGGAGTTGCCCCAGGTGACCGTGCAGCTCCCGGTGTTCAACGAGCGGCACGTCGTGGAGCGTCTCCTCGGGGCGGTGGCCAAGCTCGACTACCCGCGGGCCCGCCTCCAGATCCAGCTCCTCGACGATTCCACCGATGACACCACCGAAATCTCCCGGGCGGCGGTGGAGCGGCTGAAAAAGGAGGGCTTCGACATCGAGCTCATCCACCGCACCGACCGCAGCGGATACAAGGCCGGGGCCCTCGAAAACGGGCTGAAAACCGCCAAGGGGGAGTACATTTTCATCCTCGATGCCGATTTTGTCCCGAATCCCGGCGTCCTGCTGGAAACGATCCACTACTTCACGGACGAGGGGATCGGGATGATCCAGACGCGCTGGGGGCACCTGAACCGGACCTACAACCTCCTGACGCGGGTGCAGGCCATGTTCCTCGACGGGCACCTCGAGCTGGAGCAAACGGCGCGGAATCGCAGCGGCCGCTTTTTCACTTTCAACGGAACGGCCGGAATGTGGCGCAAAGAGTGCATTGCGGATGCCGGGGGATGGGAGCACGACACCCTCACCGAAGACATGGATCTCAGCTACCGGGCCCAGTTGAAGGGGTGGAAATTCATCTTCCTCAACGAGGTCGAGACCCCGGCGGAGCTGCCGGTCGACATGGATGGGTTCAAGAGCCAGCAGCACCGCTGGACGAAGGGGTCCATCCAGTGCTGCAAGAAGGTTCTCGGGGCCATCTGGCGCAGCCGCTTCCCGGTCTACGTCAAGCTCGAGGCCACCGCCCACCTGACCTCCAACTTCGCCTGGCTCCTCCTCCTCTTCCTGTGCTTCCTGATCTTCCCGAACCAGAAATTCCAGCCGGAGTTCAGCGGGCTGCTCAAGTTCCTCATCCACGCCCCGATTTTCATCTTCGCCTCCGGATCGGTGATTCTCTTCTACCTGATGTCGCAGAAGGCATTGAGGCCCAAGCAGTGGTGGCGGGAAATCATCTATTTGCCGTGTCTTCTGGCCCTCGGCATCGGGATGTCGATCAACAACGCCAAGGCGGTCCTGGAGGCCGTCTTCAACCAGAAGTCGGGGTTCGTCCGGACCCCGAAATACGGCATCGGGCGGCAAAAAGACCCCCAAAAACGCCAAAAAAGCGCCTATCGGGCCATAAAATCGGTCACGCCGCTCGTGGAGCTGCTTTTTGGCTGCTTTTTCCTCTTCGTGGTCCTCGACGCCCTCCTCAGCGGAAATTGGATTTCCTTTATATTACTCCTTCCCTTTCCGATAGGGTTCTTTTATACTTCGCTAGCTTCGTTTGCAAATTTCTGGCCGGGAAGTGCCGTGACCCGGCGGGACCAGGCCAGGTGATTTGAGAATCTTAACGAACCCCTGCTGCAACCCCTGCTGAATGCCATGTTACTGTCAAATCTGCTGAAACATACTACCCTTACCCTGGTTCTCGGCGGATCTGCGATGCTTCTCACCAGCTGCGGATCCACCAACCGCGATCCTGGCAACGCCATGCTCATCAGCGTGCGCGACCAGAAGCTCCTCCTCGTTCGGAGCGGAGAGCCCGTCAAAAGCTACTCGATTTCCACCTCGAAGTTCGGCCTGGGCGACCGCCCGGGGAGCAAGCGCACCCCGCTGGGGCGCATGGAGGTGGCCCGCAAGATCGGCCAGGGAGCGCCCGCCGGGGCGGTCTTCAAGAGCCGCCGCCCCACCGGGGAGGTCCTCCGGCCGAATGCCCCGGGCCGTGATCCCATCGTGACCCGGATCATGTGGCTGCGCGGGACGGAAGGCCAGAACCGCAACGCCTACCGGCGCTACATCTACATCCACGGGACCCCCGAGGAACGCAAGATCGGCCGTCCGGCGAGCTACGGCTGCATCCGGATGCGCTCCCGGGACATCATCGACCTCTACAACCGGATCGGGGTGGGGGCCGAAGTGAAGATCATCCGGGGATCGCTCTTTTCGACCTACGAGGGCCAGCGCCACTATGCCAGCATGGGAGTGAAGCCCGCAGCCCCGGCGGCGCGGCCAGCCCCGGCCCCGGCTCCGGCCCCGGCGACCCACCAGGCGCCCGCCCCGTCGATCGAGGGGGTTCAGCCGAGCCGGCCGGTGTATTCCCGGCAGGATTCCGGCCTCGGGCAGCCGTCCTACACCCGCGAGGGGATCCCCGTGTATCCCACGACGGTCTCCGGCCGGCGGGTCTACCGGTCCCAGCCCCACGGGCAGGGGGCCTGAGCGGCCCCGGAGAGTCCGGGCTGAAGAGCTTGACAAGAGGGCGGGGGCGCATAGCCTTCCCGCCCTTTCCATTCATGGCCAACATCAAATCAGCCCAAAAGCGCGATCGGCAGACGAAGCGCCGGACCCTCCGCAACCAGGGGGTGAAGTCGCGCGTCAAGACGCTCCGGAAGAAGACCCTCACCGCCGCGGCGGCCGGGGACCAGAAGACCGCGCAGGAGACCATGAAAGAGTTCTCCTCCGCGGTCGACAAGGCCGTGAAGAAGAACCTCTTCCACAAGAACAAGGGCGCCAATTTGAAGCGCAAGGTGAGCCACGCCCTGAAAGGCGCCAAATAGTTTTGCGCCGCACCGCGATCCCGCGGTAGCTTTGAACTGTGATGGACCAGGGAATGGCGAACGAGCGGACGCGGAAGGCGAGCCTGATCGCCAGCAATCCCGGCCACTACGAGGTGTGCGAGGGCTGCGAGTCGATCGTGGCGCACGGCACCACGGTGTGTCCCAACTGCCACGGCTACCGGTTTGACGCCGATCCCATCCGCGTCGTCGACCAGGCGCTGATTCTCGGGTCGCGCGAGCAACGGTCGGTGACCGCCGAGGATCTGGCGTAGAAGACGCGCTGCGCGCGAAAGACAGCCTGTCGGCTGGAAGACGCGCTGCGCGCGAAAGAGGGCCTGCGGCTGGAAGACGCGCTGTCCGCGAAAGAGGGCCTGTGGCCGGAAGAGAGCCTGCGGCTGGAAGACGCGCTGCGCGCGAAAGACGACCTGCGGTCGAAAGAGGGCCCTTGCGCCGCAGCGCGGCAAGAAGCCCAAGGGGCTTCCGGATCACAGCCCCGGGTTGGGACAACCCGGGGACCGGGCGCGGCCCGACGATGGGCAACCCCGAAGGGGTTTCGGACCACAGCCCCGGGTTGGGACAACCCGGGGACCGGGCGCGGTCCGAGGAAGAACAACCCCGAAGGGGTTGCGGAGGCCGGGCGGGGGAAGGGGGGCGCGACCGGTGGAATTCCATTCCGGCGGTTGCCGTTCCGGAACGCCTTCAGCGTTCCACGTTGCGGCGGGTGCCTGACCCGGGGTTGGGCCAACCCCGGGCTGGAATCCGGGTCCCCTTCAGGGACCGCAGCGCGGCATGAAGCCCAACGGGGCTTCCGGACCACCGCCCCGGGGGGGGGTGTCGCGGCGCTCCCTCCTCGACCCCGGGCTGGCGGCGATGGGCTGGGCGGATGAAATCCGCCGCCACGGTTACCGGAATGTCACGGGGAGGCTCTTTTCGAGGTGCTGGAGCATCTTCTGGTGCGCGGCATCGACCTCCTCGCTTTTGAGGGTGCGGTCCGCGGCGCGGTAGTGGAATGACCAGGCGATCGATTTGCGGTCCACGGGGAGTTTCTCGCCGGTCGGGTCGCTGAAGACATCGAAGCAGGACGCCGAGACGAGGAGCGGTTCGTTGAGCTTCCGGACGGCCTGCTCGATTTCGGCGTTGGCGAGGCCGGCGGGCGCTTCCAGGGCGGCGTCGCGGGATGACCCGGGGAATTGCGGGAGATCCTCGACGTCGGCGGGGGCCCCGCGGAGGGTGCGGAGGGCCGCGAGGTCGAGTTCGGCGAGGTAGACGGGGAAGTCGAGGTCGAGTTCGCGGGCGCGCGATGGCGCGAGCTGCGCGAAGACGCCCACCGGCTTGCCATCCGCCTGGACCTGCGCCGCCACGAGGAAGGGGCCGGAGTCGAGGGGCGAGAACTGCACCGCGTGCCGCGGGAGGAGGGCCTCGATGATGCCCTTCAAGGCGAAGGCGTCCGCCGGGGCGGGGGACTTGCCGGTCCACGATGCGGGGACCGCGGCGCCGCCGAGGAGGATGCCGAGAGAATCGTTTTCAAGGTCGGTGGCCTTGCCGCCGCCGGCATTGCGGAAGCAGCGGCCCGCCTCGAAGAAGCGCACCGCGGCGGCGCCGTGGCGGGCATTGCGCGCGGCGGTGGCCAGGAGCCCCGGGGCGAGGCTCGGGCGCAGCACCCCGTGGTCTTCGCTGAGCGGCAGGCTGACGCGGATCAGGTCGCCGTCCTGCAGCGGCTTCAACGGCAGGGCGTCGCGCAATTGGGCGTCGGCGATCAGCTTGATGGTCTGCGCCTCGAAGAACCCGAGGGCGGCGAGCTGCTTCTTGAGGTCGAGGTCGAGGTCATAGCGCGCATCGGTGGCATTCGGGGCGGCGGCGGTGGCCTGCAGGCGCGCCGGGATGGCGTCGAGGCCGGCGACCCGCACCACCTCCTCGGCGAGGTCGATGTGGCGCTGGAGGTCGAGCCGGTAGGACGGCACGGTCCACTGGCCGAAACCGGTGTCGATCAGCCCGAGGCGGGCGAGGGCGGCATTGGCGTCGTCGAGGGAAATGGACTTGCCGGTCAGCTGGTGAAGGCGGTCGTCGTCGAGGCGCACCGTGCCGGTGAGGACGGGCGGACTGCCGGCCGCGAAGGTCGGGCTGCTGAGGGCGCCGCCGGCGATCTCGACGATGAGCTTGGCGGCCAGCGCCGAGGCGGGGACCACGCCCTGCGGGTCGACCCCGCGCTCGAAGCGGTAGGACGAATCGGAATGCAGGATGAGGCGGCGGGCGGTGCGGCGGATGTTCGCCGGGACGAACCACGCCGACTCGAGGATCACGTCGGTGGTCGATTCCACCACGCCGGAATCGAGCCCGCCCATGACGCCCCCGAGGGCGAGGGCGGTCCCGGCTTGATCCGAGATGACGCAGTCCGCGGAGGTCAGTTCGTAGGTTTCCTCGTCGAGGGCGGCGAACTGTTCGCCGTCGGCGGCCATGCGGACCTTGATGCCGCCGCTGATCTTGGCGGCGTCGAAGGCGTGCAGCGGTTGCCCGAGCTCGTGGAGGACGAAGTTGGTGATGTCGACCACGCTGTTGATGGGGCGCAGGCCGATGGCTTCCAGCTTCTGCTGCAGCCACTCCGGGCTGGGGCCGACGTTCACGCCCGCAATCTTCACGGCGGTGTAGAACGGGCAGGTCTCCTGGCCGTCGACACTCACCGCGTCCCCGGCGGGGGCCGTCTCCACCGGCGGGATGTCGGGGCGCTTCAACTCCCGTCCGGTGAGGGCCGCCACCTCCCGCGCCATCCCGAAATGGCTCAGCAGGTCCGGCCGGTTCGGGGTGACCTCGATCTCGAAGATGGTGTCGTTCTCGACGAACTCGTGGAGCGGCTTTCCGGTCTGCCAATCCGCCGGGAGGATCATGAGGCCGCTGCCGTCGGTCCCGAGGCCCAGTTCCGTCGCGGAACAGAGCATCCCGCGCGATTCGACCCCGCGCATCTTGGTCTCGCCGATGGTGAAGCCCGCCGGCAGGGAGGCCCCCGGGAGCGCGCACGGGACCTTGTCGCCGACCTTGTAGTTCTTCGCGCCGCACACGATCTGGCGGAGATCCGCCTCCCCGGCATCGACCTGGCAGACGCTCAGGCGGTCCGCGTTCGGATGGGGTTCGGACTGCCTCACTTCCGCCACGACCACGAGATCGGAGGACACCCCCTGTTCGGTGATCCCCTCGACCTCCACTCCCGCGAAGGTGAGAATATCGTCGATCTCCCCGTTGCCGAGGCCGGCGAGGTCGACGTGCTCCTGGAGCCAGTTTTTGGAAATGAGCATGTTGCTTGCGATGTTCGATGTTCGATGTTCGATTCTTTGGGTGGATTAGGATGTCAAGTTCGGTGTTGTCTTTCGACGGACTCGATGAAGCGATTCAGTTTCCGGCCGAGATGGTCAAGGCGCTCAAGCAGGTCCCCGTAAAGATCCTGATCTTCGAGCGACCGGGTTTCGGAGAGAGTTTCAAGGTGATCTGCAGTCTCCAAGCACGAGGCAAACGCATAGTCGAGGAAACGAATGTAGTCGCCCTTGTGGCGTCGGCGTCCGTAGCCTTCCACGATGTTGGATTTGATCGATTTCGAGCTTCTCCGGATCTGGCTTCCCTCTTCGTAAAGCTCGAACTTCGGAAGTTTCTCGAGACTCATGCGGTGGATATCAATCACAAGCTCGCGACCAAGCTGCCAGATTTCCAGGTTCTTGTAGCTCATGGCCGGATCAGGAGAGAATTCTTTGTGAAATCGAACATCGAACATCGACGACCGAACATCGCAATTCGCCCTAGGCGAATTGCCGGAGGAACCGGGCGTCGTTCTCGATGAGGAGGCGGATGTCGCGGATGCCCCACTGGATCATGGCGAGGCGGTCGAGGCCCATGCCGAAGGCAAAGCCGGTGACCTTGTCCGGGTGGTAGGCGTCGTCGCCGCGGGAGGCGCAGATGGACTCGAAGACGGCCGGGTCGACCATGCCGCACCCGGCGACCTCGATCCACTTCGGGGCCTGCCCCTTGACGTGGAGCTTGATGTCGATCTCGAAGCTCGGTTCGGTGAAGGGGAAGAAGTGCGGCCGGAAGCGCACCTCGGTGTCCTCGCCGAAAAGGGCCCGGTAGAAGAACTCGAGGGTTCCCTTCAGGTCGCCGACATTCACGTCGGTATCGACGTAGAGCCCTTCGAGCTGGTTGAAAACGGACAGGTGGGTGGCGTCGATCTCGTCGCGGCGGTAGGCGGAGCCCGGGGCGATGATGCGCACCGGGGGGGCTTCGCCCTCCATGGTCCGGATCTGCACGGTGGAGGTGTGGGTCCGCAGGAGCTTGCCGCTGTCGAAGTAGAAGGTGTCCTTCTCGTTGCGCGCCGGGTGTTCCGGCGGGGTGTTGAGGGCGTCGAAACAGTGGAACTCGGTCTCGATCTCGGGGCCCTCGGCGAGGGCAAAGCCGAGGCGCCGGCAGATCTGCACGGCGCGGTCCCGGAGCCGGGTGAGGGGATGCAGCCCGCCGGGATGCGCCGGGCGGCCGGGGAGGGTGAGGTCGAGCCCGGCGAGGGCGGCGCGGTCGGCGGCGTCCTGCAGGCCGGCGCGCTTCGCGTCGAGGGCCGCGGTGATGGCGGACCGGGCGGCGTTGAGCAGTTGCCCGATGACCGGCTTGTCCTCCTTGGAGAGGTTTTTCATGCCGGCCGAGGCGCCGGTGAGGCGGCCCTTCTTGCCGAGGAAGGCGACGCGGGCGCCATCCAGTTCCTGCTCGTCTCGGGCCGATTTGATGGCGGCCAGGGCGGCGGCCTCGATTTCCTGGATTTCGTCCTGCATGCGCGTGGAGCCGAGGGCATAGCGGGAATTCCCGCCAAGGTCAAAGGTTGTGGGAAGACGCCGTGCCGGCGGAAGACGGCCTGCGGCCGAAAGACGGCCTGCGGCCGAAAGACGGTCGGGGGCCGGAAGACCACCTGCGGTGGGAAGATGGCCTGCGGGCGGGAGAGGCCCCTCGGGTGAGGGAGGGCCTTTGCGCCAGAGGCGCTCGTTCCCGACCCGTCGGGCTCTTTGGCCGAAGGCCTCTTTCCCGGACGACGTCCGGGTCTTGGTCCTAGGCCGCGACCTTCTGGTCGAGGGCCGCCTTGGCCTGCGCGAAAATCGTGTCGAAGGCGCCGGGATCATTCACGGCGAGATCGGCGAGGATCTTGCGATCGACCTCGATCCCGGCGGCGCTGAGGCCTTCCATGAACCGGCTGTAGGTCAATCCCCGCTCGCGCGTGGCGGCGCTGATGCGCTGAATCCACAGGCGGCGGAACTGGCCCTTGCGCTTCTTGCGGTCGCGGTATTCGTACTGCTGCGCCTTGTAGACCGCATCCTTGGCGTAGCGGTACAACTTGGAGCGAAACCCGCGAAATCCCTTGGCGCGAAGCAGAACGCGTTTGCGCCGTTTGCGGCTGGCGGGGCTGTTGGTGGCTCGTGGCATCTGTGGTCCTTTCCGGAACGAACTGTTGTGGTGTCGTCCTCCCGCAGTCTCGTCCGTTCGTATCCCGCCGGTGGCGGGCAGGCTGCGTAGAGGGGGGCCCGGGACGGGCCGATGTGAGTGGCTCGCTTAGCTGAATGGCAGACTGGCCCGCACGGCGGGCAGGTCGGCGTCGGAGACGAGGGCCGGCTTGCCGAGGAAGCGCTTCCGCTTCCGGGACTTCTTCTGGAGAATGTGGCGCTTGCCCTGTTTCCGGCGCAAAATCTTGCCGGAACCGGTCACCTTGAATCGTTTGGCGACGGCTTTCCGTGTTTTTGCTTTTCCTGCGCTGCGGGCCATGGGGCGCGGAGGCTAACCGCCGCCCGGGGGAATTCAAGCGATTTTTGCCGATTTGGACGGGATTCCCCGGAAGCAGGCGGCGATATCGCTGTGCTCGAAAACGGTGGCCTCCTGCATGGGGATGTCCCGGCCCGCCCCGGCCTCCCGGGCCCTTTGAAACAGGGCGTAGGCGATCGCGACGTCCACGTAGGCCAGCCCCACGGCGTTGAAGTAGATCCGCTCGTCGGCCGCTTCCCGGCCGGGCGCCTCGCCGGCCACGATGGCATCGAGATCGGCGTGGACCCCGGCATCGGCGAGTTCGCCGGCCTGGTACATGCGGGAGAGGGTCTGGGTGCGGTGTTTGACCGTCTCCCAGTTGTCGCAGACGATCTTCTGGCACTGCTTGGCGACCTCGAATTCGTCCTCCCATCCGCCGATGTGGGAGTAGAAGGAGCCGGGTTTCATCCAGGCGGCCTTGAGGAGGGGGGCCTGGGCGCTGGTGGCGGTCACGAGGATGTCGGCCTCCGCCATGGCCTTGGACCCGTCGGTGCCGGCCGTGACGAAGGTCATGTCCGGCAGGATGGGGGACATCTGCTCGACGAAGAGGTCTTCCTCGGCGGGGGTCTTGGCGCTGACCCGGCACTCGCGGAGGCTGGGGCGCACGGTCTTCATGGCGAGGAGATGCATCTTGGCCTGCTCGCCGGCCCCGATGAAGCCGATGAGCTCGGCCTCCGCGGGGGCGAGGTACTTGGCGGCCACGGCTCCCATCGTGCCGACGCGCATGTTGGACGCCATGGTCCCTTCCATCACGGCGAGGGGGAAGCCGTGCTCGATCTCGGAGAGGACGATCAGGGCCGTGAGGTTCTGGAGTCCCTCCACGACGTTCGGGGGAAAGACCGAGACCCACTTCATGCCGCAAACCTTTTCGGGGACGAGGGTCGCGGGCAGGCAGTTGATCCGCTCCTGGGTGTCGTCGTCGAAGATCTGGACGATCTTTTCGGGGAAGAGGATGTCGCCGCGGCGAAAGCCGAGGAGCGCCTTCTCGGCGGCCTCGATGGCGAGGTTGAAGTCGAGGCACCCGGCGTGGAGGAGATCTTCCTGGGACAGGTAGGTGAAGGAGATGCGATGGGAGCTGTCGGACATGCAATTCTTATCGCCCATGCAGGCCGGGAACGCTCCGCACCGCGGGGCAATTCCTGCGCATGAATTGCGCGGTCCCCGGCGGCGGGGGTGCCCGGAGCCTACTTCGGTTCCGCGGCCGCGAAGAGAGCCGCCAGCCGCTGCAGTCCCGCGGGCGGGAACTCGAACTGGTCGACGCGGGTCCGGAGGCGGGCGAGGTGCTCGACGATGTGCCCCCGCACGTCGGGATCGTCCTGCCCCGAGGTGAAGGTGAGGATCTCGACGCCGCGCATGAAGAGGCTCCGCGCCCCGTCGTCGTCGCCGCCCAGGCGGGCCGCCTCGGCCGCTTCGCAGGTCACGCACCCGCAGGCCACGAGGCGGGCGAAGCTCGCCGTCCCGGGGTGGTGCAGGAGCGCCACGAGGTCGCTCGAGGACGTCGAGACGAGCGTCTCGTAGGCCATGCCGGTGAGGCCTTCGCAGTGCTCCTTGAGGAACTGTTCCAACTCCCATCCCTCGTCGTCCTGCTTCAGGCCGAGCAGGCGGATGCAGAACGCGATGGTGCGCTCGATCTCCCGCAGAATATAGTCCTGGCGGATCATCCCCTCGCGGAAGGATGCGTGCCCGGAGTCCCGAGGGCAACCCATCTCTCGTTCCTTGCGGCGGGACGGGGTCCGGATCTGGTCCGGGTTTCGGAATCAGCGAGGCGGGGAACCACCCGGATCCCGGAAACCGGGATGGCGGTCCTCCTGCCGGCAGTCCGGCGGCCGGCGGCCCGCGGGCGGCGATCGGCGAAAGCGGAAGCGGAAGCCGCATTCCGCGCGGAGGACCGGGGAGCGCCCCCCGGCCCGGCCGCCCGATCCGGCCACCACCGGGGCTGGGCGCTTGCTAGAAGGGCGGCGACAGTGTAGGGAATGCGCCCCATGATCGATCCCTTGTTGCAGCTCCTGCGCCGCAGCGGCCGGTTTTCCGAGTCCGAGCTGGCGGAGCGTCTCTCCCTGACACCGGAGGAGGTGACGGCGCGGATCGCGGCGTGGGAGAAGGACGGGACCATCCTCGGCTACCAGGCGGTGGTCAACCCGGGCATGACCGGCCAGTCGGACGTCACGGGCTTCATCGAGGTGCGGCTCGCCCCGGAGCGCGGCGGCGGCTTCGACCGCCTCGCGAAGCGCCTCGCGAAGTTCGACCAGGTGGTGAGTTGCTACCTGATGAGCGGCGGCTACGACCTGCTCCTCGTCGTCGAGGGCGGGGACCTCATGGAGGTCGCCAGCTTCGTGACCGAGAAGCTGAGCACGATGGAAGGCGTGCTTTCCACCGCGACCCACTTCCGCCTGAAAACCTACAAGGAGAACGGCTTCGCCTTCGACGGGGACGAGGATCCCGAGCGGCTGCCGGTGGCGCCGTGAGGAGCGTGCGCTACTTGACGAGGCTGTGCGGGATGTGGGTTGACTGTACAACGACGATGGGGCTCGAGTCGCGGCGGGACGCCGCGGGGACGGAGTGCGGCGGGACGCCGCAGCGACGCGAGGGGATTCGCCATCTGGGGGGACAAGGATCGGTGTGGGTGGACTCATGCATTGGAGACCGGGCGATGTGCGCGGCGGGACGCCGCGGGGACGGACTGCGGCGGGACGCCGCAGCTACGTTGACGCCGCAGCGACGATAGGATGGACTACCCGTCGAAAATTGCGCGGCAGGTGGCGGCCGTCCCGCGCTCGGGAATCCGGGACTTCTTCGAGCTGGTCCTCGGCCGCGACGACGTGATCTCGCTGGGCGTCGGCGAGCCGGATTTTTCGGCGCCGTGGCACATCCGCGAGGCCGCCATCTATTCGCTCGAGCAGGGGCACACGAGCTACACCTCGAACCTCGGGCTCCTGTCGTTGCGGCGCGCCATCGCGGGCTACGTCGGCGATTTCTTCAAGGTCGATTACGATCCGAAGTCGGAGGTGCTCGTCACGGTGGGGGTATCGGAGGCGCTCGACATCGCCCTGCGGGCCCTCATCAACCCGGGTGACGAGGTCCTCTATCACGAACCGTGCTATGTCAGCTACATGCCGGGCATCGCGATGGCGCACGGCAAGGCGGTCCCGGTGGCGACGCGGAAGCGCGACGGGTTTTCCCTCAAGCCGGAGGAGCTCAAGAAGGCGATCACGCCGGCATCCCGCATCCTGATCCTGAACTTCCCGACGAACCCGACCGGGGCGGTGGCCTCGCGGGAGGATCTCGAGGGGATCGCGAAGCTGTGCGTGGCGCACGACCTGGTGTGCATCACCGACGAGATCTACAGCGAACTGCGCTACGACGGCGGGGATCACGCCTCCATCGCGGCCCTGCCGGGGATGCGGGAGCGGACCATCCTGCTGCACGGCTTTTCGAAGGCCTTCGCCATGACCGGCTTCCGCCTCGGGTATGCCTGCGCGCCGGCGCCCCTGACCGAGGCCATGATGAAGATCCACCAGTACTCGATGCTGTGCGCCCCGATCACGAGCCAGGCCGCGGCCCTCGAGGCGCTGGAACACGGCTTGCCCGCGGTGAAGGAGATGCGCGCCAGCTACCTGCAGCGCCGGGATTTCGTGGTGAAGCGCTTCAAGGAGATCGGGATCGATTGCCACACGCCGGGCGGGGCCTTTTACGTCTTCCCGGACGTGCGGACCACGGGTCTGGGCAGCAAGGAGTTTGCGCTGGGTCTCCTCGAGGCCGAGGATGTCGCGGCGGTCCCCGGGGACGCCTTCGGCCCCAGCGGCGACGGGTTCCTCCGCTGCTGCTATGCCACCGCGTTCGAGCAGTTGAAGGAAGCCATGACCCGCATCGAGCGCTACGTGGGAACTCTCGGGTAAGCAACGGAGACGATGGATTGGGCCAAGACCCGGAACGACCGCACCCTCGCCTACGTGGTGCCGCTCGCGGCATTCATGCTGGTGAACCTCGCGAACCAACTCGTCACCGGCACGTTCCTCGACGACTTCTTCCGCAATCATCCCAGCGAACCGTGGTGGAAGCGCTACCCGGACCAGTGGATCTTCCCGATCCAGACGGTCCTCTGCGGGGCGCTCCTGGCGTTCTGGTGGCGGCACTACGAACTGAAGTGGTCCGGGTGGAAGGTCGCGGTGGGCGCCGTGATGGGCGCGGTGGGCATCGGGATCTGGATCCTGCCGACCCAGGCCTACGAATGGATGAACCTCGAGGGCGAACCCGAGGGCTGGCTGAAGTGGCTGGGGGTGCTGCCGCGGCGCGAGGGGTTCGATCCGGGCGTCTTCGAAAATCCGGCGGCATGGTGGACCGCGACGGTCCTGCGCTTCCTGCGGGCCGCGGTGGTGGTGGCCCTCGTGGAGGAGCTCTTCTGGCGGGGGTTCCTGATGCGCTTCGTGCTGAAGCCCGACGGGGACTACTGGAGGGTCCCGTTCGGCACGCCGGGCTGGACCAGCTACCTGGTGGTGACCGGGTGCGTGATCCTCGTCCACCAGGGGGCCGACTGGCCGGCGGCCTTCGTCTGGGGGACCCTCGTTTACGGGGTGGCGGTGTGGACGAAGAGCTTGTTGGCATGTGTCGTGATGCACGGGGTCGCAAATTTCCTGATGGGCTGGTATGCTCTGGCCGCGGGGAAATACGGGCTCTGGTAGGGAGGAATGAAGATCGGGATCGCACAGATCAACGCCACCGTCGGGGACTTCCCGGGGAACGCGAAGCGCATCGTGGCCGCCTACCGGGAAGCGCTCGACCAGGGCGCCGAGCTGGTGGTGACCCCCGAGATGTCGCTGGTGGGCTACCCGCCGCGGGACCTCGTCTTCAAGTCGCAGTTCGTTCCGAAATGCCTGCAGGCGCTCGATTACCTCGCGAGCGAGATCGGGCCGGTCCCGTTGCTGGCGGGATTTGTCGATCACAACGAGGCCGCCGAGCCGGGGAAGCCGTTCCGCAACTCGGCGGCGCTGCTGGCCGACGGGAAGATCGCGGCGAAGATGAGCAAGACGCTCTTGCCGACCTACGACATCTTCGACGAGCGGCGCTACTTCGAGCCCTCGGAAGCGTGCGTCCCGATGGAATGGAACGGGGTGCGTCTCGGCGTCACGATCTGCGAGGACATCTGGACCGAGGAATTTCTCGAGAGGCCGCTCTACAAGCGGGATCCTGTCGAGGAGCTGACGCGGGCCGGGATCGACGTCCTGGTGAACCTCAGCGCCTCGCCCTTCCACTCCGGCCGCCCGGCCGACCGGCGGGCCCTGCTTTCGGCGGTGGCGAAGGAGACCGGGGTGCCCCTCGTCTACTGCAATTTCATCGCCGGGAACGACCAGATCATCTTCGACGGGCACTCCGTGGCGGCCGCGGCCGACGGGACCGTCGTGGCCCAGCTCGCCGGCTTCCGGGAAGAGGTCCGGGTGGTGGATCTCGCCGCTCCCGCGGCCGCTCCCGTGGGGGACCTCGGCGCCGAGGAGCAGTTTTTCGAGGCCCTCGTCCTCGGGGTGCGGGATTACGCGCACAAGTGCGGGTTCCAGGAGGCCTGCCTCGGCTTGAGCGGCGGGATCGACTCGGCCCTGACGGCGGTCATCGCGGTGGAGGCCCTCGGCGCCGGCAACGTGCACGGACTCACCATGCCGAGCCCGTATTCGTCGCGAGGCAGCGTCGACGACTCCCTCGCGCTGGCGAAGAACCTCGGGATGGCATGCGAGGTGGTGCCGATCGGCGAGCCCTTTGCGGCCGTCAAGGATGCCATGCGGCCGGTCTTCGATGGACGGCCCGAGGACGTCACCGAGGAAAACATGCAGGCCCGCATCCGGGGCCTCTACCTCATGTCGCTCTCGAACAAGTTCAACTACCTCCTCCTGTCGACCGGGAACAAGAGCGAGATGGCGGTCGGCTACTGCACGATGTACGGGGACATGTGCGGCGGGCTGGCGGTCATCAGCGACCTGCCGAAGACCACCGTCTACGAGGTGGCGCGCTGGATCAACCGGGACCGCGAGGTGATTCCCTGGAGCACCATCGAGAAACCCCCCAGCGCGGAGCTGAAACCCGACCAGAAGGACCAGGATACCCTGCCGCCCTACGAGGTCCTCGACCGCATCCTCGAACTCTACGTCGAGGATCAACTGTCCACATCCGATATTATTGACAATTACGGGCTCGAGGAGGCCACGGTGCGCTGGGTGCAGCGCCGCGTTGACCTGAACGAGTGGAAACGGCATCAAATGGCCCCCGGCCTCCGGGTCACTTCCAAGGCATTTGGGATTGGAAGGCGGGTCCCAATCGTCCAAAGATTCCCCGGGTGAGTAATTCCGACCGCCATAATGACCCCGCCTACGAGGAGGCTGTCCGCGTGCTCGGGTTCGAATCCGGCGAGGCCGTGGAGCCGCATCTCCCCGACCTGCATCGCGTCGAGGAGAAGCTGGAGGCCATGATCGAGGAGGCCCCGGACGAAGAGGCCCGGGAGAGCCTGCGCGGGGAGTTGGGGCGCCTGAGCGAGGCCCTGCAAACCCTCGAGATGGGGATGCCCGCCGGCACGGTGGCGCCGCGGGTGGGTCCCGCGGTCTGGGCGTGGGCCGCGGTGCTCCTCATCGGCTGCTTCCTCGGGCTGGGGTGGATCGGGAACACGTGGATTGCGGAGCGGCGCGTGACGGCTCACGAGCAGCGCATCGCCGGCCTGCTGAAGGAGGGGGATGCCGCCCTCGAGAAACGGCGTTGGCCGGAAGCGGCCGAGATCTACAACGCGATCCTCGAGCTGGATCCGGGATATCCCGGTGCGACGAACGGGTTGCAGAGAATCGAGGACGGCAAGGTCGAGGAGCGCCGGCAGCAGATCGGGTTCCTGGCGGGAAGCGCGCAGGCCGCGATCGAGGGACGCCGGTGGAACGAGGCCGAATCGGCGAGCCGCAAGTTGCGCGCCCTCGATCCCGGGAACGGGAAGCTGGCGGAGCTCGTCGAGAAGATCGCCACGGGCCGGAAGGTCGACCGGATCGTGGGCCTGCTGGATGCCGCCAACGAGGCGATCCGCGAGGAAGACTGGGAGCGGGTCTCGCTCCATGCCCGGCAGCTCGAGGCCGTGGCGCCGGACCACGACGACCTGCCTCGCCTGAAGAAGATGGCCGAGGAGGGCATGAAGTTGCTCGCCGAGCGCCGGGCCAAGGCCCGCGAACTCTACAAGGAGGCCCTCGCCATGGACAACGGGACCTACTCGCCCGAGGCGCTGGAGGTCCTGCGGGAAGCCCTGCGGCTCGCGGACCGGCCGGAGTACCAGGGGCTCTACGACAAGATCTCGTCGTATGCCCGCACCCTGGAGGTGCCGGGGGAGTTCAAGACGGTGGGCGAAGCGCTGGCGGCGGCGCGCCCCAAGGACAAGGTGCGCATCGCGGCCGGCACCTATCGCGAGTCGCTGATCATCCCGCCGGAAGTCGAGCTGGAAGGGGCCGGGCCGGGGCGCTCGATCTTCGAATGCGATTCGGCGGAGTCGAGCGTTGTGGTGGTGAAATCCGATTCGCGCGGCGCGCGCCTTGCGGGGCTCACGCTGCAACAGGCGGGGATCGCCCTGACGGAGGAACGCTTCCCGGTGGTGGCCGTGGACGGCGGGGAACTGACCATCGACAACTGCCACATCGAGAACGGATCCGGCCACGGGGTGGCGGTGGTCAACGGCGGGGAAGTCCTCCTGCGCGACGTCCGGATCAAGAACTGCGGATGGGACGGACTCGCGGTGTACGGGGAGGGGAGCCGGGGCGAGGCCCGGGGGTGCCGCTTTGACGAGAACCTGCACCACGGGGTCGACGCGTGGAGCGGAGGGAAGGTGTCGATATCGAAGTGCCGCAGTTCGCGCAACGGGCTGGCCGGCGTCGTGATCATGTCGCCGGGGGTCCTCTCCACGGTGACGGGGTCGACCAGCGACGAGAACCGCGAGCTGGGGCTGCTGGTGTCGGCGGGCTCGGCGGCCGAGCTCGACGGCAACCAGGTCAGCGGAAACCTGCTCGGCGGCGTGTTCGTGCGGGATGCCGGGACGGCGGTGACCCTCATCAACAATCGGATCACGAAGAACGGGACCGCCGGGGTGGTGGTCGACAAGCGGTCCAAGGTGTTGCGCTACGAGGACAACACGGTGAGCGGGAATTCCGGGAAGCAGGTCGATTTGAAGGCCGAGGTCGGGGCCGGGGAGGCATCCGGATCCGCCCCGGAGGAGGTTCCCAAGGTGGTTCCGCCGCCGGATGTCCCGGAGGAGTTGGAATCCCCGGAGGCGGCCGGCGAGGCCCCGGCGCCGGGGGACGGGGAGGTTCCCGCGCCCCCGGGACCGCTGAAGACCACGGATTTTTCCGCGGAGTGATGCCTCCCGATACGGAGCGATACGCGGCGGTCCGCAACGGACCGGGGTGGGAGCGGTTTGTTCGGGTATGCGAATCCTGAAAGTGGCGGCCCTGCTGGCGATCCTGACGCCGGCGGCCCACGGTGGCAAAGATGTGAGTTACGATCCGCTGGTGGTCCCCGACGGCGCAAAGGCGGCGGTGCACGACCTCGAGGTGCGCGATGCCGGCCGCGACCGGGAGATCCCGGTGCGGGTTTACCTGCCGGCCGGGAAGGGATCCCACCCGGTGGTCCTCTTCAGCCACGGCCTGGGCGGATCCCGCGAAAACAACGCCTACGTCGCGCGGCACTGGGCGCAACGCGGATACGCGGTGGTCGCCATGCAGCACGCCGGCAGCGACGAGCACGTCTGGCGCGGGGTGCCCGCCGCGCAGCGCCGCGATGCCATGAAGCGCGCCGCGAGCGGAGAAAGCTTCACTGCCCGCGCCGGCGACGTGAAGGCGGTGCTCGATCAGCTGACCCGCTGGAACGGCGACGGGGGACACCTCCTGCACGGCCGCCTCGACCTCGAGAAGGTCGGGATGAGCGGCCATTCCTTCGGGGCGGTGACCACCCAGGCGGTGAGCGGTCAGTCCTTCGGGAAGTTCGGCCCGCGCTTCACCGACGAGCGGATCGATGCGGCCCTCGCGTTCAGCCCGAGCCCGCCGGGGCGCGGCGACCCGCAGGCGGCCTTCGGCAAGGTGAGCACGCCGTGGATGCTCATGACCGGGACGAGGGACACCAGCCTCGTGGTGCAGCGCACCACCCCCGAGAAGCGGCGCCACGTCTACACCCACCTCCCGGACGGGGACAAGTACGAGCTGGTATTGCACAATGCCGAGCACATGGCCTTTTCGGACCGCACCCTGCGCGGCGGCGAGCACCGCAATCCGAACCATCACAAGGTCATCCGGGCGCTCAGCACGGCCTTCTGGGATGCGCATCTGCGGGGTGACCCGGCGGCGAAGGGCTGGCTGCGCGGTGACGGGCCGCGGGGGCTGATGGAGGAGAAGGACCTCTGGCGATTGAAGTAGGGCGGCCGGGAAGGGGGAGGCGGCCGGGCCGCGGGGCGTCCCTCCCGCGCCGGCCGGCCGGGGCGCCGATCGGGCCCGTCGCGGATTCGCCGAAAGGGGGGGCTCGGCGGGGCCGTTGATGACCTGCGGAGCAGGAAAATACCCGCCGCGCGAGTTCGCTTGATATTCAAGGTGTCCTGCGGCATGGTCCCCACGCTCCGCGGCACTCAAGATGAGTATCTTACGAAGAATTCTCCCGTGCGCGGCGGTTGTGGCGAGCGCGATGGCTGCTGATCTGGAGCCGGTCAGCTACTGGAACGAGATCCGGCCCATCCTCCAGGCCGACTGCCAGGGATGCCACCAACCGGCGAAAGCCAAAGGCGACTACATCCTCACGGATGTGGCCCAGCTCATTGCGGGCGGGGAGTCGGGGGAAGCCGTGGTGGCCGGCCACCCGGAAGAGAGTTTCCTCCTCGACCAGGTCCTTCCCCACGACGGGGAAGCCGAGATGCCCCCCGACGACGAGCCCCTCGAGCCGGAGGAGATCGAGCTGCTTCGCCGCTGGATCGCGGAGGGCGCGAAGGATGACACGCCCGAGAACGCCCGGCAGAAGTACGACACGGAACATCCGCCGCAGTACGCCGTGCCCCCGGTCATCACGTCGCTCGATTATTCGCCCGACGGGACGCTGCTGGCGGTGGCCGGCTTCCACGAGGTGCTCCTGCACAAGGCGGACGGCAGCGGCCTCGTGGCCCGCCTGATCGGCCTCGCGGAACGGATCGAGAGCGTCCGGTTCTCGCCCGACGGCACCATGTTGGCGGTGACCGGCGGGTTGCCGGGGCGCATGGGGGAGGTGCAGGTTTGGGATGTCGCGAAGCGCAAGCTGAAGACCTCGGTCCCGGTGACCTTCGACACCGTTTACGGCGCGAGTTGGTCGCCGGACAACAAGCTGGTGGCGTTCGGATGCAGCGACAACTCCCTGCGGGCCATCACGGCCGCCAAGGGCGAGCAGGTTCTCTTCATGGGCGGGCACAACGACTGGGTGCTCGACACGGTCTTCTCGGTGAACGGGGACCACCTTGTCAGCGTCGGGCGCGACATGACCACCAAGCTGACGGAGGTCGCCACGGAACGGCTCGTGGACAACGTGACCTCAATCACGCCCGGCGCCCTGAAGGGCGGCATCGCCGCCATCGCGCGGCACCCGGAGAAGGACGAGGTCCTGGTGGGCGGGTCCGACGGGGTCCCCCGGATATTCCGCCTGCATCGGCAGACGGCCCGCAAGATCGGCGACAACGCCAACCAGATCCGCATCTTCGACGCCATGAAGGGCCGGATCTGGAGCGTGGACTACAGCCCCGACGGGAAACGGATCGCGGCGGCCAGCAGCCTCGACGGCAGCGGCACGGTGAATCTCTACTCCGCCGATTTCGACAGCGCCATCCCGGACGACGTGAAGAAGATCTTCGGCAAGGCGTCCGGGCAGGTGAAGCCGGAGGACACCAAGCGCCTCGCCGACTACTGGACGAGCGGGGTGAAGCTCCTCGCCACCCTCGAGGTCCCGGAGACGCCGGTGTTCTCGGTGGCCTTCGCCCCGGACGGCAAGACGGTGGCCGCGGCCGGGGCCGACGGCACGATTCGTTTCATCGCGGTGCCCGGCGGCGAGGTCACCGGGACGCTCGTTCCCGTGGAGGTCACGGCCCGCACCGCCGCGGGGGCGGACCGGAGCGGCGGCCGCGACCGCATCAACCTGAAACGCGGGAAGAAGGCCGTGCCCGCCGGGCAGGCGCCCCGGGCCGGGGACATCGCGGGCCTCACCGTCACGCCTGCGACCCTCGCCTTTCACGCCCCGACCGAGTACGCGCAGATCCTCGTCACGGCGAAGCTGCGGTCGGGAGCCACCGCCGACGTGACCCGTGACGTGCAGTGGCAACCGGCCGGCGGGCTCGTCAAGGTCAGTGCGCGCGGATTGGCGCAGCCGGTTTCCGACGGGGACGGGGAGATCGTGGTGAAGCTGGCCGGACAATCGGCCCGCATCCCGGTGGCGGTCCTCGGGACCGGCCGCAAGTTCGTCCCGGATTACGTGCGGGACGTGAAGCCGGTCATCAGCCGGCTCGGCTGCGACGCGGGGACCTGCCACGGGTCCAAGGACGGGAAGAACGGCTTCAAGCTCTCGCTCCGCGGCTACGACCCGCTGTTCGACGTGCGGGCCTTTTCCGACGATCTCGCCGCGCGGCGGGTGAACTACGCCTCCCCGGACGACAGCCTCATGCTGCTGAAGGCCACCGGGGCGGTGCCCCACGAGGGGAAACAGATCACCGAGCCCGGGTCGGAATACTACGAGGTCCTGCGAGCGTGGATCGCGAACGGCGCCAAGCTCGGGGATCCCGCGCCGGTGGTCCGCTCGATCGAGGTCTTTCCCCGCAACCCCGTCATCCAGGAGGTCGGCGGCCAGCAGCAGATCCGCGTCGTGGCGACCTACAAGGACGGCACGAAGCGCGACGTGACGCGGGAAGCCTACGTGGAGAGCGGCAACATCGAGGTGGCCCGGCACGATGACTTCGGGCTGCTGACCACCCTGCGGCGCGGGGAGGCCCCGGTGCTGGCCCGCTACGAAGGGGCCTACGCCGCCACCACCGTCACCGTGATGGGCGACCGGAGCGGGTTCTCGTGGGAAGATCCCCCGGCCTTCGGTGAGATCGACCGGATCGTGGCGAAGAAGTGGAAGCGCATGAAGATCCGCCCGAGCGGGCTTTGCAGCGATGAAGAATTCCTGCGCCGGGTCCACCTCGACCTGACCGGGTTGCCCCCGTCCCCGGAGGAGGTGGCATCCTTCCTCGCCGATGCGCGCCCGGCCCGGGAGAAGCGCGATGCGGTGGTCGAGGCCCTCATCGGCTCGCCGGCCTTTGTCGACCACTGGACCAACAAGTGGGCCGACATGCTCATGGTCAACAGCAAGTTCCTCGGCAAGGAGGGCGCCGCCGCCTTCCGGGCGTGGATCCGCGGGCAGGTCGAGCAGAACACGCCCTACGACCAGCTCGTCTACTCGATTTTGACGGCGACCGGATCGAACAAGGACAACCCGGCGGCGTCCTATTACAAGATCCACCGCACGCCGGACATGCTGATGGAGAACACCACGCACCTGTTCCTGGCGACCCGCTTCAACTGCAACAAGTGCCACGACCATCCGTTCGAGCGGTGGACGCAGGACCAATACTACGAGACCGCGGCATTCTTCGCGCAGGTCAAGCTGGAGCCGGATGCCAAGAACAGCGGGAAGAGCCGGGTCGGCGGCACCGCCGTGGAGAAGGCGACCTTCCTCTACGAAATCGCGAAGGACATGCCGGAAGGCGAGATGACGCACGAGCGCACCGGGAAGGTGGCCCCGCCGGTCTTCCCCTACAAGGCGAACTACGAGAAGCCCGCGGAGATGCCGACCCGGAGGCAGGAGTTGGCGGCGTGGATGACCTCGGGCGACAACCGCTTCTTTGCGAAGAGCTACGCGAACCGGATCTGGGGGTACCTCCTCGGGACGGGCGTCATCGAGCCGCTCGACGACATCCGCGCCGGGAACCCGCCGAGCAACCCGGAGCTCCTCGAGTGGCTCACCACCGAGTTTATCGGGCACGACTTCGACGTGCGGCACCTCATCGGCACGATCTGCAAGTCGCGCACCTACCAGCTGTCGATCGAGACGAACGAGTGGAACGCGGACGATGAGATCAACTTTTCGCACGCCAAGGCGCGGCGGTTGCCGGCGGAGGTCCTCTTCGACGCGGTCTACGCGGTGACCGGCACGACGCCGAAGATCCCCGGGGCGAAGCCGGGGACGCGGGCCCAGCAACTCGACGACGTGAAGACGGACCTCAAGAGCGGGTTCCTCGCGAACCTCGGGCGCCCGGCCCGCGAGAGCGCCTGCGAGTGCGACCGGAGCAACGACGTCCAGCTCGGGGCCGTGATGGCGCTCCTCAGCGGGCCCACCGTGGCGGACGCCATCGGCGACGAGGGGAATGCCATCGCGAAGCTCGTGGCGGCCACCCCGGACGACCGCGAGTTGATCGAGAAGATCTTCCTCCGCGTCCTGAGCCGCAAGCCGACCTCCGAACAAGTCGAGGCGGCGCTGGCGAACTGGGCCGGGATCGAGTCCGACCATCAACGCCTGCAGCAGGAACTCGCCGCGAAGGAGAAGGAGTGGATTCCGGTGCGGGACCAGCGCGAGGCCGCCCGGGCGGCGCGCCTCAAGGAGGCCAACGACGCCGTGGCGGCATACCAGCCCGCCCATGACAAGGAGCGGAAGCGCCTCGGGGCGGAGCGCGCCAAGCGCGAAGCGGCGGCAAAGGCGGCGGTCGAGGAGATCCGCGGGAAGCTTCCGGCGCTGGCGCGGGAGGCCGAGACGAAACTCACCGTGAACCGGCTCTGGACGCCCTGGCACCCGCTCGTTCCGGCGACCGCCACGGCATCCGACAAGTCGAAGGTCGAGATCCTGCCGGACGGATCGGTGCGCGGAGCGGGGAAGGCCCGGGCCCTCGACTACCTCCTGACGGGAGAGACCACCCTGCGCAACATCACCGGCATCATGATCGAGTCGGTCCCCGACGAGACGTTCCCGACGTTCGCGGCGGGCCTCAATCCCGACGGGAACTTCGTCGTCACGGAGGTGCAGGCGCGCTGGAAGTCGACGGCCGACCCGAAGACGGAGCACGCCCTGGCGTTCTCGGACGCGTGGGCGGATTTCAACCAGGAAGGCTTCGACGTGAAGGGAGCCATCGACGGGAAGGTCGACCGCGGGAACAAGGGGTGGGCGCTCTCCGGGGCGAACCTCCAGGTGCCGCACCGCGCCGCCTTCAAGCTGAAGGAGATCATGGCCGGCGACGCCGACGGGGCGACCCTCACGGTGGGCGTTCTCAGTCGTTACAACAACCAGTACCCGATCGGGCGGTTCCGCATCTGGGTGACGGACGCCAAGGACCCCTTGTCGCCCGGATTGCCCGCGGAGATCTCCGCCATCGTCTCCACCCTGCCGGACCGGCGGTCCGCCGCGCAGCGCGCCACCCTGCAGGAGTGGGTCGCCGCGAATGATGCCGAGTTCCAGAAACGGCGCGGCGAGTTGATCCGCGCCCGCGATCCGGTCGCCCCGGACCAGAAGATGGCCGCCCTGAAGGCCGCGGTCGTGAAGGCCGAGCGGCCCATCATGATCGATCCGCGCGTCATCCGGATCCGCGAAGACCTCAAGATGAGCGCCGCGCAGCTGGAGAACCGGCGCCTGACCGCCGCCCAGGACCTGACGTGGGCCTTGATCAACAACCCCGCCTTCCTGTTTAATTACTAACCAACGACCCGAAAGGAGCCAGCCATGTTCAGATTCAGAGGAGCGAAAGGGCGCGATTTGTGCGACCCGCATTTGGGATTCACCCGCCGCGATTTCCTGCGGGTCGGCGGAGCCGGGATGATGGGGATGACCCTCAACAACCTCATGGCCGGGGAGGACGCGAGCGCCGGGAGCGCCCACGCCGGAAGCCCGGGGTGGGGGAAGGCCAAGAACATCATCATGATCTACCTGCAGGGCGGGCCGAGCCACCTCGACCTGTGGGACCCGAAGGAGAACCTCCCGGACAAGATCCGGAGCGAATTCAAGTCCATCCCGACGAAGATCCCCGGGGTGCACTTCACCGAGATCCTGCCGAAGCTCGCCAAGGTGAACGACAAGTTCACCATGATCCGCTCGATGAGCTACACCCCGAACGGCCTCTTCAACCACACCGCCGCGATCTACCAGATCATGACCGGCTACACGACCGACAAGGTGAGCCCCTCCGGCCAGCTCGAGCCGCCGTCGCCGAAGGATTTCCCGAATTTCGGCTCGAACATCATCCGCCTGAAGCCGACCGAAGAGCCCATGCTGCCCTTCGTGATGCTCCCGCGGCCGCTGCAGGAGAGCAACGTCGTGGGCAAGGGCGGGAGCGCCGGCTTCCTCGGCAAGGCCTACGATCCCTACACGCTCTACCCGGCCGGGGACGACATGAAGATGGACAAGATGGACGGCATCAAGGTCGATGACCTCCAGCTGCGCCCCGAGGTGTTCTCGGTGCGTCTCCGGCGCCGCGCCAAGCTGCGCGAGGCCATCGAGGCGCAGATGCCCGTGGTCGAGAAGGCCGTCGAAAAGCACAACCTCGACGGCTACTACGACCAGGCCCTGAACCTCATCGTGTCCGGGCGGGCCCGGGAAGCGTTCGACCTCGACGCCGAGAGCGACGCCATGCGCGACCGCTACGGGCGCAACACCTTCGGGCAGAGCTGCCTCCTGGCCCGCCGCCTCGTGGAGGCCGGAACGCGCGTCGTGGAGGTCATCTGGCCGAAGGTCGCCAACTCGGACAACCACTCATGGGACCACCACGTCGGTCTCACGAAGCGCATGAAGGACCAGTCGGGGCCGATGCTCGACGACGGTCTCTCGGCGCTCTTCGAGGACCTCGACCAGCGCGGCATGCTGGACGAGACGCTGGTGGTCGCCATCGGCGAGTTCGGGCGCAGCCCCGAGAAGGGCGTCAGCACCTCCGGCAACAACAACAGCGCGGACGGCCGTGACCACTGGCCGTACTGCTATACCTCCGTGATCGGCGGGGCCGGCATCAAGCGCGGCTACGTCCACGGGAAGTCGGACAAGACCGGCTCGGCGCCGCTGGAACTGCCGGTGCATCCCATGGAGATCCTTGCCACCATCTACCACAGCGTCGGCATCGACCCCGAGACCATCGTCTACAACCACCTCAACCAACCGCGCGAACTGGTGAAGGCCCAGGCGGTGGAGAAGCTGTTCGCGTGACGGGATCGGGGGGCGTCGCGCTCAGGGCGTCACCGGGAACGTGATCCCGTGGTAGTCGATCCGGCCCGATTTCGGGTTGGTGCTGAAGACGCAGATCTCGCGGCGGGTCGGGCTGAGGAGCACCGTGGAGGCGCCGAGGAGATGCCACTTCTCCCGGTTCGGCCGGCGGTAGCGGTAGCTGATCGGAACGCTGACCGGCTTGCGGTCCTCGAGGACGAGGAACAACTCGGCGCCGGCGGGCTTGATGTCGAGCCGGGCGTCGCCCATCTCGACCGCGACGTCCATCTTGGTCTGGTTGATGAACAGGTAGGCGCCGCGCTTGAAGTCGACGAGATCGTGAACGGTCGCGACGACGAGCGGGTCCGCGTCGTCCGCGGCGGGTTCGAGGATGATGAGCGCCTGTCGCGCCCGCTCGGGAATGCTCACCTCGGCGAGCGTCTCGAAGGCGGGTTCCCCGTCGGGCGGGACGGCATCGTCGGCCCGCTTCACGATGCGCAGCACGCCGTCGGCCGGCACCTTGACCGGCAGGCTGGCGGACCGCCGGGGGAGGACGACCTCGAGCACTTCTTTCCCGGCCTGCACGAGGATCGGGTTTCCGAGTCCATCCGGAACGGAGGTGGCCGCGAACCAGGCGAAGCGCCCGCGCTCGGCGCGGGTCGCGTCCAACAAGTCCCGGTGCCTGGTGGCCCCGGATGCGGGCGGCGCCACGGCGAGAACCAGCAAGAGGCCAAGGAGGGCGGCCCACGCCGGACGCCCGGCACGCGGCGGGCGGGCAACGGGATCAGGGGCGCAAGGCGTTTTCATCGGCACGGGAACGGTGATCAAACCACAGCCCCGCGTGCGCCAGCCAGCCCAAAGAAGCTGAGTGCGACCCAAAGCCAGGCCCGGCCACCCGCCGGAATCCCATTCTGATGCCCCGGCCTTCCGGCGGCGGGGGATGCAGACTCCGGACTGTGGGGCGGATCGGCCGGCCCTCAGCCTTTCATCTGGGCCTTGCGCTCGGCTTCGAGCTCGGCCTCGAACTCGGCCTCGATCCGCGCTTGCTTCTCGGCCTCGCTCTTCTTGGCGGCCTCCGCGGCCTCGGCCTCTTCGGCGGCGAGCAATTCGGCCTCCCGGGCCGCGGCCTTTTCCGCTTTCGCGGCCTCGCGAGCCATGCGCTTGTCCAACTTCCTCTGTTCGCGCTCCCGGCGCTTGTAGTCTTTGCTCGGTGTGACGGCCATTGGTAAGTCCCTTATTCCTGGGTTGATCGCGGGACAGGCTCTCCTGTCCCGCTCCGGAGACCACGCCGGCCTCTGCGCGGCGCAATACATCCCCCCGCCGGGTTGATGCAACAGAAATCCAAAGCAAATGACCGGACGAGGGCCGGGATCACCGGTCACGAAGTGAACAAAATCGGGCCGGATGGCCCCTCATTCCGGATGCCCGATCCCGCCCCGCCCGGGCCGGGGGCATGGGAAAAAGTGGCGCTTCGTGCCGGACGATCGTCGATTTGCGGGGGGGATAACCGCGCCAGCGGCCGCCCGTCCTCCCAGCATGCCATCTCGAACCTTGGGCGCGGAGAATCCCATATCGAACCAGGGTTTCGGCGATGGAGGGGTCCGGATCGCTCGATGAACCATCCAGCGGACTTCTTCATCGGGTGTTCCCTGCTCGATGTTCGGCATCCGGCAATCGCGCTCAAGGGTGCGTGAACACGTGCCCTTCATGACGCACTCGAATGGCACCTGGATCAGCCTGCGCTTCGTAGCGGAAGGCTTGCGCCTTCCGGCCACCAAGCCCTTCTGCGATACTTGAAGGCTGCGGTGTTCGGCACGGGCAACCGTGCCGCTACCATCGACAATCCGGCCCAATCACGTGCCCTTCATGACTCAACCGGATTCGTCCTCCGCAAAAAAGGCCTGACCCCGCTTCACTCCCCGACAACACCCGCCCCCGGATCGATTTCCAATGAAGGTCTCTTCTTGACATCCCGCCGCATCTCATCTGCGCTGTCTGATTTGTGACAAGAGCGTGGGGACGCCGATTGAGGATCCACCCCTTTTCGCCGCCGATTCAGAACGCAACTCCCGATTTCATCCCGACCAGGAGGCAATCAAATGAAGCCCCGTATAACGCCCCTGTTCCTTTGTGTGGTGCTGTCCCTGGGCGGCCTTCTTCCGAACGTCGGCGCGGCGGGGGATTCTGACTTCGATGCCCGCGAGGTTTTCAAGAACCAGAACGCCGAAGTCATTGAGCTAAGAGAATCGCCGCTGCCTGCCCGGGCCATGGCCCGGATGAGGGCAGGCGCGGGAAAGAAACTGGTCCGCAGGCACGCGGTCGCAAAGGTCGGGGGTCGATATCCCCACATCCGGGCGGAAGAAATCGTCGAGAGGGACCTGTCCGGGACAGCGCCGGATGCCGTCCGTCAACGCAGACTCATGGTGGCGGACCATGTGATTGTCCGAATCGGAAAAGGGGCCAATGAGAAGAGGCTGCGGGCCATCGCAAGGCGTTTCAACGGAGCCATCAGGAAGAAGCTCCTGGGCGACGGCCTGTATCTCGTTGCGTGTCCGGCTCATGGTGTCGATGACGTTCCCAATGCGCTTTCCGCGCTCAGGGCTGCGGGTCCGGATATTGAACACGCCACGCCGGACTACATCGTTCGGACCCACGAGACATTCCCTGACGATCCCGACCTGGCACTGCTTTATGGCCTGCATAACACCGGCCAGAACGGTGGCGCGGTCGATGCGGACATTGATGCGCCCGAGGCGTGGGACCTGACCACGGGCGGCGGCATCGTTGTCGGGGTGATCGACACGGGAGTCGAGTATACCCACGAGGACCTTGCCGCGAACATGTGGATTAATCCGGGCGAAATCCCCGGCGACAACATAGACAACGACGGCAACGGGTTCGTCGATGACATCCATGGGTGGGATTTCCTGAATGAAGACAACGATCCCATGGACGACAACAGTCACGGGACGCATTGTGCGGGCACGATCGCCGGTGTGGGGAACAATGGGATTGGCGTCGTCGGCGTCAACTGGAACGCCAAGATCATGGCGTTGAAGTTCCTTGGCGCGGGCGGGAGCGGCCCCATTTCGGCGGGCATCGAATGCCAGAACTACGCGAACATGATGCGCCGGGATTACGGCGTCAATATCCGGCTGACGAGCAACAGCTGGGGCGGGGGCGGATTCAGCCAGGACATGCATGACTCCATCGAGGCCGCCAAGGCGGAGGACATCCTCTTCATCGCGGCTGCCGGAAATGATTTCACGGACAATGACATCACGCCGCACTATCCATCGAGCTACGCCAATGACAACATCATCGCGGTCGCGGCCACGGATCGAGACGACAGCAAGGCGTCCTTTTCCAACTGGGGCTTGACGAGCGTCGACATCGGCGCACCTGGCGTTTCCATCCGGAGCACGGTTCTTGACGATGGCTATGGCAGCAAGAGCGGGACATCCATGGCCACCCCTCATGTTGCGGGCGCGGCAGCCCTGGTATTGAGCCTTGGCCCGTTCGAGAACTATTCCAGCGTCAAGACGGCCATCATGCTGGGCGGGGACGCCGTCGCTTCGATGCAGGGGACGACGGTATCGGGGAATCGGCTGAATGTCTTCGGGGCCATCGGCAGGTTGGGAATGCAGGTTCGCGGCAGCGACCCCGCAAACAACTCCATCGTGACTTCCCCGCCGCTGGACTTTGTCGTGAGCTTCACCAGCGACTTCGATCCGGCCAGCGTGGATACATCCGACATCCTGGTCAACGGACTTGCTCCCGACATTGCCACCACGACCGATGGCAACACGGTCACCTACAGCTTCCATGCGAGCCCCGTGGCGGTCGAGGGGCCCCAGAGTCTGTCGGTCCTGGCGAACTCGGTCACCCGCCTGTCGGACGGAGAGGGTGTCGGGGCGTTCACCGCGGACTTCAGGTATGACATCGTCAGGCTCGCGGTGGTGTCCACCACTCCCGCCGACGGGAGCACCGCCACGATCCCCGTGACGGCTTTCCAGGTCGATTTCAACGAACCTCTCGATGCGTCGACCGTGGATATTGGCGACCTGTCCCTGGCGCAGGGCACCGTGACCGGCTTCAACCTCGTTGATGCCGATACGGTCGAGTATTTCGTGTCCGGCATCACGGACGAAGGCATCCTGGCATGTTCCCTGGGGGCGGGGAACATCACGGATGTCTTCGGGAACCCGTGCCTGGGTCATTCGTGGAACATCAATGTCGATGCGACGACGCAGGTTGGCCCGGAGTCCTTTCTCGGCATCAGCCCCCTGGGGAGCTTGATCTACAAGGGGTCCGATCGCGGGTTCATTGCCCCCGCCGCGGACACGGACGAATTCACCTTTGACCTTGATGGAAATCAGACCATCGCGATTCGGGTCAATCCGGAATCGACCCTGCAGGCGTCCATCGTGCTGAGAGATCCGGCCGATACCCTGATTGGTTCCGCGACGTCTGCGAGCGCCGGAGGCGCCGCCATTGTGCAGCCGGTCAGTGCCGCTCAGCCGGGCACCTACAAGGTCACGATCGGAGAGCTTGGCGGGACGACGGGGGGATACGAGTTCACGGTCCTGCTGAACGCCTTCCTGGAGGAAGAGGATGAAGGCGGTGCGCAGAACAATGTCCGGGGACAAGCGGAGAATATCGACGCGAGTTTCCTGGACCTGGGGGCCGGGGGAGCGGACCGGGCCGCCGTTCTCGGCACCATTGCATCGACATCCAACGTCCTGCTTGCAGCGGAGGGCTTTGAAGGCGGCGCCCTTGGCCCTCAATGGTCGATCTGGTCTTCGGATGCCAGCGGGCGCATTCGGGTCACGGGCGAACATGGCGCAGCAGAGGGCAGCATGGCTCTCCTGATGGACAGGTCGCCTGCAGGAGACATGACGGGAAATGATGCGACCTGGACGATCGATGCCTCCGGCCTGAACCAACTGACCCTGGAGTTCATGCACGCTTCCTGGTTCGACCAGACGCAGATTTCACCGGGCAGGCACTTTTCGGGGCATCTCTCCGTGGATGGCATCGCGATCGGAGACGACGGCCAGAACTGGCGGATGATCTGGGATGGTCCGGGCACTATTCAACGGGGGGTCTGGACGCCCTACAGCATCAACCTGGGGCAGGCTGCCAGGGACAGCGGCATTTCGCTGAACAGCACGTTCGGCATCAGGTTCCAGCAGGTTGACGATCACGAACTGGTGGCCGACGGAAGAGGGTGGGATGACCTCCGGCTGTTGATACCCCAGCCCACGGCGGACTGGTATTCGTTCAGCCTGGCCCCGGGCGACGAGATCACGGTTGCGATGGTGGATCTCAGCGGCGGAGACCTGGACCTGGAGCTCTATGATCCCGGCGGCGCCCTGGTTGCAACAGGGGTGGGCGCGGACAACCTGACTCGCGTCGTCCGGAACGTCACCGCAGCCCAGGGCGGCCTCTACGCCGCGTGCATTTCCGGCGGCGGCACGGAAGATTACTCTCTTGTTGTGGTGCGCAATGGAGAGTTTGACGTTGAGTCCAATGACAGCATCGCCACCGCGCAGGTCATTGGACATGACGACAATGTCCTGGGTGCGGTGGCTTGCCCGCCCTCCTTGTTCGTTGTCGATTGGGTGTTGCCGACGGAGCAATTCGTCCTGCATCTCGACTCCCAGACAGGTGAGTTGATCGACAAGTTCGCCCTGCCGATCACAGACTCGACCTCGCCACACCTGCACAGCCTGGCGCATGACGGCCAGCACCTCTGGTATAGCGGCGGGCAGGTTGGCGGCATGACCCGCCTGCACAAGATCGATCCTGAATCGGGAGCCGTCATCGACTTCGTTGACTTGTCGATTCCGCATCCGCTGAGCCTGGCATGGCTCGATGGAGAGATCTATGTCGGGGATGATACGGATACGATCAGGGTCTTTGACGATCAAACCTTCGCCCTGAACAGGAGCTTTCCGGTGGACGTGTTCGGGGACCTGAGCGGGCTGGCGGGAGATGCGAAGCGGGGCATCATCTGGGTGTCCTCCCTGTTCCAGAGGCTGTATCAGGTCGACCCCCTGACGGGAGCGATCCTGTCGGATGTCCCCAAGCCCAGGATTGGGGGAGAACGCGGACTATCGGTCATCTGCGACGAGGTGATCTCGAGTGAGTTCGGTCATCACCTGAGGATCAGGGATGCGGAAACGCTGGCCATCGTGAGGGACATGGATCTCGATCATCTCATCAAGGGTCAGATCGCCGGGGCAGCGGGGGAGAACAACGAGCCTTCGGATGACTGGTACGCGTTTACGG
>JABDMC010000329.1 GCA_013001695.1 Akkermansiaceae bacterium
GCCTTCGACCGCGACCGCCCGGGTTGGGGCTTCAGCTACGGGAACCAGGCCCTCGATGCGGGCCTCGTCATGGCCGCCACCGTCGCGGCCCAGCTGTCCCCCTTCGAAACCAAGACCCCCATCATGACCAATTCGGTCGGATCGGACTTCCGGACGAAGTGGTTCGAGTTCGTGCGGGACAACGAGGCGGCCCTCCTCCAGACCGATCGCCTCGCCGACGTGGGAGTGTGGTTCAGCCCGGCCACCAAGGTCTTCCACGATTTCGCGCAGGGCGGGATCTACGGGATGTACCTCGACCTCGAGCCCCCGCCGGGCGCGGACAGCTGGTGGGCGACGCTGCCGGAACTCAGCCTCCGCCGCACCGACCACCTCGCCGGTTGGCGCGGGGCGGCCTACGCCCTCAACGAACTCCACGTCCCCTACAAGGCGGTGGTCGATCCCGGCGACCCGGCGGGAGAGATGGCGGGCCTGTCGATGGTCTGGCTTCCGAGCGTGGCGGTCCTCTCGCCGGCCTCGGCGCAGATGTTGCGCGACTTCGTGAGCAACGGCGGCACCCTCCTCGCCACGGGGCTCGTCCCGGGCACCCTCGACGAGCACGGGGCGGCCCGGGCTTCGAGCATCCTCGCGGACGTCTTCGGATTCACCGCCATCGACGCCACCCAGGCGCCGCGGATGCAGACGTTCGGGGATGGCGTGGCCATCTTCCGCCCCGACATCAAGGGGGTCGATCTCTTCGAGACCGGCGGGGCGGCCGGCGCCGCGGCCCTCAAGGAGATCAACCACGGCCAGATCGCGCAGCTCGTCCGCATCCACACTCCCGACCGGATCATCGCCGACGACCTCGGCGAGGCCATCCACATCACCCTCGCGGAGCCGAGCGCCACCGAGCAGCACGTCATCCTGATCAACTACGGCGGCCTGCAGAAGCCCGCGGTCAGCCGCCCCGTGCGGGCCCCCTTCCACTTCCGGGCGCCCGACGGGTTCCGGGTCACCGGCGCCGAGATCAGGATGCCGGGCGACGCCTCGTTGAGCGGGCCGCTGCCGGTGGCGCGCACCGGCCGCCACACCTGGGAGGTCGACCCGCTCATCGACCAGATGGCCATCGTCACGTTCCAGCTCGCGCCGGACAACACCCCGGCCCCGGCGCCGCCCGCCGCCCCGGTCTTCGCAACGCAGGAGCGCGAGGATGCCGTGAATGACGCCCTCGCCTTCGTGATCAACCAGATGCGGCACACCAGCGCCCCGGCCCCCTGGTCATTCGGCGTGCGCACCAACCTGATCGACAACAACCAGGACACCACGGTCTACACCGGCGGGCATCACGTCACCGACGAGCACATGGGCCTCTTCCTGCGCGTCACGGCCCTCCTGCAGAACCAGGCCCGCTACGACGAGGCCCTCGCCTTCGTGACCGAGGCCCTCTACGAACCCGGCTACGAGATCCTCGCCTGGTCGATGCACAAGGACAAGCTGAAGCCCTTCCTCCAGCCCGATCTCCTGAACAACCAGGACGTCTGGATGGCGGCCAACGCGCCCCTCGATGACCTGCGCGCCATCCGGGGTCTCTTCGACGGGGCCCTCGCCTTCGGCCAGCCCGCAAGCGAGGACCTCGCGCACACCCTGCTCAAGGGCATCTACTGGACGTCCGTCACGGACCGCCTTCGCGGGGTCTCCCCCGGCGTCCCGCAGTATCCCGGGGGGGTGATCGGCTTCTCGTGGGATTGGGAGGACCAGGACGACGCCACCCTCACGCCCGCCGCGAACGCCACCGGACTCGGGCGCCTCGGGTCCGACCTCATCCCGGTCGATTACCAGGACCTCGGCACCCTTGCGATCGGGGCCCGAAACAATCCCCGGTTGCGCGGTGTCCTCGCCTCCGCGGTGGACATGATGCTGGCCGCCGAGATTCCGGGGTCCCCCGGGCTCTTTTACAACGGCCTCAGCCAGGGGGCGATCTGGACGGGCGACTTCGAATTCCAGGGCGAAGCGCGCGGCAATCATCTCAAGGTCATCCAGGAACTCTGGACGGCGCTCCACCTCGCGCGGGTGTCCCGGGCCGAGGCCTACATCCTCGACGCCGCCCGCCGCCAGGCCGCCGGCGATGCCGCCCTGCGCAGCTACAACTTCTTCAAGAACTTCTACCTCGCGAACGGGAACCGCATCCCCGAGTACCTCACCTACGCGGGAGAGGACGTGCCCGACGGGACGACCGGCAACAACCTCGACCGCGGGACCGAGAACCTCTTCAACGGGGAAGCCCGGATCTACTCGCAGCTCGCCCGGCTCGCCCTCCTTTTCAATGACGACACCTTCGCCGCCGGCGTCATCGAGGACCGCATCCTCACCGACCGCGTCACCGATCCGTCGAGCCCGCTCTATGGCTTCATCGGCGCCTCGACCGCTTCCGCGAACGACGCCGAGGCCTTCAATGTCCTCGAAGCGCTCCTGACGCTCGTTCTCGAGGCCCGGGTGCCGTCCACCCCGGGACCCAACACCGCGCCGACCGCCAACCCGGACACCCTCACCGCCGGCCAGGACGCGCCCGTGCTCGTCTCCCCGGTGGACCTCGTCGGCAACGACACCGACCCGGACGACGACATCCTGGTGGTCACCGCGATCGACGCCGCCACCAGCCAGGGAGGCACCGTCGCCCCGCAGGGGACCCGCTGGATCTACACCCCGCCGTCCGGCTTCCTGGGCACCGACAGCTTCGGGTACACCATCACCGACGGCCGCGACGCCAGTTCGTCCACGGCGACCGTGGAGGTGGTCGAGGGCGGAGGGGTGGTCATCGAGATCACGCGCGACGGCAATCTCGACGACTGGCCCGCGGGGCACTTCATGGTCGCCGATCCCGATGACATCTCCGGGCCCGACAACCTCCTCGACATGCGGGAGATCCACCTCACCGTCCAGAACAACCGGCTCTACGTCGGCTACGTGAACGAGGGACCGGTGGTCTACAACTGGGCCTACACATTCTACATCGATACCGACAAGAACCCCGCCACCGGCTACCTCCTCGACGGAATCGGGGCCGACTACATCATCCAGGAGAACGAGGTGCAGGCCTACGCCGGAACCGGCGACGACTGGGTGTGGCAGACGGTGGCGCTTGCCACCCCGGCCATCACCGGCGACACCGCGGAACTCTTCGTGCCGCTCAGCGCCCTGGGGGGCGCCACCCAGGTCCGCATGGTGTTCATCGGCGACAATCTTGCCTACGAACCGAACGGTGCCGGCGAGGACCACGTCCCCGATGCCGGAGCGGCCGACACCTGGATCCACTACGACTTCGCGCTGAACGAGGGCTCTCTCGGGGATCCGGACTCGCCGCCGGCCGGAGGCATCGACGGCGACCTCGGGGACTGGCCGCCCGGGCACTTCGTCCTCCCCGATGCCGACGATGTTTCCGGCGCCGCCAACAAGCTCGACCTCCGCGCACTCCATGTCCGGGCGGAGGCCGGGAACCTCGTGCTCGGGTACGTGAACGAGGAGGCCGTGGTCTACAACTACGCCTACCTCCTCTACATCGACACCGATTCATCGGCCGCCACCGGGTTCCAGTTCGAGGACATCGGGGCCGACTTCATCATCCAGGACGACGTCCTCCAGGCGTATGCCGGAACCGGCCCGAACTGGGCGTGGACCGCGGTGCAGCCGGTGACGTCCGCGGTGCTCGGGGACACCGTGGAGCTGTCCGCCCCGCTGGCGGCGATGGGCAGCCCCTTCAGCATGCGCCTGCAGTTCTACGGCGACAACCAGGCCTACGCCGGCGGCACCACCGCGGACCTTGCTCCCGACGCGGGGACCGCCGGGGGGAGCTACGTGCAGTTCACGCCGTCCACCAACAGCGGGACGGTGGGCGGCCCGCCGCCCGACCCGGGCAACGACGCCGATGCCGACGGCATGCCGGATAGCTGGGAGCTCCTCCACGGATTGAATCCCGCCGACCCGAATGACGGGGCCCTCGACAAGGACGGCGACGGCCAGACGAACTTCGAGGAGTACGTCTTCGGGACCTCGCCGGGCGACCCCGCGGACTTCTTCGCGGTTTCTCCACGAATGAATCCGTCCTTCGAAGTCGTGACCCCGGGGAAGGCGGGCCGCACCTACACGCTTCTGCGCGCCGTCGACCTCGCCGCCGGCCCGTGGCAGGCGGTGGCCTCCGCGGGCCCCCTCGCCTCGGACCAGGTGGTGACCCTCCAGGACCCCGCCCCGGCCGTCACCCACGGCTACTACCGCGTCGCGGTGGAAGTCAGCGGCGCGCCGTAGGGGCGGCCCATGGGGGAGCTCAGGAGTTTCAGGCGTCCCCTCCTCATCGGAACGCGCCGGCGCTTCGCTACCGAAGGATTGTTGATCTGCGCACCTTCGCCAGGTTGAAGGGGTCGCTTGAGGCGCTGGATGAAGCGCCAATGGCCGCCCACGCCTCCTTGAGTGTCTGATGGCGTCACCCCAGCCAATCCTCCCAAACATCAAAACCTTCGACACCCTCACGACCTTCGGCATCGCCCCCTTCGACAGGCTCAGGGCCTGCGGCATCCAACATCCAACATCGAAGATCCAACATCGCCACCCTGAAAACTCCTGAAACGGCTAAAGCCGTCACGCCAACCCCGCCCCATCAGCGCACATCAGCGTCTATCAGCGGTGCCCGAACGAACTCCCCATCGCCCCGCCCCTTTCGACAGGCTCAGGGCCTTTGGCGATGGGCTGGGCGGTTGGAAACCGCCGCCACGAAGCTAAAAATCTTCCGAAAAGGTACCGCCTCCGATGCGATTGGAGGTTAAGAAGGACCGTATCGCCATGAAAACGCCTGTTCGCCTCCTTGCCCTTGCCACTGTCCTCGCGCTCCCGGCCGGGGCCGCCACCAACCTGCAGGACCTCCTGCCCATGCAGCCGGGCTACACGGTGGTGACCTGTTCCGCCGGGCTCAACGCCGCCGGCGATGGGTTCGCCCTCGAGAACCCGGTCGTGGCGATCTTCAATACGAGCGCCCTGGCACTCTCCGGCGTGACGGTCGGCGAACCGAGCAGCACCTTCGCGTGGGAATGCTTCCACAACGAGGAGGTCTTCCAGGATGTGCCGTCGGCCGACGAAGTCTGGACCGGCGCCAACCTCGGCGAGGTCTTCGGGGTGACCCTCGATGACCAGTCGCCGCCGAACATCTACGTCTCGGCGACGAGCGCCTACGTGAAGCCCGGCTTCCTCGACCCGGTCTGGCCGGCGGGCGAAAGCGCCGGGAGCGTCTATCGCCTCGACGGCACCACCGGCGAGATCACCAGCTGCGTGCAGCTCCCGTCGATCAGCAACGCCTCCCTCGGGAACCTCTGCTTCCACCGGGACACCGGCGGCGACGGCTGGCTCTACATCAGCAACCTCGAGGACGGCTTCATCTACCGGGTCTCGGAATCGACCTGCGCGATCGCGAACACCTTCGCGCACCCCTCGGCGCCGGCCGACGACGGCCTCCCCGGTCCGAGCCAGTTCGGCCGCCGCATCTGGGGCGTCGAGGTGCACGACGGCCGCCTCTTCTACGCCCTCTGGAACGACTACGCCACGACCCCGCAGCAGATCTGGTCGGTGGCCCTCCTCGCCGACGGCGACTTCGATCTCGCCTCGGTGATGCTGGAGGTCGATGTCCCCGTCTACGAATTCGGCGCCCCGAGCAGCCCGCCGGTCTCCGACATCACCTTCGGTGACGACGGCACGATGTTCATCGCGGAACGCAGTTACGGGGACCTCCAGATCCCGCACAACGCGCGGGTCATCAAGTTCACCGGCACCAGCGGGTCCTACGTGGCGTGCCCGGACGACACCTACCTCGTCGGGGCCCTCGCCCCCCTCGACAATGCCGGCGGCGGGGTGGCGGTCGAGTGCAGCGGGCGCCTCTGGGCGTCGGCGAACTACATCAACGCCGGAATCCTGAACGCCTACGGGCTCCAGTCCTATCCGCCCGGCGGAAATGCCGCCGACTCCCCGCCGTGGCTCAACAGCTACATCGTCGACTACGACGGCATCTCCGGACAGGACCAGAAGGGCGACTTCGGGGAGGTCGACATCCTCCGCACCACCTGCGACGACTGCATGCACGCCTCGGTGATCGACATCACCTGCCCGGACCAGCCCGGCAGCGACTACGTCGTGGAGTTGTCGATTACGAACCTCTCGGGCCAGACCGCGGCCTTCTGGAGCATCAGTCCCTGCGCCGCAGCGGAGCTGCCCACCGGGGCGGTCACCATCGCGAGCCCCGAGACCTTCGCGTTCTCCCCGCCGCTCGACGACGGCGCCACCCAGAACGGCACCATGCCCCTCGCCGGGAGCTTCGCCGGCCAGACGGTGTGTTTCAACCTCTCGCTCCTCGATGCCATCCCGGCCGAGATCTGCACCATGAAGGTCTGCGTCGAGGTCCCGGTGTGCCAGTGCTTCATCGTCGAGTCGAAGGACATCGTGTGCGTCGCGCAACCGGACGGGAGCAAGAAGTGGACCCTCGACGTGACCCTCACGAACCTCTCGGGCTTCGATGCCTTCTCGGTCGAGATCGTGCCGGCCGCCGGGAGCCCCCTCGCGCCCGTCAGCGCCACCCCGGACGGCGGATCGATCCCGAACGGCGGCACCGGAAGCTTCACGGTCTGCCTCGAGAGCGGATCCGATCCGCCCCTCGTTTCCGGCGAGGTCCTTTGCTTCGACCTCGTCCTCTGGGCGGTGAACATGACGCAGAGCTGTTCGGAAGAATGTTGCGTGCGGCTCCCCTACTGCCACCCCTACCTCGACATCGCGGACAACTGCGTCGTCAGCCGCCGCGTCCCGTGCTGCCCGTCGACGGGGACCGCCACCGTGGTCTACACGATCTGCAACAACTCCGCGGTGCCGCGCACCTACAGCTGGGATATCCAGGGCGCCCCGGGGTGCTCGGTTTCCCTGGCCCCGTTCGCCTTCTCGCCGTCGAGCGGCGTCGTCACCATCCCCGCCAACAGCTGCGAGACGATCCTCGTCACGGTGGACTGCAGTTCCCTCCAGCCCGGCGGATGCGCCGGCTTCGAAGTGTGCTTCCATCGCGTCAACCCGACCGGCCCGGAGATCTGCTGCACGGGCGTCGTCTACCGCCCCGTGCCCGGGAAGCTCGTTTTCAAGCAGGCCTTTCCGGATGATCCCATCACGCTCCCGTGGGGAGGGACCGGCACCATCAAGTTCGACGTCTCCAACCCGGGGCAACAGCCGATCTCGGCGGATGTCTTCTTCCTCGGGGCCCTCGGCGCGGTGGATTTCGGCCAGGGGACGTCCAGTTCCGGCCACGGGATCCGGGTCACCATCGCGGCCGGCGCCCAGCAGTGCATCGCCCTGCCGGTCAAGCTCCACCCGCGCATCGCCACCATCCCCGAACGGTCGTTCCCGATCGGGATCTACGCGCAAGGGTGCCTGCTGAATACGAGCGCCGTGTTCTCGCGACCCAACGAGCTGTCCATCGGGACCGTCAAGGTGAACCCGGTCGCCCAGGAGGCCTGCTTCGAGGTGCTCACCAAGCGCGGCCGGCGCTACCAGCTTCAGCAGAGCGACCTCCGGACCCTCCCGGTCCGGTGGAACGACGTCCTCCCGGTCTTCGACGGGGCCGACCCGCCGGTCGAGCTCCGCCTCGGCCTGGCCCCTGGATCCGCCCGCCAGTTTTTCCAAGTGGTGGAGGTTCCGTAGGGGGTGAGTGCCCGCGGCAACTCAGGGTTGCCGCGACCGGACCGTGACCATGCCGCCCGCCAGGATCAGCAGCAGGACCGACGCCGGTTCGGGCACCGCCGCCCACTGGGCCACGGTGAGGTCGATGAGGGCCGCATCGTTGCCGACATAACTGGCGTAGGACGCCAGCGGGTCCCCCTCGCCGGTCAGGCTGGCGTAGCTGTTGACGGCCAGCAGCAGGAGCTGCCCGCTGCCGTCGTCGTAGAGGAGGGGCGCGCCGGAATCACCCGACTGAATGAAGCTTTCGTGGGGCGTGGCGTTGGTGCCGTAGTCGAGCCGGAAGGCGTCGACGTCCCCAAGCCCGGCCGAGGTGTCATCCTCGACGAACCATGAGATCTCGTTGGTGCCGAAGGCCTGGTCCTGGACGACCGCAAATCCCCCGGGCGAGCGCCCGGTCATGAACACCGGCTCGTTCTTGTAGGGGAAATCGCTGCCCGGCCCGAACGGGAAGGTCGGCGCCGAAATCGGGGTGGTGGCGTAGTCGAAGAAGCTGATCGCGGCGGGAACGTGCTCGTCGAGGCGGGCCAGCCACAGGTCGGTATTGCCGATCCGCAGCGTGTCGCTGCTGACGCCCACTTCCACCGGCAAGCCGCTGAGGTTGTTGTCGGCGTAAAAGTACACCGAGCCCGTGGGCCGGTAGTGATTCGCCGCGATGATGGTGTTGGGACCGATGAGGGTCGCCCACCGCCCGTTCGACGTCATCCCGATGCCGGACAGGTCAAACGCCGACACGATGAGTTCATCGGGATTGTCCCCGTTCTGGAACCGGTCGTTCGGTCCAGCCGCATAGTTGTCGATCAGCATCGACGCCGGAGCGGACGGGATGGCAGCCCCCACCAGCAGCCAGGACCAGAAGGTCGCCGCCGCCCGGGGGAAAAGGCGCAGGGAATGGATAGACAAGGGGGGGCACCACGCGGTCCGCGTGACTGGAGAAGTCAATCAGATTTCGTTAGCAATGTCAAATATTCAAGAAACCTTTATCTCCCGCTCCGCCGGTCTCGGCCCTCCAAGGCCCGGACCTAGTGCGACAGCCCCTCGTCCTCGTCGGGCGGCAGCTCGATCCCCTCCGCGTCGTGGGTGATCGCGAGCGACGCCGCGGCGTGGAAAATGTCGGTCAGGTAGATGATCCCGAGGACGCGGTCGTCCTCGAGGACCGGCGTGAACTCCTGGCGGTGCTCGCAGTTGATCTTCATAAGCGTGATCAGCCGGTCGTCAAGGTAGGCGCGGGGCATGTCGCGCACCATGGCCTCCGCCACCGGGAGGTCGAGTTGACCGTCCATGGCCGCCAGGAGGTCCGGCTCGGGCAACGCCGCCACCTCCTCGGGCCGCAGCTTCCGCAGGAGCCCCTTGAAGAGGGCCCGCGGCGTGATTAGTCCCGCAAAGCTCCCGTCGGCGTGCATCACCACCACCGGAAGCGGCGGGCGCTGGTCGCCGAAGTCGAGCAAGAGCTCCATCGCTTCGCGCAGCGGCCGGTCCGACTCGATGGTCCGGAAATCGGTCTTCATGAGGCTGCGCGCCGTGATGGGTCCTTCGCCGTCGCTCATGGCTGCTCGTCCTCCTTGTGAATCCGCTCCGCCACCGCCCGCAGCAGCGGATATTGTTCGACGAGTCCCATGATGCGCCCTTCCCCGTCGCAGACCGGCAGCACCTGGTCGTCCCCCGCTGCCATCGCGGTGAGCAGCTCCCCCAGTCCCGCCTCCGTCTCGAGGCGGGGCAAATCGGTCCGGCAGATGGTGTTGATGCGGGTCGTCAAATGGGTCCGCAGGCTCTCCGCGACCTCCTTGTCGCTCGCCTTCGCCAGCGCCTGGAAGTCGAGCCCGCGCGTCATCTCGCCGATGAGCCGCCACGGCGACAGCTGCCCGGCGATTTTCGCCTCGGTGTCCTGCAGGAACAACGGCTGCGGGGTGGCCGGGTCAGTGTGCATGTGCATCTCCGACATCAGCCAGATCGCTTCCCGCAGCTGGTGCTGGTTGCCGAAACGGATCGCCCGCCGGTTCAGGATGTCCCGCGCCGTGAGGGCCGCCGCACCCGCCGCCGGCGCCGCCGGGCGCTCCCCGCCTTCCTCCCGCGCCTTCCGTTCCGCTTCCTTGCGCTCCTTGTCGACGATATTCCACGCCCGGGCGAGGGCCAGCTCCGTCGACTGGTGCAGCTTGTGGTCCGCCCAGAAGATGTTCTGTTCGCCGATCGTCTCGCGCAGGCCCGACTGCGTCATGGTGTCGTTCAGTTCGCGCTCGATCCCGCACACCACGAGGTAGATGTTCCGCTTCCGGAGGAGCTTGTGGAAGTGCCCGAGGATTGCCATGGCGGTGCTCCCCACCGCGCGGAGCCGCTTCATCCGCAGGACCACCACCCGCGTCTCCGGGGTGATCGCGCCCAGCAGCTCGTAGTCGAGGTCCTCGACCGCCGCGAAGTAGAGCGCCCCTTCCATGTTCACCGTGACGACCGGCGACGGCGCCGCCCGCTGGAACGGCAGCTCGTCGAACCCCCCGCCGTGCCGTGGGACCAGCTGGGTGAGGTCGGTCCGCCCCGTGACCCGCAGGAGGATCACGATCGACAGCAGGACCCCCACGAAGATCGCGAACTCGAGCGGAAGGACGAGCGTCGATGCCAGGGTGCCGAAGAGAATCAGCCGCGAGTTCTTGCTCGTCTTCCACGCCAGCGCGAGGCGGTGCTTGTCGATCATCGAGTAGGCGATGACGACCAGGATGCCCGCCAGGCTCGCCTTTGGGATGTAATTCGCGAAGTCCGCGAGGAGGAGCACCGTGAGCGCCGTCCAGATCGCCGAAAAGACCGCCGCCATCCGCGTGCGCGCCCCCGACTTGTAGGAAACCGCGGTCCGCGTGAACGACCCCGAACCCGCGAAACACGAGAAGAACGACCCCGCGATGTTGCTCGCCCCCTGCCCCATGAACTCGCGCGTGAAGTCGAGACGCTGACCGGACGAGGCCGCCACCGCCCGCGCGATGGAGGCCGCCTCGATCAACCCGAGGAGCGCCAGCGCCAGCGCCCCCGACCCAAGCTCGCGCACCAGCTCGTAGTTCGGGGCGGTCAGGAATTCCGGGAGGTGGAAGATGTCGAGGCTCCCGCTGATCGGCTGGATATCGCGCACGATCTCGACCTTCTTCGCCCCCATCCCGGGATCGTGCCAGCCAAAGACGTAGGCCAGGACGGCCGTCACGACCACCGCCAGCAAGGATCCCGGGAGCCGCCGGTTCAATTTCGGCAGCATCACCACCAGCACCGCGGTGAGCACCCCGAGCAGCAGCGCATAGAGGTTCGTCTGCGGAATGCGCTGGATGGTCGCCCAGATGACTTCGTGAAACCGCTCGGCGTGCGTCCCCTCGAGGCTCACCCCCATGATGTTCTTCAGCTGGTTGGTCGCGATAAGGACCCCCGCGCCCGCCGTGAAACCCACCACCACCGCGTTCGACACGTAGCGCACGATCCCCCCCAGCCGCAGCAAGCCGAAGCCGAGCTGGATCAGCCCCGTCATGAAGGTCAGCAGCAACACGATCTCGATGAGACTCAGTCCATACTTGTCCGGAAGCGGCGCCGTGAGGCTCAGGATCACCATGCACAGCGCGTTCGTCGGACCGGTCACGAGGTGCCGCGAACTCCCCGTGAGGGCCGCCACGATGCAGGTCACGATCCCCGTGTAGAGCCCATACACCGGCGGCAGCCCGGCGATGAGCGCGTAGGCCATCGCCTGCGGAACCCCCATGATGGCCACCGTCAACCCCGCCACCGCATCGGCCCGCGCATCCCCCCGCAGGTAGCCCGTCATCTTCCCCACCGGGATGCGGTCGAGAAGGGGGGAGGAACTCATGGATTCCCTCCCAAACTATACGCAAGCCGGGGGCCGGGAAGCCGAAAGTCGCCGCGGCGTGAGCGAGCCTCAGTCCCCGCCAAGGTTCGGATCGCCGGTGGTCGCCGCCGGAAACCCTCCGTCCCCTCCTCCCTCTTGACGGGCCGGCGCGGCGGAGGTATCCGGCTTCTCACGCTCGCCATCTCACCGGCCGAGCGGAATCCTCACCGCCCCTCATCGTGCGCATCTGCCTCATCTTCAATCCCAACGCCGGGACGGCGGAACGCATCAAGGATTTCCTCCTGCAACTCACCGGCGACCACCGCTGTGAATTGCGGTCCGTCTCTCCCACCCACAGCGGCGCCCGCCTCGCCCGCGAAGCCCTCGACGACGGCTTCAAGCGCATCGTCGTCGCCGGCGGCGACGGGACCATCAACGGGGTCATCAACGGCATCGCCCCGGACTTCGACCGCGCCGAACTCGCCATCCTCCCGTGCGGGACCGGCAACGACCTCGCCCGCACCCTCGGATTCGGCCCCGACCGGATGGCCCAGGCCTCCGCGGCAGTCCTCGATGCCCGTGCCGAGCCGCTCGACCTCATCCGGATCACCTCCGGCCCCGACACCCATTACTGCGTGAATGTCGCGAACGGCGGCTTCGGCGGACGGGTCGCCAACGACGTCGCGCGCGCCGACAAGCAACGCTGGGGCAGCCTCGCATACTGGATGACCTCCGTCTCGCGCCTCGTCGACCTCGCCGGCTTCGAGGTGGAGCTCGCCATCGATGACCGCACCCTCGCGCTCGAGGCCTTCGGCGTGGCGGTCGCCAACGGGCGCTTCGTCGGCGGCGGGTTCCCCATCGCCCCACGGGCCTCCCTCCACGACGGGCTTCTCGACGTCACGGTGGTCCCCGTCCTCCCCCCGCTCGAACTGATGACCGCGGGGCTCAACTTCACCCTCGGCCGCGACGACCGCGAAGACCGCATCCGCCGCTACCAGGGCCGCCGCGTGCAGTTCCGCGCCGAATCGGAAATGCCCTTCAGCATCGACGGCGAACCCACCGGCCGCCTCGACGGCACCTTCGAGCTGGTCCCCGGCGCCCTGCAGGTCGTCACCGGGAGCCGTCCCCTCCCGCCCGCCCCCGCCCCCGACCCCGCCACCTCCTGGCTGGCCTGAGCGGCCCGTCCCGGTC
>JABDMC010000046.1 GCA_013001695.1 Akkermansiaceae bacterium
GGACGGTCGTGCCACTGAACCGAGTGCTATTCGGGCTTGGGCGCCCCTTCGAGGACCCGTTGCAGGGGGCAGCCCGGGGAAGCCCCTGCACCCCCGGGATGCCGGTACCGTTCCAGCAGCTCCCTCGAGCGCTGCGCCAGCATCCGCCGCACCTCCCGGCGCTTCCCCTTCCGGCGCGGGATGACCATGTGATCGTAGGCGGTCGTGTGGTGCCGCATCCAGGCGATGGTGGCAGCTTGGGCGCGTTGGCCGAGCGGGATCCGCCGCGTCCTGGCCACGGTACCGCTGCCGACCGGGACGGCGTGGTCGGTGATCGCCCGGGCGAGGGCCTGCGCCAGGCGTTCGTGGGCCGGATCGAAGGCGAGAAACTCGAGCACCCCGGCGTGGAATTCCTCCACGTAGGCCGCCTGCTCGCGGGCGCGGCGGGCCCGGCCGGCTTCCAGCTTCTTCCGGTAGGCGGGATCGCTCCGCTCCTCCTCCAACTCGGCGCGCAAGGCTGCGATGCGATCCGCCGGCGCCCAGATCCCGCGCGAGAAGCGCTTGCGCCCCTTCATCTCCACCACCGTCCACGACGGGCCGGCTTTCTTGATGCGGCGGCTCAGGGCGGCGTCGCCGGGCGCCAACAAGGCCCAGCCGGCCGGCACCGTGAGCACCTCCCCGTCCGCGGTCACCACCCGGCGGGGGTCCCGCGTGGGCCGCACCTCCCGCGTCTCCATGGGCATGCCGCAGCAAGCCTCCTCTCCCCCGGAATTCAAGGCGCGAATGAAGGCGCCGCCGCCGGGCCCACGAAAAAGGCGCCGGGGTCCGGCGCCTTTCTCTTACTACCGTGCAACACCAGCCAACTCGGGGGGCGATCAGTTGCGCGAGGTGGCGGAAAATTGCTTCTTGATCAGGAGCCGGCTCCGTCGGCACGCCTTGCGGCAATCGCGGGAGGTTTCGCAGTCCAGTTCGAGGCAACGGTCCGCGGTCTCCCGGAGGACCATGGCGCACATCTGGGCGTAGCGCGCCGCGTAGCGGCTTTCCCGCGACCTCGCGGCGAGATACGATCGGCACCCCGCGATGCACTCGCTCAACTGCTCGAGCAAGGGGTGATCGACGCCGCTCTCGGTCATCACCACGGCCATGCGCTCGCAGGCCGCGATGCAGTCTTCGAGCAGCAGCACTTCCGCGAAGGCGGGCGCCAGGGCGGTCCGCGCCCCGGACTGCCGGGGGCGCGCTTCGTAATTGGTGGGGAGCAAATTTCGGGTGTTCATTTTTACAGCGGATTGATGATTGGGTGTCTCCGGATACCACGACGACCTTGCTTCCTATCTATTCACACATTGCGCAGGAGCTAACTATTCGTGACTTGGGATACTCTAGATTTTCCGTTTATTAAAGCCTCTTTATCACCTCTCTTGTAGGCCCCAATCTGGCAATACTCTTCCCCCGTCCACCCCACCCCTCCACGCCCCGGATTGCCCGGAAATCGCAGGAAATCAGGGCTCGGAAAAATTCAGATTTTTTCGGCAAACCGGCTTTCCAATTAGTTAACTTTTGCTGCTTATTTGCCCACCCAAAATTGCGTTGTGATTTTAGAAGACTGCGGACCGGCGGGGGGGCGGGCGGCGGCCCCGCCATCCCCTTCCCGGCGGCGCGGGGCGGAGGGCGCGGCACCCTCTTCGGGGCCCGGTTCCGCGGGCGGCGGGTCCGGCGCGTCCCTTATCCTTGATCGCGGGCACAGGCAGGCTGACCCTCGCCCGGTGAGCGATCTCTTTCCGCCTGAGGATTCCCCGGCCGCCGCCGGAACGGTGGATCGCTCCCTGCCCCTCGCGGCCCGCCTCCGGCCGCGGAGCCTCGCGGAGATCGCCGGCCAACGGCACATCCTCGGGGAAGGCAAACTCCTGCGGCGGGCCATCGAGGCGGACCGCTTCACGTCGCTCATCTTCTACGGACCGCCCGGGACCGGGAAGACCACCCTCGCGGCCGTCATCGCCAACACCACCGGATCGCGCTTCGAGGCCCTCAACGGCGTGGAGTCGAATGTCGCCGAGATCCGCGCCAAGATCGAGCAGGCCCGCACCTACACGAAGCTGCGCAACCAGAGCACGGTCCTCTTCATCGACGAGATCCACCGCTTCAACAAGGCCCAGCAGGACGTCCTGCTGCCGCACATCGAGCGCGGCACGGTGCGCTTCATCGGGGCCACCACCCACAACCCGTACTTCTACGTCAACTCGCCGCTCGTCTCCCGCTCGCAGATCTTCCAGCTCGAACCGCTGGACACCGAGGCGCTCGTCGTCCTGCTCGAGCGGGCCCTCGCCGACGAGGAGCGCGGCTTCGGGAAGATGACGGTCGAGGCCGATCCCGCCGCGATCCGCCACCTCGCCGAGAAGGCCGACGGGGACGCCCGCAAGGCCCTCACCGCGCTGGAACTCGCGATCCTCACCACGCCCCCCTCCGATGACCAGTCGATCCGCCTCGACCTCGCGGTTGCGGAGGAATCGATCCAGCAGAAGGCCGTCGTCTACGACGCCGACGGCGACCAGCACTACGACACCATCTCGGCCTTCATCAAGTCGATCCGCGGATCGGACCCCGACGCGGCCCTCTACTGGCTGGCGAAGATGCTGCACGCCGGCGAGGACCCGCGCTTCATCGCCCGCCGCCTCGTGATCTCGGCCTCGGAGGACATCGGCCTGGCCGATTCCAACGCCCTGCGGGTGGCGGTGGCGGCCCAGCAGGCCTTCGAATTCATCGGGCTGCCGGAAGGCCGTATTCCCCTCGCCCACGCGACGGTTTACCTCGCCACCGCCCCGAAGTCGAACAGCGCCTACGCCGCCCTCGGGGAGGCCATGCGCGACGTGGAAGGGAACCGCACCCTGGCGGTCCCCGAGCATCTCCGCACCCGGTTCCGCAAGAAGCTCTCCGAGGCCTCCGGCGCCGACACCGCCGCGATGCAGTATCTCTATTCCCACGACTACGAGGGGAACTTCGTCCCCCAGGCCTACCTCCCCGAAGGCCGCACCTACTACACGCCGTCCGACAACGGCCTCGAGAAACGCATCAAGGAACGCCTCGACCATTGGCGGGAGCAGATGAAGGAGTAGGAATCGTGGCGGCGGATTTCATCCGCCAAGCCCAGCGTGGAGGAACCGAAGGGACGGAATCGACATGAGGTGCCCGCGGGCGCCTCGAAGCCCAACCATGCCGCGTGAGATTGCCGCCGCGGGCTTGCCCTGCTATGCCCAACCAAGTGAGTGGAAACCCAGTCAGCTCCGCCCGGGTCGTGTTCGGCTGGTTCTTGATTCCCCTCGCCGTGCTGTTCCTTTGGCAGGGATTCAAGCGCTCGGGTGAGCCGGGCCACCCCCCACCCCGGACCACCTCCGCTCCCGGCGGCAACTCCGTCGACTCTCCGGCACCGCAGTCGGGATATCAACTGCGGCACCCCGCAAAGTCGGACCGGCCCCCGCTCGGACGGCGGGACAACCCTGTCCGGGACGCCCTTCACGCCGTCATCATTCCCCTCGTTGACTTCGAAGATACCACCGTCGAAGAAGCCATGGACTTCCTGCGGGCCCGGTCGATCGAACTCGATACCACAACCCTCGATCCGAACCGGCGAGGATTCAGCATTGTGATCGCGAAGGCCCGGCGGAGCGGAGGCTCGGACGGAGCGCATGACCTCGGCGCGAATGGCGGCCTGAACAACGTCGCGCCGGAGGAAACCCGCATGTCCTTCCGGGCGGAGAGCATCTCGGCTCACGACCTGCTCGAGGAAATTTGCCGGCTGACCGGCTTTGAATGGGAGATTGGGGAATACGCCATCAAGCTCAGACCGAAAGAGAATGGCGCCAACCCCGGCGAGTAAAACCCTCCCCGCCGTACATAGAAAGGGCGCCCCCCTGCCGAGGCGCCCCTTCCAATTTCGTTCCCTTGCGGGAACGGACCCTGCATTCCATTCAGATTAGTTACTCAGCACACTTTGAAACTCGTCTTCGATCAGGTTGACGCACGCGCAGCAGAGCACCTGGCACTCGCGGGAGACGGCGCTCCGGATGTCCCGGCAGGCGCGCATCGTCTCGGCGCAAATCTCGGCGCACAGCAACCCGTAGCGGACGCGGTAGCGGCTTTCCCGCACGTTGGCGCCCAGGTAAAGTTCACAGATAGAGACGCACTCGCTGAGCTGTTGCTGGAGCGGGTCGCTCTGGACGTCGCCGCCCAATTCTTCCGCCAGCAACTCACATGCCGCGACGCATTCTTGGATGATGGAGACTCTCATGAAGGAGAGGGCGAAGTCTGCAGAGCGCAGCGAGGCGGAGTTGGCGGCCGTTGCGGAGGATCCGGTCTTGGTGATGTTCATCGTTCTGTAAGGGTGATTATCGAACTGTGGAGGTAATCCTAAGACCTTTTCCTCAAACATGCAGATACCGTAATACGACCTGTGTATTTTGAATTTCCAAACACTTAAAACTTCTAATTGTTTAGGAGAGTTTAACGAGTCGCCGCGGTTCCTTGATTTCAACAGGCTTTTGCCATCAGGATTTCGGCCGCCACGTCGGAGAAATGGTCCCGATTTTCGAGGCTCGCCTTGAATTCCCGCTCCAAAAAATTTTCACAAAGGCGGCAAAACCGTTCCAATTGGAGGGCCTCGGAGTGGTCGATTTCGCGGCAGATCGATGCCACCGAGTCGCATCCCTGGGCGCACACGAGGGTGTAGCGCAGGACGAAGCCGTCGCCGCTCCGCTTGGACTGCAGGTAGGCCTCGCCGCCCGCCACAAATTCCTCCAGGAGGCCCGCCCACTTCTGGACCGAAACGGATTCCGACCTCTTCCGCAGAATCTCCCGGGCTTCGAGGAGACAATGCTCCACGAGCGTCACGGTGCTGTTCTTCATGGCCGGCCCGGCCCCCTGGGGACCTTGTTGGAGACCTGCGGCGCTATCTTCGGTGCTTGGGGTTTGGATCATGTTTGTAAGGGTGGTAGTTGGTGAACATTGAAAATATTGCCATGGTTGATTGCTAAGGGTTAATACCTTTTTTACGTCCTGTTGGTCAAAATAGCCCGATATTTAGGCAAGTTCATTTATTAGGATATCTTAATGAACTGCCGGATTTCCCCCGCCGTTGCGGGCCATCGCCAGGAACGCCCCCGGCAAGCCGGGGAATCAGGCCACCACCGCGGCGAAGACGCCCCCGCCGAGCAGCTCGCCCCCTTCATAGAAGGCGCATACCTGGCCCGGAGTGAGGGCCCGCTGGGGCCGCTCGAAATGGAGGCGCAGGTGCGCGCCCTCGGGGGTGGCCTCCACCGGCTCGGCCTGGGAGCGGTAGCGGGGCTGGGCCTCGAGCCGCCCCCCGCCGCCGGCCGGTTCCCGGATCCATGAGAGCGATGCCACCAGGCAGTCCTGCGCGTAGAGACCCGGGGTATCCGGCCGGTCCCAACCGAGGATCAGGCGGTTGGCCTCGAAATCCTTGCCGACCACCACGTAGGCCATCTTCTCGCGGGGCGAGGCCACTCCGTGCCCCTTGCGCTGGCCGAGGGTGTAGAGGTGCAGGCCGCGGTGCCTTCCCAACACCGTCCCCTCGACGTCCACGATCTCTCCGGGGTGATCGGGAACATAGTGACTGAGGAAGTCGGTCATCTTGATGTTGCCGATGAAGCAGATCCCCTGGCTGTCCTTCTTGGCGGCGGTCGGCAGGCGGAACCGCTCCGCCGCGGCGCGGACGTCCGGCTTCAGCATCTCCCCCACCGGGAAACGCGCGTGTTGCACCTGCCGTTGCGTCATGAGCGCCAGGAAATACGACTGGTCCTTGTTGGGATCCGCCCCGCGCAGGATCGCGGCGGTGCCGTCGGGGCGCTCCCGCCGGCGCGCGTAGTGCCCCGTGGCCACCCCCTCGAACCCCTGCGCGAGGGCGTAATCGAGGAACACCCCGAACTTCATCTCGCGGTTGCAGAGCACGTCCGGGTTGGGGGTCACCCCGCTCCGGTAGCCTTCGAGGAGATAGTCCACGATGCGCGTCCGGTACTGGTCGATGAGGTCGAGGACGCGGAATTCGATGCCGAGCACGTCCGCCACCCGCCGGGCGTCCTCGAGGTCCTCCTCCCACGGGCACTCGCCGGGAAGCCCGGCGTCGTTGATCCAGTTCTTCATGTAGGCCCCCACGACCTCGTGCCCCTCCTCGACGAGAAGCGCCGCGGCCACGGAGGAATCCACTCCGCCCGAGAGACCAGTCAGGATGCGCGCCATGCCACGGTTTGGGATTTCAGGTTTCGGGGGCCGGTCCCCACGGTTCTTGCCGGCCCCCGAACCTGACACCCGATCGCCCCCCGACCCAAATCCCAAATCAGGATTCCCAACCCCCTCCATCCCCGCTAAGGGAAGCGGCGTGCCTGAGAACCGCCGCAAGGAGCCCACCGCCCGGTCGCCCATGGCGGGGTGCGCCATCATCACCGCGGGCATCGTCTCGATGCTCTTCCTCGTCGGCTACGTGATCTGGGTCCTCTTCAAGCTCGACGAGGAGATTGCGAAGTTCACCAACGACACGCCGCGCGAACTCCCCGTCCCGGAACTCGTCGACAACGCCGCGGCCCTGAACGCCCTGAAGGCCAAGCTCGACACCTTCGCGCTGGACGCCGAAAAGGGGGAACCCGCCTCGCTGGCCCTGACCGCCGCCGAAATCAATCTCGCCATCGCCGCCTTCCCCCGCTTCGAGGACCTGCGCGGCAGCTTCCACGTCGACCGCATCGAGGCCGGCCGCCTGCGGGCCTCGGTCTCCTACCGCATGAACGGCCGCCCGCTCTCCGGCGAGTTCCGCTACCTCAACGGCACCCTCGTGACCCTGCCGAAACTCGCCGGGGGCGAGATCATCCTCGAGATCGACCAGATCCTCGTCCCGGGGTCGACCGTGCCCGAGGGCTTCATCGGCCAGATGTCGCCGCACCGCATCACCAACCGCTACCTCGAAGATCCCGTCCTCGGCCCCTACATGAACCGCCTCACCGCGGCCGCCATCGACGACGGGCGCTTCGTCCTCACCATCACCCCCGGGGTCACCCCGCCCGACGCCGAACCGGAGAGCCTCCGCCCCTACGCCAAGCGGACCCTCATCCTCTTCGGGCTCATCGCCACCATCTTCGTGGTGGTCCTCTTCCTGGCCCGCTCGGTGGCCCGCCGCAAGCCGGCCTGATCCGCGTCATCCCGGCGTGTCGATTTGTCGCCACCGCGCCAATTTGGGTCAACTAGCCCCTATGTTCGCCGGGGCCGGCACGGGGCAAAAACCAGCGCAAGCGACTGATTTTCAGCGCATTGCCTGTTCATCGCCTCCAATTGGAACGGGGTCTGCAAGAGGATGGGCACCAACCCCTGACAAATCATGAAACTGAGCAGACACATTCAATCCCCACGATTCGGGCTCTTTTCGGAGTTCGACGACTTCTTCAACCGCGCCTGGGGCGAGTCCCTCGGGGCCGACCGTGCGGGATCCCTCGCGGGATTCCACGTCTATGAATCGGACGACGGCCTCGTCCTGCGAACCGACCTCCCCGGCTTTGAGAAAAGCGACGTGGATGTCTCCCTCGCGGATGGCGTCGTGACCGTGCATGCCAGGCGGGACGACGACGACCGCCATTTCTATTCGGAAATGAAGCGTTCCTTCCGCCTTCCGGACGACACCGACGCCGGCGCCATCGAGGCCCGCCTCGATCACGGCATCCTGGAACTCGTTCTTCCGAAGTCCGAGGAAGCCAAGCCGAAGACGCTCAAGATCGAAGTCGACTAACCCCCGAACCAGCCAACCTCGAACCCCAGATTACCATGAACGATACCAAGACAACCCTCAGCGAAAACGAGGCTCCGGCCGCCGCCAGGACGGTGGTGCGCCCGGCCTACGACGTGCGCGAGAAGGACGGCGAGGCCATCCTGCAAGTCGCCCTCCCGGGCGTCCGCAAGGAGGATCTCAACGTGACCGTCGAGGGCCAGACCCTCGTCCTCGTTGCCGACCGCGGCGACGCCGTCCCGGACTCGTGGCAGGCGAAGCAGCTCGCCGCCCGGCCCGACCGCTACGAATTGCGGATCCGGCTGAGCTCCCGCTTCGACCCCCACCGCACCAAGGCCCGCCTCGAACACGGGGTCCTCGTCCTGCGCGTCGAGACCCGGGAAGAAGCCCGGCCCCGCCAGATCGAGGTGCACTCGGCCTGACGCCTCCCCCTTCCGAGGCCGCCCCCCGGGGCGGCCTCTTTCTTTGGCTCGACACCGGGCAAATCGGGATAGATTGATAGGGCCATGCGAGAGATCACCGATCAGATGAGGAACTTCCTGCAGTTCATCGCCCTCAAGATCATCGAACACCCCGAGGAAGCGCAGCTGCGGGTCGCGGAGGTCGATCCCAAGCATCTCAGCTTCCGCCTCGTCCTGGCCCAGGCCGACGTGGCGCAACTGATTGGCAAAGGCGGCTTCACCGCCGGCGCCATCCGCAACATCCTCAACGCCGCCGCCGACCGCCAGGGGGTCAAAGTCACCCTCCGCATCCATTCCCAGGAGGAAGAGCAGCAGCGCATCGCGGCCCTCGAAGCGAAGGAGATCATCGACGACGGACACTAGGCGCCGCGGCGGAGGAGGATCCCCTCGCCCCACCGCCTCCACCCCTCCCCGCGCCCCATCCGGCTTGCCCCGGTGGACGCCACGGCCCGGCCAACCGCCCCCACCCCTTCCCGCGCCCCACCGGACTTGTCCCGGTGGACGTTACGGCCCCACCGCCTCCACTCCTTCCCGCGC
>JABDMC010000377.1 GCA_013001695.1 Akkermansiaceae bacterium
CGACCTCCTCCGTCTCACCGACAACTTCAACCAGGGGCAGGCCGCGCCCTACGTCGAGTTCGTGCACACCGCGATGCGCGACAACATGCCCTGGGACAAGTTCGCGGAGAAGCTCTTGAGCGCGCAAGGCAGCGGCTGGGACGACAACAACGGCGCGGTCGGCTACTTCATCCGCGACAAGGGGATGGAGCTCGACAATCTCTCCAACACGATGCGCATCTTCCTCGGGGAGCGCATGGAGTGCGCCCAGTGCCACGACAGCCCGTTCAACAAGTGGGAGCGCATGGACTTCTACGAGCTGGCGGCCTTCACGGCCGGGCAGAACGAGATCAACAAGGGCGCCTGGGACAGCGTCTGGCGGGATGTCCGCAACGCCAAGGAAGAGCGCAGCGACTTCGGCGAGCTGGTCCGCTGGCTCGGCGACAACGTCCACTACGCCACCCTCGGCGGCGGCGGCGCGGGCCGCATCAAGCTGCCGAATGACTACCAGTATTCCGACGGGGATCCCGGCGAGATGATCGGCGGCAAGACGCCCTTCGGGAAGCGCATCCGCACCTCGGACCGCAAGCACGACGGCGAGAGCCGCAAGGAGTTCGCGGAATGGATGACCGGACCCGAGAACGAGCGCTTCACGGCCATCATCGTGAACCGCATGTGGGAGCGGATCATGGGCAACGGGATCTTCGAGCCGGTCGACGAGTACATCGAGCCCGAGAAGACCATCACCCCGGGGCTCATGCGCTACCTCGTGACCCTCATGCGGGACGAGTTGAAGTATGACCTGCGGGCCTTCCAGCACGTCCTGCTGCTCACCCGGAATTTCCAGTTCGCGGCCAACCCGGAGGCCTTCGAGGCCGGGATGCCGCAGGCCTTCAACGGCCGGCAGATCGAGCGCATGTCCGCCGAGCAGATCTGGGACTCGCTGGTGACCCTCACCGCGGGCGACCCCGACAAGCTGCCGAAGCGCAAGTTCAGCGACACCATCTACTACAAGAACCGCCCGGTCCTCGTCGGCCAGAAGACGATGTCGCAGCTGAGCCGCGAGCTGATCTCCATCAAGAACCCCGGCGAATACCGCAGCTACGTCAACCAGCTGCTCAACGACATCAAGAGCCCCGGCAAGGGGAAGAAGAACATGGACATGATGTCCGGCGGCGGCCGGCCGGGCCCGGTGAAGGGCCTCGCCCGCGCCTCGGAGCTGGCCTCCCCGGCCCCGGAAAACCACCTCCTGCGCGAGTTCGGCCAGTCGGACCGCATCCTGATCGATTCCGGCACGAAGGAGGCCAACATGGCGCAGGTTCTCGAGGTCATGAACGGCCACGTCGAGAAGATGGTCGTCAGCAACAGCAATGCCGCGGTCTACAAGGCCCTCGAGGACGGCACCACCGACCGCGACAAGGTGCGCTTTCTCTATTACTCCATCCTGAGCCGACCCCCGAACGACGGCGAGATGACGATGCTCATGCGTGACGTCATCGACGGCAGCCGGGACAGCTACCGCAACCTCGTCTCGGCCCTCGTCTCGACCCACGAGTTCATTTTCATCCAGTAAGAGAATTTCCAACCCAACCCAACACCAAGATGTCCGACCGCGAATTCAACAAGAGCGACGAGATCGCCCGCCGCCAGTTCATGATCAACGCCGCCCGGTCCTACCTGGGCGTGAGCGTCCTGCCGATGCTGGGCGCCTCCGTGGCCTCCGAAGCCTTCGGCCAGGCCCGCGGCAAGGGCGGCCCGGGCAAGGTCGCCGAGCACGTCATCTTCCTGAACATGTCCGGCGGGATGAGCCACCTCGACACCTTCGACCTGAAGCCGAACAAGAAGGAGGTGCAGGGACCGGTGGAGCCCATCGCCACCGGCGCCGAGTTCCAGCTGAGCCAGTTCCTGCCGAAGACCGCGGAGGTCGCGGGCCACATGTGCGTCATCAATTCCATGACCTCCAAGCAGGGGGCCCACGAACAGGGGCAGTATATCCTGCACCGCAGCTACCCGCAGCGCGGCACCATCGTGCACCCGGCCATCGGGTCGTGGGTGGTCCGCATGAAGGGCCGCAAGAACACGACCCTCCCGGGCTTTGTTTCGGTGGGCGGCAATCCCAAGAATGCCTCCAGCGGCTTTTTCAGCGCGGAATACGCGGGCGTGCCCCTCGGGCGCCCCGACGAGGGCCTCAAGAACTCGTCGCGGGCCAGCACCGTGAGCGAGGAGGATTTCACCCGCCGCCTCGCGATCGCCGACGCCCTGAACCAGAAGTTCCACGAGAAGTACAAGTCGCCGGCCGTGAAGGCCTACGACAGCCTCTACCAGGAAGCGGTGAAGCTCATGAAGAGCGAGGACCTCAAGGCCTTCGAGATTCACAACGAGCCGAGCAAGGTCCGCAGCGAGTATGGATCGGACCGCTTCGGGCAGGGATGTCTCCTGGCGCGCCGCCTCGTCGAGGCCGGGGTGCGCTTCGTGGAAGTCAACCTCGGCGGCTGGGACACCCACTACGACAACTTCACCGCGGTGGAAGCGCGGGCGAGCGTCCTCGACCGGGGCTTTGCGGCGCTCGTCAATGATCTCCAGTCCAAGGGCCTCCTGGAAAGCACCCTCGTGGTGATCGGCACGGAATTCGGCCGGACGCCGCATATCGTGACCGAGCACAACAACGGCCGCGACCACCACCCGGCGTGTTTCTCGGCCGTGATGGCGGGAGCCGGCATCAAGGGCGGAACGCGCTACGGACGCTCGGATGCCAGCGGCAACCGCGTGAAGGACGATCCCGTCACGGTGCAGGACTTCAATGCCACCATCGGTTACGCCCTCGGCATCGACACCGCGAAGGTCCTGCACTCCCCGAGTGGACGGCCCTTCCGGATGGCGGGTGCCGACAAGGACCTCGGCCGTCCCCTCAAGGATATCTTCGTGTAAGCGGAGCGATCCCCGTTTTCTCTCCAAGCGCCACCCGACCGGTGGCGCTTTTTCGTGGCCGCCACGGTGGCGGCGCGGCCTCGAGACCCCGCGTCCCGCATGCCGCATGAGCTCCCGGACCGGAGAATCCGCCCCGGAAGCGGACCCGGGACCCTCCGGCGCTGGGGACAACTCGCCCTGAATCCCGAAAATCCCCGGTAGATCAAGGCCTCGGGAAGATCAATTTTATGCTTGAACCGTAAGGAGAAAGGGGGCATTCTTTCAGGAAAGTGAAATATAAACCTCCCTGTCGTATTTCACCCGTGGCGCTGTTGAGCGCGGCGGCGCTGGAGGGAGGCGCGGCGTGGCGGGAGCTCTCCAAGGGGATGCACGCCACGCTGGCCAAGCTTTCGGCTGAATTTCCCGGCGGCGGCACCGCCACCCTTCCCCTGCCTTTGGGCGACGGTTGCCGCGCGCCATTTTCGGGATCCGGTGATCCCGGCCTGCCGGCCCAACAGATGCAGCTCCAGCTGCGGTGGCGCCGGGGAGGCCCCAAGGACTTCTGAGGCGAGTGCGTTGTGCGATACAAAAGGGGCGGCCTTCGGGCCGCCTCTTTTGCGTCCGGGATCCGGCGAGCCCGGGGCGCCCCCCGGAATTCCCCTTCACATTCACCTTCCCGGTTCTACCCTGCCGGGGAACCATGGCCGTCGAATCCGCCCATTTCCCCGACCTCAAGGCCGTCCCGCACGTGGACCAGGTGGGGGTCGAGGAGCGGGCCCAGAGGTTTCAGAAGCGCAGCATCAAGGGCCCGACGAAGCTCTCGGCGCTCAAGTTGGCGGTCACCATGCTGGATATCACCACCCTCGAGGGCCGGGACAGCCAGGGGAAGGTCCGCCAGATGTGCGCCAAGGCGATCCACCCGCTCCCCGAGGACCCCTCGGTCGGGCCGGCCGCGGCGGTGTGTGTCTACCCGCGGCTCGTGCGGGTGGCCCGCGAGGCGGTGGGTGACAGCGGGGTGAAGGTGGCCAGCGTCGCGACGGCGTTTCCCAGCGGCCAGAGCCGCCTCAAGGAGCGCCTCGCCGAGATCTCCTTCGCGGTCGGCGAGGGGGCGGGGGAGATCGACATGGTGATCTCGCGGGGCAAGTTCCTGCGCGGCGAGTTCCGGCTGATATTCGACGAGATTGCGCGCTGCAAGGAGGCCTGCGGCGCGGCGCACCTGAAGGTCATCCTCGAGACCGGCGAGCTGACGACCTACGACAACGTGCGTCGCGCCAGCGAGCTGGCCATGGCCGCCGGGGCGGACTTCATCAAGACCTCCACCGGGAAGGTGTCGCCCGCCGCCACCCTGCCGGTGACCCTCGTGATGCTGGAGGCCATCCGGGACTTCCACGAGCGCACCGGCCGCAAGGTGGGCATGAAGCCGGCCGGCGGCATCAGCAACGCCAAGCTTGCCATCCAGTACCTCGTCATGCTGAAAGAGACCCTCGGGCCGGATTGGCTCAGCAATGAACGCTTCCGCTTCGGGGCGAGTTCCCTGACGAACGACCTCCTGATGCAGATCCGCAAGCAGCAGACGGGGCGGTATCAATCCGCGGACTACTTTACGAAAGACTGAGCATGCCTGAAGGACCAGCAGAGGGGCCCGCCGGAGCGGCCCGGGCGAAAGCACCCAAGAAGACCGCCAAGCGGGACGGAAAGCCCGCCAAGGTGGTGAAGAAGACCGGCGCCAAGGGAGCCCGGAAATCCCCGAAGGGCGGGAAGAAGATGGCCCCCCCCGCCAAGCGTCCCGCCGCGAAGCCGAAACGCGGGGCGCCGGAGGCCCCCGCCGCGAAGCCGGCCCCCGTCCCGCCGGAAGCGGTGGCGAAGCCGGATGACGCCGAGCGCTTCGACTTCGTCCGCGGCGAGTCCTACGCCCCGGCGCCGGAGAGCACCGATCACATCAGCCTGCAGGACAGCTACGGCCTGTTCATCGGCGGGGAATGGGTGAAATCGCGGAAGCGCTTCCAGACGACGAACCCGGCGACCGAGGAGGTCCTCGCGGAAGTCGGCGAGGCCGGGAAGGGGGACGTCCACCGGGCCGTGACCGCGGCGCGCGACGCCTTCGAGGGCGGTTGGGGCGACATGCCGGGCCGGGAGCGCGGGAAGTACCTCTTTCGCCTCGCGCGCCTCCTCCAGGAGCGGGCCCGCGAGTTCGCGGTGATCGAGTCGATGGACGGCGGCAAGCCGATCCGGGAGAGCCGCGACATCGACCTGCCGCTCGCCGCGGCGCACTTCTTCTACTACGCGGGATGGGCCGACAAGCTCGAATACGCCTTCCCGGGCCGCGACGCCTACCCGCTCGGGGTCGCGGGGCAGATCATCCCGTGGAATTTCCCCCTCCTGATGGCGGCGTGGAAGCTGGCCCCGGCGCTGGCCTGCGGCAACACGGTGGTTCTCAAGCCCGCCGAGACGACGCCGCTCACCGCCCTGAAGCTGGCGGAACTGGTCGCCGAAGCGGAGTTTCCGCCCGGGGTGGTCAACATCGTCACCGGGGCCGGGGAGACCGGGCAGGCCCTCGTCGAGCATCCCGACGTCGACAAGATCGCCTTCACGGGCTCGACCGCGGTCGGGAAGATGATCCAGAAGTCGCTCGCCGGAACCGAGAAGCGCTACACGCTCGAGCTCGGTGGCAAGGCCGCCAACATCATCTTCGACGACGCCCCGATCGACCAGGCGGTGGAGGGCATCGTGAACGGCATCTTCTTCAACCAGGGGCACGTGTGCTGCGCCGGTTCGCGCCTCCTCGTGCAGGAAAGCATCGCCGACACCATCATCCGGAAGCTCAAGGCCCGCATGGAGACCCTCGTGGTCGGCGATCCCCTCGACAAGAACACCGACGTCGGCGCCATCAATTCCAGGGAGCAACTGGACCGCATCCGCAAGCTGGTGAAGAGCGGCGAGAAGGAAGGGGCCTGCCTGTGGCAAAGCGGCCAGGATCTCCCCGGGAAGGGGTTCTGGTTCAAGCCCACCATTTTCACGGCCTGCGCCCAGAGCCACCGGGTCGTGCAGGAGGAGATCTTCGGCCCCGTCCTGGCGATCCAGACCTTCCGCACCCCGGAGGAGGCCGTCGAGAAGGCCAACAACACGCCCTACGGCCTGAGCGGGGGAGTGTGGACCGACAAGGGGTCCAAGATCTTCGAGGTCTCGAAGGGCATGCGCGCCGGGGTCATGTGGGCGAACACCTTCAACAAGTTCGACCCGGCCTCGCCGTTCGGCGGATACAAGGAGAGCGGCATCGGCCGCGAGGGCGGCCTGCACGGCCTCATGCCCTATCTCGACCTCGAGTGACCGCAGGCAATCAGGATCCGGAAGCCATATTCAAAACCCATCACGTATTTTCCATCCCCCCGCGAGTTTCATGGCCCTGAGAGGGCCGCACAACGCAGCCCGGTGCTTCAGCGCCGGGTTCCTGGAACGCCCAGAAAAGCAGCGGGCGGAACGCCCGCGAGAAACGATCTCCCAACCCATCCCGCAACGCCACCACCATCAAGATGAGCAGGATCACCGTCAGCAAAACCTACAAGCTCTACATCGGGGGGAAGTTTCCCCGCACCGAATCGGGCCGTTATTACAAGCTGAAGGGGCGGAGCGGGAAGTTGCTCGCCGATGTTTCGCGGGGGAGCCGCAAGGATCTCCGGGAAGCGGTGGTGGCGGCCCGCAAGGCGCTCCCCGGGTGGGCGAACGCCACCGCCTACCTCCGCGGCCAGATCCTCTACCGCGTCGCGGAGATGCTCGAGGGCCGGGCCTCGCAGTTCGTCGATGAACTCGTGGCGCAGGGCAGCACCTCCGCGGCGGCCAGGAAGGAAGTCACCGCGGCCGTCGATCTGTGGGTCCACTACGCCGGGTGGAGCGACAAGTTCCAGGCGGTCTTTTCGAGCGTGAACCCGGTCGCCAGCCCGCATTTCAACTTTTCGCGTCCCGAGGAGACCGGGGTGGTCGGCGCCATCGCGCCGGAGTCGAGCGGCCTGCTCGGCCTCTCCTCGGTGCTGGCGCCCATCATGGTGGGCGGCAATTCCGCGGTGGTGCTGGCCTCGCGGAAACGGCCGCTGTGCGCCATCACCCTCGCGGAGGTCCTGAATTCCTCGGACGTCCCCGGCGGGGTGGTGAACCTCCTCACCGGCTTTGCGGATGAACTTCTGCCCCACATGGCCGGGCACATGGACGTGAACTCGATCCTCCTCTGCAGCGAGGACGCCAAGGCCTGCAAGGCGGCCCGGGAACTCGCTTCCGAAAACGTGAAACGCGTCGTCCTCAGGGACGACGCCCCGCTCGAGGAGGATCCCTACGAGATCCTCGCCTTCCAGGAGATCAAGACCACCTGGCACCCGGTGGGGGTCTGAGGCCCCCCTTTTCGGCAATCCGGACTTCCCCCTTGCAAGGTCCCCGCCCCGGACCCGTAGTGGTATGGGTATGAGCGCTGACAAGGAGGCCGTCGAGAAGCTTCACGCGACCTACGGCCGCATGAAGGAGGAACTGTCCCGCGTGATCGTCGGGCAGGAGGAAGTGGTGGAACAGGTCCTCATGGCGATCTTCTGCCGCGGACACGCCCTGCTGGTGGGCGTCCCCGGACTGGCGAAGACCCTCCTCGTCTCGACCGTGGCGCGGGCCCTGCACCTCTCGTTCAAGCGCATCCAGTTCACCCCGGACCTCATGCCGGCCGACATCACCGGGACGGATGTCCTCGAAGTCGACAAGGAGACCGGCCGGCGCGACTTCCGGTTCGTGCAGGGACCGATCTTCGCCAACATGATCCTGGCCGACGAGATCAACCGCACCCCGCCGAAGACCCAGGCCGCCCTCCTCGAGGCCATGCAGGAGCATCACGTCACGGTCGGCGACCGGACCTTCCCGCTCCCGGAGCCCTTCTTCGTGCTGGCCACCCAGAACCCCATCGAGCAGGAGGGGACCTACCCGCTCCCCGAGGCGCAGCTGGACCGCTTCCTGTTCAACATCGTCGTCAACTACCCCGACGCGAACGAGGAACGCGAGATCATCAAGCGCGTCACCAGCCCCGGCGACTCCGAGATCGAGGCCCTCATGACCGCCGAGGAGATCCTCCAGTTGCAGGACATCGTGAAGCGGGTCCCGGTCGGCGACCACGTCATCGACTTCGCGGCCAACATCGCGCGGGCCACGCGTCCCACCGAGGCGGAGGCTCCCGACTTCGTGAAGGACATGGTCGGGTGGGGCGCCGGTCCGCGGGCGGGGATCGCCCTGGTGTCCGCCGCCAAGGCCCACGCCGTCCTGCGGGGCCGCTTCCACGCCACCACCGGGGACGTGTCGGCGGTGGCCTACCCGGTCCTGCGCCACCGCGTCCTGACGACCTTCAATGCCGAGGCCTCCGGGGTGAAGAGCGACGACATCGTGCGGATGCTGCTCGAGAAGCTCGTCCCGCACGAGGAGATCGCGGTGTAGAGCGAAAATGTTCACCGCTGATGGACGCTGATGTGCGCTGATTTTCCCTGGCTTCGGAAGCGGGTGAGGCCGTGTGATCATCGCATCCGGTTCGCAGACTCATTGGCGTCCCGGAGACGCTTCACCCGGAGACCTGTAATGATCAGCGAGCATCAGCGCTGATCAGCGGTTTTCCTCCCACCATGTCCACCTCCCTCGAACTGCCCCCCTCCATGCGTCTCCTTCCGGACGAGACGATGGGCGTCATGCGCCGTCTCGAGTGGCTGGCCCGCAAGCGCATGCAGGGGACCCTGACCGGCAAGCACACCAGCCCCGACAAGGGGTTCTCGGTGGAATTCGCCGAGCACCGCGAGTACACGCCCGGCGACGACCCCCGCAACCTCGACTGGCGCGTGATGGCCAAGAGCGATCGCAACGTCATCAAGCAGTTCATCGAGGAAACCAACCTGCGGGTCACCATCGCGGTGGATGTCTCCGGATCGATGGCCTTCACGGGTGACGAGTCCGCCAGCGTCGAGGGCGAGACGCTCTCCAAGTTCCACTACGCCCGCTATCTCGCCGCCGCCATGGCCTACCTGTTCATCAAGCAGGGCGATGCCGCCGGCCTGGTGACCTTCGACGCCGGGGTGAAGAGCTACCTGCGCGCCGGCAGCCGGCCGAGCCAGGTGCGCCGGATCCTCGACGAACTCTGGGAGACCAGGCCGGGGGCCGAAACCCGGGTCGGCCCGGTGCTTCACGAGGTCGCGGAGCGGGTCCACAAGCGCGGGCTCGTGATGCTGGTCAGCGACATGTTCGACGACCCCCAGGCGGTGGTCGAAGCCCTGCACCACTTCGATTTCCGGCAGCATGAGCTGGTCGTCTTTCACGTCCTCGCCGAGGAGGAACTGAGCTTTCCCTTCAAGAGCTTCCAGCGCTTCCGGGACCTCGAGAATGTCGAACCGATGCTGCGGATCGACCCGCAGGCGGTGCGGGCCGCCTATCTCGAACGGGTGCGCGAGTTCGTGAAAACAATGGAGGACGCCTGCGGAAACCTGCGCGCCGACTACGTGCCGGTCAACACCAAGACCCCCCTGCGCGACACCCTCCTGCGATACCTCGGCCGGCGCATGCACGCCAAGCGATGACGCCCTGATCCCCGATGCTGTTTCTCAATCCATGGCTCCTGGCCGGTCTCGCGGGCGTTCTCGTCCCGATCATCCTGCACCTGATCCGGCGGCAGGCGGCGAAGCCCTACGACTGGGGGGCGATGCGCTTCCTCTTCGACACGGTGGCGATGCGCCGGCGCCGGATGGAGTGGGAGGACATGCTCCTCATGGCGGCCCGTTGCCTCTTGATCGGGCTGCTGGCGCTCGCGGTGGCGCGGCCCTTCGTTCCGCCGGATTCCACCGTCCCGTGGATGTTCGTCCTGCCGCTGGCCCTTCTCGGGATCGCGGCGCTGGGGGCCTCCTTCGTGCTGACGCGGGCGAGGTTCCGGTGGCTGACGCGCGGCGTGGCGCTGGCCCTCATCCTGCTGGCGGCGGGTCTCATCGTCGTCGAGAAGTTCCTGAACCTGCGCCGGTTCCAGACGACCGGGAGCCGCGACATCGCCCTGGTGATCGACGCCTCGTCCTCGATGTCGATGCCGCGCGGCGGGCAGTCGGCATTTGACCTGGCGGTCGAGGAGGCGACCCGTCTCGTGAAGGACGCCCCCCGGGGGACGTCCTTCAGCGTGATCCTGGGTGGTCCCGCACCCGAGATGAAAACCGGTTCGCCCTTGTCGCACCGGGCCGACGTCATCGAGGTGCTCGAATCGCTGCGGCCCATCGGCGGGCCGTTCCAGGCGCACGATGCCCTCGGGATGGCGGTCCTGAACCTCAATGAGGGGTATCACGGCGCGAAGGAGATCATCGTCTTCACCGATGGCCAGAAGATCGGCTGGCGGCTGGAGAGTCCCAGCGCCTGGAATTCGCTCGGGGAGGCGCTCGATGCCCTCCCGCGCAAGCCGAAGCTGCTGGTGCGCGAGTTTCCGCCACCGGAGGCGCTGCGCAACGTGGCGGTGAGCGGCATCGACCTCTCGCGGGAGGTCATCGGCACCGACCGGGAGGTCACCATCCGCGTGGGTGTCGAGAATACCGGGACCGAAGCGGTCACGCCGGAGCCGCTGGAACTCGAGATCGACGGGAAGGTTCTCGAACCCCAGGCGGTCGGGCAGCTCGCGCCGGGGCAGGAGGAGTCGGTCGAGTTCCGGCATCGCTTCGAAGCGGCCGGGGCCGCCGTTCTGACGGCGCGCCTCGAGGTGAAGGACGACCTCCGGGACGACGACCGCTTCGAGCGGGTGGTTCCGGTGAAACGGAGCCTGCCGGTGCTGCTCATCGACGGGAACCCGACGGGAAGCTTCTTCGAGCGCGCCGCGGGATTCACGGCCCTGGCCCTCGCGCCCACGGAGCTCGTGACCCAGGGCGCCGACGCCGGGGAGGATTTCCTGATGGACCCCAGCGTGGTTCCCGCCCCCGAGATCGGCGTGGGGGATGCCATCGACGCGGCGGAGGTCATCGTGCTGGCGGACGTGACGCGCCTGCCGGCCGGGGTGGCGGATCGCCTCGCCAATCACGTCGCCCGCGGGGCCGGCTTGCTGGTGGTGGCGGGACCGCGGTCCGACCCGGGCTTCTACAATGCCTGGAAGGGGGCGGAGGGCCCGGTGTCGCCGGTCCGTCTCGATCGATTCGACGCCGACCGGGAGGGGGTGTCGCCCGCCGCGGCGACCTTCGAGCACGAAGTCCTCGGCCTCTTCCGGGACGAGAAGAAATCGGATCTCGGGGAGGCGGTGCTGGCCGGGTTCCGCCGGACCGGGGACGTCCTCGACGGCGGGGTGGTGGCGGGACGCTTCACCAATGGCGAGCCGTTTCTCGCCGCCCGCCAGTACGGCCACGGGAAGGTCGTCATCGCGATGTGCAGCTTCGACGCCCGGTCGGGGAACCTCATGACCCGGCAGTCGTTCGTTCCCTTTGTCCACGAGCTGGTGGCCTGGCTGGCGGGTGGCGGCGGCCTCGACCTCAATGTCGAGGCGAGTTGGAACCCGGCCGTCGACATCCCGGGCGGGGGCGGCCTGCTGGGAACCTACCGGCGCGGGAGCGGCTCGCGAACCCGCACCATCGGGCACCGCTTCGACCCGCTGATCGATTTCGACTGGGGAAGCGCGGCGCCCGGCAGGGGGATGCCCCGCGACGATTTCTCGGTGACGTGGATGGGGAGCCTCCTCGCCCCGGTCAGCGGCCGGTTCGAGTTCACCGCGGAGGTCGACGACGAGCTCGAGTTCAAGATCGACGGGAAACGGGTCCTGCGCAGCAGTCTCGGCGCCCCGGAACGGGGCGAGGCGGAGTTGCAGGCCGGGAAGCCGGTCCCCGTCGAGATCCGGTTCCGGGAGGACAGTGGCGACGCCCATGTCCGGCTGTTCTGGAAACCGCCGGGCGGCGAGCGGTCGCTGGTGCCGTCCTCGGCGTTGGTTCCCATCTCGACGAAAGGCAGCGCGGAGCTGGAAACCTCGGAGGCGACCGATCCCCGGGGAGCACGGCGGAAGGCCCGCCTCGCGCTCGGGCGCCGGGGACGGATGCTGGAAGTCGAGGGCGCCGCGATTCCCGGGTTGTACCGGCTGAAGGTTCCGCCCGCGGTGCGCGACGACCTGGATGGCCTCGCGGGCGAAATGCTGCCCTTCGTGGTGAGGCGTGACGTCCGGGAGAGCCGCCTCACGACCATGAACGAGGAGGATCGCGACATGATCCGCGAGCGGATCGACCTGGTGGAAGCGCGATCCGTGGAGGACGTGCTGGCCGTCCTCGACGGCAAGGGATTCGGGCAGGAACTGTGGCGACTCCTCGCGGTGGCGGCCTTCTTCCTCCTCCTTGGCGAAGTGGCGCTGGCCCGCTGGATATCGAAATCCCGGCGGAGCGCCGAAGATGTCCGGATCGATTTCGAAGACCGCGGCGGACCGGATTCCGATGTGCTGGCCGCCATGAAGAAGATGAGGAGGGCGGGATGAAGGAAGCACGGATGCTTGCCAAGGCCGGAGGAACGGCCCGCTCCGCACGGGACACCCGTCCCGATCCGGATGGCGCGCCGGCCTCGCCGGATGGCGCCACCCCAACCCCGCCGCCACGATGAAGAGCGCCCTGCATGCCGTCACCCGGGGGGCCATCCTGTTCTTCGCGATCTGGGCGCTGATCGGGCTGCTCGGGAAGATCCTCCACCTCGGAGCGGCGTGGCCGTGGTGGGCGGTGGCCCTCGTGGCCGCCGTGGCGGTGGAGTGCATCGTCGCCCTCTACCGGTACGAGAAGGGAGCCGTCAGCCCGCGGACCGGCAAGTGGCTGACCGGCCTGCGGCTCGCGGCCCTCGCGGCGGTGGTCTGGATGCTGCTGCAGCCGGTCTTCAGCCGGCGGCTCGAGAAGGACCTCGAGCGGGAGGTCGTGATCGTGATGGACGACTCGGCCTCGATGCACCTCAAGGACGACGGGAACCTGCAGACGCGGGTCGGGATCGGGAAGGCGGCCGTGGAGGAGACCGACCTCCTCGCGCAGTTGGAGGGGAAAATCGGGGTGCGGCGCCTGCGGGCCGCGCGCCGGGCGCTGGGGGACGACGAAGCCGCCCTCGACGGCTGGGACCAGTCCACCGATCTCGCCGGGGCGCTGAAAACGGTGCTCGACCAGGTCCCCCCCGACAATCTCGCCGGGGTCGTCCTGGTGACCGACGGGCGGCACAACCGGCCGGAGCGGGTGGAGGATGTGGCGCGGCGGTTCGGGATTCTCGACGCGCCGGTGGGGATCGTGGCGGTGGGCAGTGAAAAGCCGCCGAAGGACGCCGCCATCCTCGAGGTGCGGGCGCCCGATGCGGTTTACCTCGGCGACCGCGTGCGGGTCGCGGCCAACCTGAAGTTCGACGGGTACCGCGGCCAGGCGGCCACCGTGAAATTGCTCGAGGGCGAGGAGGTCGTCGACCAGCAGATGATCCGCATCCCCCAGGACCACCACCGCGAGGAGGTGCGCTTCCGGCATGTGCCGGAAGAGGGAGGGGTCGGCACCTACCGCCTCGAGCTGGAGCCGATGGATGGCGAGCGCTTCGCCAACAACAACACCTGGGGATTCGAGACCGCGGTGACGGACGCCCGGACCAACGTCCTCATCATCGATTCCTACCCGCGCTGGGAGTTCCGTTACCTGCGGAACCTCTTCTACGGGCGGGACAAGTCGATCCACCTGCAATACGTGCTGCTGCACCCGGACACCATCACGGGGCAGAGCCAGAGGCCGGTTCCGGCTTCGGCGGCCCGGGCGTTCGGCGACGCGCAGGCCACGGAGTTGCCGGTCAGCGAGGAGGAATGGCGGAAGTTCGACGTGATCATCCTCGGCGACGTGGAACCCGAGGTCTTCGGCGAGAAGGTGTGGGAAACGATCAGGGGATGCGTGGTGGAGCGGGCCGCCCTGCTGGTGGCGGTGGCGGGGCCGCAGTTCATGCCGCACGCCTTCCGGTCCGAGATCGCCCGGGAGTTGCTCCCGGTGGAGTACACCCCGACGCGCCGGACGTTCTACGGCGAGGGCGGCGAGGAGTATCGGTTCGCGCTCACCGCGGAAGGCCGGAACCACCCCGTGACGGCCCAGTCCGAAAGCCGGGTCCTGAACGAGAAGCTTTGGGCGGAGTTCCCGCAGATCCGGTGGCGGATGCCGGTCGCCGGCGTGAAGGAGGGTGCGGAGATCCTCATCTCGGCGCAAAGCGGCGACGACGAGTCGGCCTCGGTGCGCTCAGAGGAGCAGCTCGGGGACGCGCTCGAGCGGCTCGTGAAGCGGCGGGCCGCAGAGGCCAAGCGCGCCGTGCTGGTGACCCAGCAGGTCGGGAACGGAAAGGTGGCGATGCTCCTCACCGACCGGACGTGGCGCCTCCGGGAAGGGGTGGGCGACGTGTATCATCACCGCTTCTGGGGGCAGCTGGTGCGCTGGGGGGCGGGGCCGAACCTCCGCGCCGGAACGGACCGGGTGCGGGTCGGGACCGATGCCATGACCTATACCGGCGACGACCGGATCACGATCACGGCCCGCTTGTGGGACGAGAAGAAGGCGCCGGTCCAGGACAAGTCGCTGAAGGCCGAAGTGTGGCGCGACGGCGAGAAACTGGCCACGGTCCCGCTGGCCTTCCGGCCGGGATCGAACGGGATCCACGAATCGGTGGCGGGGCCGTTCCCGAAATCGGGGCGCTACGAGATCTCGCTGGTGGGCCGGAAGGCGGGGCGTCTCCTCAAGGATGACGGGGCCGAGAAACTGACGGTCGGATTCCGGGTCGTCGGGGCCCGCAGCCCCGTGGAGCTGTCCGAGACGACCTTGAACCGGCCGCTTCTCGACACCATCGCGGAATTGTCGGCCGGGCAGGTGGTGGCCCCGGAGGCCGCGGGGACCCTCGCGAGCCTCTTCCTGAGCGGGGACGACACCCGGGAAGAGCTGCGGGAGACCACCCTTTGGGACCACTGGCTGCTTTTCCTGTTACTCGGCGCCCTCCTGACGTCAGAATGGGTGGTGAGAAGGGGCAGCGGCCTGCCGTAACCAAATGAACCGGATCCCCGGACCGGAACCCGAATCCTGAATCCCATGAATGAACAGCTGCCAAGATCGATCAAGAAACGGTTGCAAGCGCTCCTGCGCCGCGTGCGGAGGCTGCAGTTGGCCCGGGGGATCATGGGGGTGGTCACGGTGGCGCTCGGCGGAGTGCTGGCGGTGATGGCGATTGATTTCTTCCTGGCGCCGGTGCCGGCGATTGCCCGTTGGGCGATGTTCGTGCTGCTCGTGGCGGGGCTCGGGGTGGCGGCCTACACGTGGCTGTGGAAGCCGCTGGTGCACCGCATCAGCCTCGTGCAGGTCGCGCGCTGGATCGAGACCCGGCACCCGGAGATCGAGGAGCGCATATCGACCGCGGTGGAACTGTCCGGAAGCGAAGGCGGCGTCTCGGAAGAGCTGCTGCACGAGTTGATCATGGCCGCGGAGGGGGATGTCGAGGCGGTGGACCCGGAGGTGGAGGTCCGTTCCCGCCGGGCGAAGCGATGGATGTACCCGGCGGCGGGATTGGCGGCGGTGCTGGCGGTCCTCTTTGTCATCTGGCCGGGTGAGACGGGCCGCCTGCTGGTGCGGGCCGTGGCGCCGTTTTCGGACGTCGGGAATGCCGGGGCCGTCTGGTTCGAGATCGACCCGGGCGACATGGAGGTCATGGAGGGTGACGAGGTCAAGATCACGATCAAGTACGACGGGCCACGGGCCGAGGCGCTGACGCTGGTGGTCGGACGGGAGGGCGCCGAGGCGGTCGAGGAAACCCTCGCGGTGGCCAGGGTGGAAGACGGGAAACGGGAGTTCCACTACCGCCTGCCACTCGCGCGGGAGAGCTTCATCTACCATGCCCGGGTGCGGAAGGCGCAGAGCGACCAGCACCGCGTGACGGTTTACCCGTTGCCGCGCCTCGAGGCGGTCACGGTCGACTACCAGTACCCGGGCTACACGGGCCGGGCGCCGCACGAGCGGCAACTGGGGCGGGCGGTGGAAGCCCTGGCCGGGACGGAGGTGCGCCTGCAGGGCGTGCCGAACACGCCGGTGGAGTCCGGGAAGTTCCTCATCGACGGGAAGGAATTCGGGGCGGTGAAGATCGAGGCGGGTGCGGGGGGAGGCCGGGCGGAGGTGGCGTGGCGCCTGATGCCGGGCGAATCGGGCCTGGGGCAGGTGATGGTGACCCACCGCCTGGGCCGCGAGGTGGAAGCGCTGCGCTTTCCGGTGAACGTGCGGCTCGATGAGCCCCCGAAGGTGGAGGTTGTCGCGCCGGTCCAACGGGATCTGCGGGTGCGGCCCGACGAGTTGATCACGATCGAGTATGAGGTGGAGGAGGATGTCGATCTCGCCGCGGTGGCGATCGAGATGCGGGTGAACGGCAAGAGCGTTCCCTCCCTCCCGGAGGTGCTGCCGGAGCGGGACCACTCCGACAAGCGGAAGTTGTGGCGCGGGGAGGCGCTTGTCTACGTGGGCAGCCTGCTGGACGACTTCGAGAAGGCCCGCGAGGTGAAGATGCGCCTTGCGGTGACGGATGTCCTGCCGGCGGATCTCGACGGTCCCGGGGTCGGCTACTCCGAGTGGCTCACGATCCGGATCGACCGCAATGCGGATTCCCTTGTCCGGCAGGAAATCCGGGCGCAGCAGAGCGACGCGCGCGAGACGATCGAGGAGGCGATGCGGGACGTCACCGAGGCGAAGCAGAAGATGGATGCCAACCGACATTTTGTGAAGAAGGAGGAACTTCCGAAGCACGCCGAGAAGCAGTTCGCGGAAGCCCGGGAGAAGCTGGCCGCGGCGGAGGCGGCGCTCGACAAGTTGGCGGAGCGCATGGAGCACGGCGTGCAGGCCGCCAAGGCCGACGCGGTCCGGGAAGCGGCCGACAGCGCGAAGGAAGCCCGCGAGCACCTCGAGAACACGCCGCTGCAGGATACGCCGGAGGGCCGGGAAGCGGAGCTCGACGAGGGGCGGCAAGCTGCGCAGGAAGCCATGGAGGCCCTGCAGGAACTGCGCAACGAGGTGAACCGCGATGAGCAGAAGCTCCAGGAGCTGGCGCGCCTCGGCGAGCTGGCGCAGCAGGAGCGCGAAGTGGCGCGGCAGGCGGAACGCCGGGCCGAGCAGGAAGGCGCGGAGACCCCTGCCGACCCCCAACTGCAACAGCAGCAACGGCAGATTCAGCAGCAACTCGAGCAGCAGATGCGGCAGAACCCGGAGGCCGCCGCCGAGATGCTCGAGCGGCAGGCGGAGCGGGCCCGGGAACTCGCGGAGCGTGCCGAGGAACTGAGCGCGCGGCAGGAAGGGTTGGCGCAGGAGATGGAGCAGCGGGCGCAGGACGCCCCCCGGCCGGAGCCCGGGCAGGAGGCGGCCGCGGAGGCCCGGGCGGCGGAAGCGGAGCAGCGCCTGGCGGAGGCCCTGCAGGAGCAGTTGCAGCAGGAACAGGAGAACATTGTGCGGGAAGCGCAGGCCAGGATGGCAGAAGCACGCCAGAACCGCGAGGAGCGGGCGGACTTGTTGCCCGAGGCGATCGGCGAGGCGCAGGAAGCGCTGGAGGCCATGAAGAAATCCGAGCCGCAAGCGGCGGCGGAAGCGGCCCAGGCGGCGGCGGAGAAGATGGAGAACCTGGCCAAGAGCTCGGAGGAAAGAGCGGCGAAGCCGGAAGCCGATGGCGGCGAAGGGGAGATGGCGCAGGAATCGTCCGGCGAGAAGCCGGGGCAGGAAGGCGGCGAGCCGGCCGCGGGCGAATCCGGGGAGAAGCCGGATGCCGGCGGCGAAGGGGAGATGGCGCAGGAATCGTCCGGCGAAAAGCCGGGGCAGGAAGGAGGCGAGCCGGCCGCGGGCGAATCCGGGGAGAAGCCGGATG
>JABDMC010000399.1 GCA_013001695.1 Akkermansiaceae bacterium
TCGCAGCATCGCCATGGGCTTTCGCGATCGCAACTTCCGCCGTTCCTATCGAGGCCAAGGGCCTCATTCATACTAGCCCCGGGCAACGCCCGGGGTATACGAACCCGATCACGATGGCAGCCTGAAGGGCTGCTTCATAGCCTTCTCGAAACGTTGAAAAAGGAGTCCCCGTGGTCGATTAAGGAAATTGGCGGGAAAGTGGATACCCTCAACCTGCGATGGGCCACATTTGTACTAGCCCGGGGCGAGGGACCGGGGAGGTTTTTGGCGGGCATCCGCGGATGGAAAGACTGCTGGGCGCATGCGCGGCGGGACGGCGGTGATTATGTAGCAGACCTTCAGCCTGCCTTTTCGTTTCGGACCATGATACCCAGGGCGTTGCCCTGGGCTAGTATGAAAGAGCCCGCTGGGCTCCCCTCCGACCTCCGACTCCTGACTCCTGACTCCTGACTCCTGACCTCTGACCTCTGACCTCTGACCTCTGACCTGCCTTCATCCCATGAAACACCACCCCACGCTGACCGTCCTGGTTCTGACGGGCATTCTCGCCTCGCCCGGTCGCGCCGACGAGCGCACTCTCACTCCCGAACAGATCGAGGCGCTGGCCAAGGGGGGCGATCTGACTGAGGAGATCGAGCGACCGGGCAACCTCCCCGACCTCACCAAGGGCGATCCCTTGCCCCCCGGCGGCAAATTGGGCCCGCCACCGATCTGGACGCTGGGCCCCACCGGCATCGTCAGCCAGATGATCGACTGGAAGATGAAGGGCGACCAGATCCTCGTGAAGGGCGCCCTGCAGGGGTCTCCCGCGGACGGCAAGCTCCTGCCGGGCGATGTCCTCCTCGGGATGAACGGCGAGAAGTTCAATGCGGGGGGACACCTCGGCATGCGCATCGGCAAGGCCATCATCGAGGCCGAGCTCGCGGAGAACGGGGGCAAGATCAGCTTTCTCGTCTGGCGCGACAAGAACTGGGCCGCCCGCACCGGCAAGCAGGATGTCGCCGGCGTCGACATCGACAAGCTCTTCGCGGAGGCCCGCGACGACAATACCCTCTACGACTGGAAGCCGGAAGAAGCCCGCACCGAGGAGGTCAAGCAGGCCGCCTTCGACAAGTATCCCATCGACGCCGAGACCCTCGAGGTCGAGCTCAAGCTCCGCGTCCTCCCCGCCTACAGTGACACCGCGCCCTACGACTGCCCGAAGACCGTGCAGATCCTCGAGGACGCGTGGAAGGTGCTCGAGAAGAGGTTCGTGAAGGACCCGAAGAAGCCCCGCAGCGGTCGCGGCGGGATCCTCGAGGCCATCGCCCTCATCGCCTCCGGCAAGCCCGAGCACCGCAAGCTCGTGCACGACTGGGTCCGCAGCGAACACTCGCCCTGGAAACCGCCCACCGTCCCGGCGGGCGCCATGTTCGAGCCGGGTTACAAGGGCTACAAGGGATACCAGAGCTGGCACCACGGGTTCGGCGGGCTCTACTGCGCCATCTATTACGATACCACCGGCGACGAGTTCGTCCTCCCGGCCCTGCGCAAGTACGCCATCGACACCGCGATGGGCCAGAGCGGCGGCGGTTCCTGGGGCCACACCTTTGCCTACCCGTCTTTCAACGGCGGCGAACTCCACCGCATGAACCCCGGATACGGCGCCCTCAATGCCGCCGGGAACCGCTGCTTCTTCCTCATCACCCTCGCCCAGCATCTCGGCATCGAGCACCCCGAAATCGACCTTGCGGTGAAGCGCGCCCACCGCTTCTTCGGATCCTACGTCGACCAGGGCGCCATCCCCTACGGCGACTTTGCCGCCGCCGCCACCGACGACAGCAACGGCAAGAACACCGGGGTGGCCTTCTCGATGAAGCTTCTCGGCGACAAGTACGGGGCCAAGTACTTCGCCATGATGTCGAGCCACTGCGCCTTCACCCGCCGCGGCGGCCACGGCCACGACTACCACGGGAACTGGTCGTCGTGGGCCGCCGGGATGTGCGGGCCGCAGGTCCGCGCCTACAACGAGCGCAACCTGCGCTGGCGCCGCACCCTCTGCCGCATGTTCGACGGCAGCTTCGTCTACCACTCGCCGACCGGCGGATACGGCGCCCTCCGCGACCCCACCGCCACCGAGGTCCTCCACCAGGCGGTCTGCCTCCAGCAGACCCTCATCACCGGCAAGGACCCCGACGAGGACCTCTACCCGACCGAGCGCGAGATGAAGCAGCTGCTGACCAGCGCCCGCGCCCAGTTCAACGACCCGTGGCTCGAGAAAATCGACGGCACCCCGTGGCAGGAGCGCAGCACCGGGGAGCTCATCGACCTCCTCGACATCTTCAAGCCGAAGGTGCGCGGGATCTTCGCCCGCGAGCTGGCCAAGCGTTACCACGCCGGGGAAAAGGAGATCGTTCCCCGCGTCGTCTCCCTCCTGCAAAGCGAGGAACCGCGCTTCCGGGACGGGGCCCTGCGCACCCTCGGCGCCTGCGGCAACGATGTCGTCCTCGAAAACCTCTCCAAGCTCACGCCCCTCCTCAGCGACCCGAAGGACTTCGTGCAGATCACCGCGGTGCGCGTCATATCGAAGGCCACCGATGCCGGGGACACCCAGCTCGCCATGCTCAAGGCCACCGTCGAGGAACCCCAGGCCGTCTCGCCCAACAGCGTCGGCAATTCGACCCAGTATGCCCTCTTCGCCAAGGACAACGTCCTCTCCGAGACCCCCTTCGAGGCCGGCTTTGACGAGGAGCTCGTGCGCCAGGCCCTCGAGGACCTCATCCTCCTCGACCCGGCTCACAAGCCCTTCACGGCCTCCCGCCTCAAGGTCTGGGACAAGGACACCGTGACGCGCGTCGCGGGCCCGCTCACCTTCGCCGCCGAGGAGGAGCAGATCGTCGACCAGATGTTCGCCAACCGCTCCGCCCCGGCC
>JABDMC010000005.1 GCA_013001695.1 Akkermansiaceae bacterium
CTACAAGGCGGTTGCGGCGTTCCGGGGGGACGCGGTTGGCTCGGTTTCGGCAGGCGGGGCGCCCGCCCTACAAGGCGGTTGCGGCGTTCCGGGGGGACGCGGTTGTTTCGGTTTCGGCAGGCGGGGCGCCCGCCCTACAAGGCGGTTGCGGCGTTCCGGGGGGACTTGGTTGTTTCGGTTTCGGCAGGCGGGGCGCCCGCCCTACAAGTCCTTGTCGGTCACGGCACCCTCGCTGGCGGAGGTCACGTGGGAGGCATACTTGGCGAGCACCCCGCGGCGGTAGCGCGGCGCGGGTTGCTTCCATGCCGCCTGGCGCTTCTCCAATTCGGCGTCGCCGAGCTTCACGTTGATCTGGTTCGCGGCCGCATCGATGGTGATCTCGTCGCCCTCCTCGAGGAGCCCGATCGGTCCGCCGTTGAATGCTTCGGGGGTGATGTGACCGGCCACGAACCCATGGCTCCCCCCGGAAAACCGTCCGTCGGTGATGAGGGCCACCTTGTCGCCGAGGCCCCGCCCCATCACGGCGGCCGTCGGCCCCAGCATCTCGCGCATGCCCGGTCCGCCGCACGGCCCTTCCATCCGAATCACGATGACGTCGCCCGCCACGATGGACCCGCCGAGGATGGCCCCCATGGCGTCCTCCTCGGAATCGAAGACGCGCGCCCGGCCGGTGAAGGACTGGCCTTCCTTGCCGGATATCTTGGCCACCGCCCCCTCCGGCGCGAGGTTCCCGTAGAGGATCCGCAGGTGGCTGTCCGCCTTGATCGGGTTGTCGAGCGGCCGGATGATGTCCTGCCCGGCCGGATACTCGAGGTCCGACCTCTCGAGGTTCTCCTGCACGGTGCGCCCCGTGACCGTCAGGCAGTCGCCGTGGAGCAGGCCCGCCCCGAGAAGCATCTTCATGAGCGGCAGGGTCCCGCCGATCTCGACGAGCGGCGCCATCTCGTACTTCCCGCTCGGCTTCAGGTCCGCCAGCACCGGGACGCGCTTCCCGATTTCCGTGAAGTCGTCGATCGACAATTCCACCTCCGCGGCGTGCGCCATGGCGAGGAGGTGCAGGACCGCGTTCGTCGAGCCGCCCAGCGCGATGACCAGCGTGATGGCGTTCTCGAACGCCCGGCGCGTCATGATATCGCGCGGGCGGATGCCCTTCTCGAGCATGGCGAGCACCGCCGCCCCGGCATCGAAGCAGTCCTGCATCTTGTCATCGCCCACGGCGGTCTGCGCCGAGCTGTTCGGGAGGCTCATGCCCAGCGCCTCGATGGCGCTCGCCATGGTGTTGGCGGTGTACATCCCGCCGCACGACCCGGCCCCCGGGATGGCATTCTCCTCGACCGCCTGCAGGTCCGCATCGGAATACTCTCCGCTGGCGTGCTTGCCCACCGCTTCGAAAACCGAGACGATGTCGAGCGACTTCTCGGCCCCCTGCACGGTGGCGCACCCCGGGAGAATCGTCCCGCCGTAGACGAACACCCCCGGCCGGTTCAAGCGCGCCATGGCGATGAGGCACCCCGGCATGTTCTTGTCGCACCCGCCGATGGCCACCACCCCGTCGAACCCCTCGCAGCCGGCCACCGTCTCGATGGAGTCCGCAATCACCTCCCGGCTCACCAGGGAGTACTTCATCCCCTCGGTCCCCATCGAGATCCCGTCCGAGATCGTGATGGTCCCGAAGGTCACGGCCTTCCCGCCCGCGGCGTTCACGCCCTTGGCGGATTCCTTCGCCAGCCGGTCGATGTGCATGTTGCACGGAGTGACCTCCCCCCAGGTCGAAGCGATCCCCACCTGCGGCTTGCCGAAATCCTCCCGCTCGAATCCCACCGCGTAGAGCATGGCCCGGCTCGGAGCCCGGTCCGGCCCGTCCAGGACCTGCGAGGAATACTTGCGTCTGCCGTTCTTGTCGCTCATGGGGAGGTTCTCTGCGGGAGAGACGGACCGGTCAAGCCTGCGCACCGCCCCCCTTGCCGGGCGGGCGCCCTGCCTGCCGAATATTGTAGGGCCGGCGCTCCGCCTGCCGAATCTTGTAGGGCCGGCGCTCCGCCTGCCGAAACCGCACCGGTGAAACCAGCCGGAATGGTCGGGCGCTTCTGGAAGGCGCCCGCC
>JABDMC010000008.1 GCA_013001695.1 Akkermansiaceae bacterium
CGCGACGCGCCTATCGGGGTCCGCCCGCCGTGATCCGGAACTCCTCCACGACCCGTCCGCCGACGAGGTGTTCCGCCACGATGCGCTCCAGCACCTCCGGCGTGCAGGAATGATACCAGACGTCATCCGGGTAAACCACCGCGATGGGCCCCCGCTCGCAGACGCGCAGGCAGTTCGCCTTGGTCCGCAGGATCCGCGGCTCGGTCGCTCCCAATTCCGCGAGGCGCCGCTTCAGGAACTCCCACGACTCCAGCCCGGCCTCCTTCCGGCAGCACTTCGGCTTCGTCTGGTCACAGCACAGGAAGATGTGCCGCTTCGGTGCATGGATTCCGATCTCCTCGGCAAGTGCGCTCAGGTCCGACATGGTTGGGCGGTGGCTCGGTTCGCGGTGCTCGGTGCCCGGCATGCCCGCCGGGGCCATGGCGGGGGCGCCAACTAATCCAGCAAGGCCATCACCAGGCCGCTCCGGATCTTCGGCTGGAACCACGTCGACTTCGGCGGCATGATCCGGTTCTGCCGGCAGACCGCCACGAACTGCTCGATGGTGACCGGCGCGAGGGTCATGGCGAAATCGTGGCGCCCGGCATCGACCTGGGCCTTCAGGTAAGCGGCATCCCGGTTGCCCCCCACAAAGGTCAACCGCTTGTCACGGGGATCCTCGATCCCGAGGATGGCGTCGAAGATGTGGCGTTGCACGATGTCGGAGTCGATGGACTCCGCGGCGTTCGCCGGATCGAAGGATGACGGCTTCGGGGTGAGCTTCAACCACTCGCCCTCGATGTAGATCCCGATCTCGTGGATCTCCCGCGGCTCGAAGGCCGGGATGGCCCCGAGCTTCTCGACCTCGAAGGCCCCCGCCAGCTTCTCCGCGAGGCCCGCGAGGGTCGTCCCCGGGGCACTCACCAGCCGGTTGTAGGGCGCCAGTCCCATCGTCGCCGCCGGAAAAAACACCGCCAGGAACTCGCCCGTCCCCAGCATGGCCGCCGCCGCACTCCGGTGATTGCCGTCCGCCACATAGGCGCACGGCTCGGCGCCGAGCAGGTCCGTGAGCGCCTTGCTCTCGCCTCCATCCGACACCAGCCAGATGCGGTGCACCTTCCCGTCCTCGTCGGTGGCCTCGAAATCGCAGGCCCGGCTGTCGGCATGCGCTTCCATCGCGGACGCCAGCTTCCGCTCCTCGTCGTCGACGGCGTTGTTGACGGTCCCGATGATCGCCCGGGTGGCCTTGATGAGGTCCATCCGTCCCCGGGCCTTCTCTTCCCGGATCCCCTCGTTGCGGATGATGGTCCCGCGAGGCGTCGCCTCGGTGCGGATCTCGTCGATGCGCGCCATCCCGCCGAGCCCGATCTGCCGCACCCCGGGGCGCGCCTCGTCGACGATCTCGTAGATGAAAACGACATTTTCCGCGACGCGGGTCGAGGCGCCGTCTTTCAGTTCGCCCATGTTCCGGCCGGCCCGCTCGAGCGCCTCCGGGGAACCATCCTCCAGCATCGCCTCCGCCGCGGGCGCGTCGCAATGGGGCATCGTGACCCGCAGGACGCTCTCCGGCTGGACCTGCAGGAGGTCGTAAATCTCGCGGTCGCTCTGGAATTCGTCGTAGTTCGGGCTGCAGAGACGCTGCGCCGCGGCGCTGTCAACCGGAACGAGGGCATGGCGGATCGGATTCAGAGTGACCATCGGGCGGAATCGGGAACGGCGGGACGGTGCGGATCGCCTCCGCCCCGGTCAATCATTTCTTGGCGCGCGCCGCCCTCCGGCGTTTCCGCTAGAGCCTGCGGGTCCGCGCGAAGAAGCGTGAGGCCCCGGCGAGTGCCTCCTCGGGCTTCCATCCATCGCGCGGGCCGACGCGCCCTGCCACCTTCCCGGGCGCAGGGCCGTGATCGTTCCGTCAAGCGGCACAAGCAGGCTGCCGGAAGGCTCCGGCGGGGTCTACTCGGCGGAATAAAAGCCGCCCCTGATGGTCACGGTGCGGTCAACCCGGGCGGTGGATTGCGCCAGCCGCTCCGTGCCGAAGGGAGTCTCATGGAGGATTTCGATGGTGTGGAACCCTTCCTCCACCATGTATTCGTCGAGTGAATCGAGGATCATGCCGCGGTTCTGGGGAACGGAATCGTCGAGGATGACAACACTTTCCATGACCTGCTGGACCTCGGTCGGGTTGGGGTTTTCGACCGGGAGGCCGGGATATACCCGCACGTAGGTCTTGCTCGAGGGGTAAAGATCGTAAAGGTCGACCTTGAGGGGCGGGAAATTATCGTAGAGCTGCGTGGGTTCAAACCCCCAGAGCACCCCCCGCGCCATGGGCCAGATCTGGATCTTCTGCGAATCGAGGACGGTGCCGGAGATCTCGTATCCCGCGAGGGTCATGATGGTAAAGACTTCCTCGCCGGAGGCCGTGAGAAGATCGGCGGCCTTGATGTTGGGCGTGTTGAACTCGAAGATCTCCAGCCCGTTCTTGTTGATGTAGGCCTCCATGACGGGTGTCCCCGTGATCCGGAAGCTGTCCACCGAATAGACCTGGTCCGGGTAGGTGTGCACCTCGTGGGTGAAGAACACCCGCGATGCATCCTGCTCCATGACGCGGTTGGGATCACCCGCGCCCAGCGCCACAGCGTCGTCACCGTGCTTCTCCGAAAATTCGACCTCAACGCCATTCATCTTCTTGTAGCCATTCTCCAGGGCATTGGCGAGATCCTCCTCGGCCTTGGTGGTCTCCTCGATGTAGTCGTCCTGCGCCTGGATCATGGCCTTCTCGAGATTCGCCTGAAGATCGGCGCTCTTCTGCAGGAGTTCGGCCTGGAACTTGTCCATGTCCTGCTGGTAGTTATTCTGGGCCTGCGCCATCTTGTCATTGAAGGTGGCCAGAATTTTGGCGGTATCCTCGTTGTATTCGGCGTTGGCCTTGTCCCGTTTCTCCTGCGCAACGGCAGGATCGGACTCCTCGTCCGCCTTGGCGAGGTCGCTGGCGAGGTGGGCATCCAGGTCGGCGAGTTCCTTCGCGTACCACTCCTGGGCCTCATCGACCTTCTTGGCGTAGGTGGCCTCGACGTCCGCGAATTTCGCGGCGTAGGTGGCTTCCAGCGCGGCGAGGTCGCTGGCGTATTTTGCGTCCGCCTCGTCCACGGCCTTGTAG
>JABDMC010000015.1 GCA_013001695.1 Akkermansiaceae bacterium
GAACTGGACCTGGGCGCGGTGTATTCCCTCAACGCCCTCGAGATCGTGGGTGCCACCGAGTGGGGGCTGGAGGTCATGGAGAATCTGACGGTGCACGTTCTTGATGAGTCGCGGGCCGATCTGTTCACCGAATTGATCGACGTGGGGCCCTCCCTCTGGGAGCGCCGGTTTCCGGCCGCGCTGCAGGGGCGCTACGTGCGGATCGGGCTCGAGAATGACATGCTCAACGGGCTCGGCGGCCGGGAGGTGCGGCTCTACGAGGTGCGCGTCCTCGGCGAGGTCCTCCTCGCGGACGCGGAGGCCGATCCGTATTTCATCTCCGCCGGGAACTCGAGCACGCTCCGCTGGACGACGGAACTGGCCGACTCGGTGACGATCGAACCCGGCATCGGGCCGGTGGCGCTCGACGGGGAAGTGACGGTGTCGCCGGCCACCACCACGACCTACACCCTGCGGGCCTTTCGCGGAGCGGAGGAAGAGGTGCGCACCGTGACGGTCGGGGTCGACGTGTCGCTCCCGCCGCTGCTGATCAGCGAGGTGGTGGCGGACAACGACGGATCGCTGCGCGACGAGGACGGGGAGGATTCGGATTGGATCGAGTTCTTCAACCCGGGGCCCTCCGACTTCAACCTCGCCGGGTATGTGCTGACCGACAAGGAAGGGGTCGCGAATTGGACCTTCCCCGCGGTGACCATCCCGGCCAACGGGTTCCTCGTGGTCTTTGCCTCCGGGAAGAACCGGACCGGCCCCGAGCTGCACACCAATTTCCAACTCGCGAAGGGCGGCGAGTACCTCGCCCTGCTCGACCCGGCGGGCCAGGTGGTGGACGGGTTCGTTCCCGCCTATCCTCCCCAGACGGAGGGACTGAGCTACGGGTCCGGGCACACTCCCGGCGGGTTCGGCCCCGGCTTCTTCACCCCGACTCCGGGCGCCCCGAACGGGGGCTGGTGGCCGGGCTTCGTGGCCGACACGCGCTTCTCGATCGACCGCGGGTTCTACACCGCCCCGATCACCGTGACGATCACCTGCGCCACCCCGGGTGTCACCATCGCCTACACCACCGACGGCAGTGAGCCCGGGCCGGGCAACGGCGTGCAGACCGCCGCCTCCTCGGTGGACGTGCCGATCAGCACCACCACTCCACTGCGGGCCATGGCCTACCGCGCCGGCTGGAAATCCTCCAACATCGACACGCAGACCTACCTGTTTCTCGCTGAGATGGCGACCCAGACGCAGCCGGCCGTTTATCCCGGAGGCTTCGACTACGAGATGGACCCTGACGTCGTGAATGATCCCCGCTACACCGCCGACTTCCCCGGTGTCTTCCAGTCCGCGCCGACCCTTTCGATCGTGATGCATCGCGACGACCTCTTCGATGCCACCACCGGGATCTACGCCAACAACTACGAACGCGGCATCGAGTGGGAGCGGCGCTGCTCGGTCGAGTGGATCGACCCGGCCGGCCCGGACGACCAGATCGACTGCGGAATCCGGCTGCACGGCGATTCGGCCCGCAATCCGCCGAAGCACACCTTCAAGCTGATGTTCAAGCGGATCTACGGCGCCGGCCGGTGGAACTTCCCGCTGTTTCCTGATTCGGAGGTGCGCAGCTTCGACCGGTTGGTGGTGCGCAACCCCTACCACGACACCTGGTTGAACGGGGCCGGGACGCAGTGGCGGGACTGGGCGACCTATGTGAAGGACATGTGGGCCTCCCGCTGCCAACGCGCCATGGGGCATCCGGTCCCGAGTCACCGGTGGACCCACGTCTACCTCAACGGCCTCTACTGGGGGCTCTACGAGATGGTGGAGTTGCCCCGCTCGGGCTTCGCTTCCGAGCACCTCGGCGGCGAACCGGAGGAATACGACATCTTCAACCACTACGGGGTGGTGGAGGGCAACGTGGACTCCTTCAACGAGATGTACGCCATCGCGGAGGGCCTAGGCCCTCACGGTGCGATCTCCAATCCCGCCGCCTACGAGCAGTTCCAGGAACACATGGCCATCGTCCCGCTCATCGACTACATCCTGGTGAACTCCTACATGGGCAACTACGACTGGCCCAACAACAACTTCTACCAGGCCCGCCACCGGGCGGGCGGCCCGCCGAATTACTACTTCAGCTGGGATGCGGAGTTCGGTCTCTTCAACGAAGGAAACCTGACCGACAATTTCGTCTCCACCATCCGTCGTGACGGCTTCGGGGCGGGCTATTACTACAAGCTTCTGCAGGCCAACGACGAGTTCCGCATGACCTTTGCGGATCGGATGCAGCGTCACTTCCGCGGGGCGGGTCTGCTGACCCCGGGCCCCGTGGCGCAGTTCTTCGGCGACCTGTTCACGGAGGTCGAGCCGCTCCTCGCGGCCGAGTCGGCCCGCTGGGGCGACAGTTTCCGCGCTACCCCCTACAATCCGGTCGACGATTGGATTCCGCAGCGCGACTGGATTATTGCCGAGTGGTTCCCGCGCCGGCCCGACATCCTCTGGGACCAGTTCAAGGCGGACGGCATGATCCCCGACGTGGAGGCGCCGTCGGTGACGGTCGATGGCGTGCCCAATTTCGGCGGGGGGGTGTCGCCCGGGTCCTCCCTCGCACTGGCCTCGACGGAAGGCGTGATCTACTTCACCACCGACGGGGTGGACCCCCGCGTGACCGGCGGGGCGGATGCCCCGGAGGCGCAGACCTACGCCGCCCCGATCACCCTCAACGACACGACCCACCTGATGGCCCGGGTCCTTTCCGGCGGCGAGTGGTCACCACTCCTCGAAGGCACCTACCTGGCCGGCGTCGTGCCCGCCGATGCCGGCAATTTCATTCTCTCGAAAATCCACTACAACCCGCTCGGGAGTGACGAGACGGAGTTCCTGGAGTTCCTCAATATCGGTTCGCAGGCGCTCGACCCGGAGGGCGTCACGATTTCCACCGCGGTCGATTTCGTCTTTCCCCCGGGCCTCCTCATTCCACCCGGCGGGAGGGTCGTGGTGGTCGAAAACAGCGAGGCCTTCACGGCCCTCTACGGTCCCGGGATTCCCATCGCCGGTCAATGGACGGGAGGTCTCAACAACAGCACCGATACGATCGCGGTGGCGGACGCCAATGCCGTCCTGATGTATACCGTGACCTATAC
>JABDMC010000017.1 GCA_013001695.1 Akkermansiaceae bacterium
GCTTACGGCCCACGCCGTCATCCGGCCCAGCCCTCCGCGCGCGCGTCGCCCCAAGCAGGACCCGCAGGCCGCGTCTCTCCACCTCCGCACCCGATTCCATCCCGGGCAACCAGCTCAATCCCTCGCCCGGAATGATCCCCCGGCCGCCACGGCCCCGCGCCTGCTTCCCGTGCCCCATCGGGGCACGACATCCCAGCCCAGGGCAACGCCCTTCACATTTCCGGCCCAGGTTGCACGTGCCTGGTGCCCCACCGGGGCACGACATCCCAGCCCAGGGCAACGCCCTGGGTTCTTGCGGCCCACGCCGTCATCCGGCCCAGCCCTCCGCGCTCGCGTCGCCCCAAGCGGGACCCGCAGGCCGCGTCTCTCCACCTCCGCACCCGATTCCATCCCGGGCAACGCCCGCCCGGGCCTTCCAGCCTGGCCGGGTGGAACCGGACGACATGATCAGGGGATCAACCCCTCCGCGCCGCCGCAAACCCGAACACCCGCCTGCACGACGCCCCATTCTCCTCCTGGAAGGAGAGCTGGATCATCCCCTGCACACAATGCTGGCAGAGGAGTTTCTCCAGCCGGGGTCCGGTGGTGGGAAGGGACACCCGGCTGGGGGTGAGGGAGACGATGACGCCGGGATCCCGGTCGGCATGGTCTCCATCCCGGGCGCCGCAAAGCCAGCAATGGGCGAGTCGGTTCATCCGAATTGGTGGTTTCGATTTTCCTGGACCGCCCTGCGGCGGGACGCCGCAGAAACGGACTGCGGCAGGATGCCGCAGCTACGTTTTCGCATCACTGGCACGCTTCGCACTCCCCGCCGTTCATCATGGCGTCGATCGAGCAGGCGTTCTGCTCCGCCTCGGTGTAGGTGTTGTTCGGCGGATTGCCGTTTTGGGGGCCCTCTTCCCGCTTGCGGGACTTCACGGTGGCCTTCTCGATGTTGGAAGCCTGCATGGTGCGCAGGTAGTAGGTCGTCTTGAGGCCGGTGTGCCAGGCGTGGCGATACATGTGGCTGAGGGTCTTCATGTCCGGCTCGGCGAGGAAGAGGTTCACCGACTGGCTCTGGTCGATCCACTTCTGGCGCCGGGCCGCGGCGTCGATGATGAAGTGGTAGTCGACGCCGAAGACGGTAAGGTGCTTCTGCTTGAGGTGCTCCGGGATGGTTTCGATGTCCTTCAGCTCGCCGTCGAAGTATTTCAGCTGGTCGAGCATGTCCTGGTCCCAGAGGCCTTCCTCCTTGAGGTCCTGGACGAGCTGGCGGTTGAGGACGATGAAGTCGCCGCTGAGGTTGCTCTTCACGAAGAGGTTCTTGTAGTTCGGCTCGATGCACGGGGTGGTCCCCATGATGTTCGAGATCGTGGCGGTCGGGGCGATGGCGAGGACGTTCGAGTTGCGCATCCCGTGCTTGAGGATCTTGTCGCGCACCGGGCGCCAGTCCATCTTGCCGCCGCGGGGGACGAGAACCTCCTGGCCGCGCTCGTCCTGGAGGATGTCGAGGGAGTCCTGCGGGAGGATGCCGCGGTCCCACTTGCTGCCGCGGTAGGTCGAGTACGTCCCGCGCTCCGCGGCAATGTCGCTGCTGGCGCTGTAGGCGTAGTAGGCGATGGCCTCCATGAACTCGTCATTGAAGGCCACGGCCTCGTCGCTGGCGAAGGGGAGGTTCTTCTTGAAGAGGGCATTCTGGACACCCATGACGCCCAGGCCGATCGGCCGGTGGCGGCTGTTGGCGGTGTGGGCCGCCTCGGTCGGGTAGAAGTTGATGTCGATGACGTTGTCGAGGGCCCGGATCGCCACCGTGATGGTCTCGCGGAGCATGTCGTGGTCGAGCATGCCGTCCTTGGTGACGTGGGTGTCGAGGACCACCGACCCGAGGTTGCACACCGCGGTCTCCTCGTCGGAGGTGTTGAGCGTGATCTCGGTGCAGAGGTTCGAGGAATGGATGACGCCGACGTGGTCCTGCGGGCTGCGGAGGTTGCACGGGTCCTTGAAGGTGATCCACGGGTGGCCGGTCTCGAAGAGCATCTTGAGCATCCTCTTCCACAGCTCGATGGCGGGCGCCTTGCGGCTCCAGATCTTGCCCTCCTCGGCCATGGCCTCGTACTCGGTGTAGCGC
>JABDMC010000041.1 GCA_013001695.1 Akkermansiaceae bacterium
CCTCGAGGAACAGGTGATTCGCGGGGAGATCGACAACCGGACCCGCGGGCAGGTGACCGGGAGGATCTGGTTTGCGGGCCGCGACCATCCGGTGGTCCTGGACCTGGCGGGCGACCCGTGGCGTGACCTCGCCGGGCACATCCTCCGCTTCACGAACCGGCAGCCCGCGGAGGAGGGCGTGGTGCGCCTCGCGGAGGAGCAGGAAGGGGTGGTGGGCGACATGACGGCCTCGCGCCGGGTGAAGGTTCCGGATTGCTCCCCGGGGGACCTCGAGGACCTCGTCTCGGTCGGCGCGGAGTACCCGTGGCACTGGGGGAATGCCCTGCACCTCGAGTGGTTCAGCAACCGCAACGGGCGGGTCGTGATCGAGTCGTCCCGGTTCGACCTCGAGCTGGATGCGTCCCCGACGTGGGAGATGTCGAACGACGAGGAGGCCGCGCGACGCCTCGCCAACGCCACCACCCTGACCGATGCCATGGACCGGCTCGGGGCGGCCTTCGGGGGCGGCGATGATTTTGATGACGATGCCGCGCAGAGTGCCGCCGAGGCGGAAGCCGATGCCGAGGCGGCCCGCATGGACCTCTTGCTCGACCGCGTCACGGCGCGCCTCGAGCGGGAAGGGCACGATGAAGACCAGTTCACGCGCATCCTCGAGGAAGAGCGCGAACGGATGCGCCGCGAACGCGGGGAGCCGAACGTCGAGTTGACCCCCGAAGAGGAGGCGGAACGGTCGGCGTGGATCGAGGAGATGAATACCGACCTCGAGGAGTCCGGCGCCGGGCTGGAATCCGAAACGTGGAAGGGCGAAACCCTCGAGGGCCGCCAACATCCCGTCGTGGAGCGCTGCTGCGAGCTCGGGATCCGGATCCACCAGGACGTCGAGGACGGCGGCTGGATCCCGGTCCACGCCCAGCGCGAGCACCCGGTCATCGAGATTGTCAGTGCCGCCATGGCCGCCTCCGCGAAACTGGCCGGGGCGCTTGACGGCGAGGAGGAATGGCCGCCGCCGAAGCTCTTTGCCGGCCAGATCCTGGTCCGCATGAAGAAGGGACGCGACTACCTGCGCGATGTCATCCGCGGGCTGGACTCCGCGGACGAAGACGACCTGGCGCCGATCCTCTGGCGGGCGGAGGTGCGCCGTGAGATCGGCGAGATCCTCGGCGAGGTGCAGCGGCTCATCATGGACGTGCGCGAGGTGCTCTCGAGAGAGGCCGGGTGAGGCCGGTCCGGGCGCGGCCTTTCCCCCGCCGCGGGGAGAGAGGAGCTTGCCATCCGGGGCGTCGGAGGGGCAGAATGACGCGAGATCGCGGCCGTGGGGCGGCGGCCGGAGTCGCGAATGAGTGCCTTGCTTTACCTGTTGCCGCTCGGGTTGATATTTGACCTGGCCGGCTACCTGCCTCCCTCCCTGCGGTTGCTGTTGTTGTATGCCCTGCTGGCCCTGCCCCTGTGCCTGTATCCCTCGCGGCGGGCGGCGTGGCTGGGGGGCGGCCTCCTTCTCCTCATGGTGGTCCGCGCCGTGGTCCCGTTGCCGCCGGTGGCGGAGATCCTCCTCTTCGTGATCGTGCACCAGGCGATCTGGACGGGGAGCGCGGTGCTGCCGCGGTCCCTGCAGGCCGGGGTGGTGGCCTACAGCGTGGTGCATGTCTTCCTGTTCCTGTCGCCGCTGGGGCATCCGGTCCTCGAGGCCATGGCGGGGACGGCGAGCCGCATCGCGGGCGGCTTGACCGGGAGTTCCTACAAGCTCGGCTGGACCTACCAGAACCTCGGGGCCTTCCTTTTGTTTCTGAGCCTCTCGGTCTTCAGCGCGGGACCGTGGCGGGTGGCCCTGATGCGCACCGGCATCTTCGTGGTGGTGGCGCTCCTGCTGAACACCCTCGCCGCGGCCCTGATGATCGAGAAGGTCGATTTCGGCGCCGAGTTCGCGTGGGAACTCGAGTATCGCGACGCCTTCGGGTTCGAGCAACTGGCGCAACGGCTGCGGAACCTCGTGGTCCTCGTCGTCCCGGGGCTCCTCTTCCTCGCCTACCTCCTGGCGTATTTCTTCCTCCACTACGACCGGGCCGCGAAAGGCGGCGCGAAGGCCGAGCCGGCGGCGGGAGTCGAAAGCCTGCGCGACCAGTTCCGCATCGACAAGCGGGCCGTGGCGCTGGCGGGGGCCGGGGCGGTGCTGATCCTGCTGGTGGTGCCGCCGACCTCCCTGCGGCGCCCGGCGGCGAGGGAACTGGTCTTCGTCGAGAAGGGGGTGGTGAGCTACTCGAAGCCCGAGTACGGGCGTTACGGCCGGGCCGCCGGCGGGATGTTCGGCCTGCTGCCGGACTACGCGCGCCTCTTCGGCTGCGAGGCGTCGGTCGTCAAGGAGATCCCGGAATCCCTCGACCCGGCGCAGGTCCTCGTGCTCACCAACCTCGACGTGGATGTCGGGGAGGAGGTGCGGCAGCGGATCTGGAAGTTCGTCGAGGATGGCGGGGGCCTCTGGATCCTCGGCGATCACACCTTCATCAAGAACGGGCGGAATCATCTCAACGACCTCCTGGCCCCGTATCACATCCGCTTTCAAAACGACTCGGCGCAATTCTTCCCGCAGGGGTGGTTTCATTCCTACCGGTTCCGGCAGGGGACGCCGTTTGCCACCCTCCGCGATGACGCCGAGAACCGTCCCGGGATCCTGGTGGGCGCCTCGTTGGACCTGCAGGTGCCCGCCGAGCCGTTCGTCCTCGGCCGCTTCGGGTATTCCGACTGGGGACTCGAGGTGCCCGACGAGGAACAGGGACACCTCGGCGATTTCGAGTACCAGCCGAGCGAGCGCCTCGGCGACCTGGTGCTCGTGGCCGGGGAACGCTCCGGGAAGGGGCGGGTCCTCGTGGTCGGCGACACCTCCAGCTTCTTCGCCAACAACATGTCGCGCTCCTACGAGTTGCTGCGGGCCTGCCTGTCGTGGTCGGGCCAGGCGGCGGCGTGGAGTTTTCCCGCCTCGTGGCCGGGACGCATCATGGCGGTCCTCCTGCTCGGGGGCTTCTGCGCCCTCGTCTTCAAGTGGCGGTCCGCCCCGGTGCTCCTCCCGGCGCTCGCCACCGTGATGGTGATCTCCCTCCTCGGTCACGGCTCCGGCGGGCTGCTGCGCTTCGACCGGGAAACGGCCCGCAAACGGATGGCCCTCATCGACTTCGCGCACCAGCCGCTGGCCTCCAAGCACTCCAGCATGGGCAACGGCCTGCACGGCGTGACCATCAATTTCGCGCGCTACGGATTGCTGCCGGTGACCATCAACGATTGGGACCGCACCGCGCTGGATGCGGCGGGCTTCGTCGTCCTGAATGCCCCCCGCCGGCCGTTCTCGGCAGGCCAGCGGCGCGACCTCACGGCCTTCATGGAGCGGGGCGGGGTGGTCATCCTCGCCTGCGGGTACCAGCAGTACGACCATTGCCGCGACCTCCTGGCCCCCCACGGCATCGCGGTCGGCGGGGTCCCGCTCGGCCGCTTTTTCGACCGGCCCGCCTTCGGGCAGCCGGTGTCGTTCCTCTCGGCGTGGCCGCTGGAAGTTCGTCGTGACGATGCCGCGGTGCTCTGCGTCTATGACCAATGGCCCCTGATGGTCTCGGTCCCCGTCGGGGACGGGAAGCTCGTCGTCATCGGCGATTCCGAGTTCCTCCACAACCGCAACCTGGAAGGCCACGAGAATCATGACCCCGCCAACACGGCCTTCATCAAGAATCTGTTAGATCATCTCACGAAGTGATTTTCCTGTCGATTCTTGCCAAGACCCTCGCCTTGACCGTCGGGCCGCACCGCCTGTGGCTGGGCCTGCTCCTGTGGGCGGCGGGTGCCGTGGCGGACGTCGTGGCGCTGCGGCGGGCCCGGGGCGAGGACGGAGGGGAGGGCGTGCGGCGCGAGGTGCTATTCCTGCAGGCGGGCGCGCTGGTGCTCGGGTGGGCCGCGGCGGAGGCCGCCGGTTACGGCGCCATGCGCTGGAAGGAGGGCATCTTCGGCCTGTCCCATCTCGCGGGCGGGCTTCTCCGCGCGGTGGGCCTGCCGGTCGGGACGGACGGGGGGGTGATCTACCTCACCACCATGGCCGGTCCGCTCGAGTTCGCAGCCTCGCTCGATCACCTCGGGGCCCGGATTCCCTTCGTGATGTGGATTCTCGCGGCGGCCTGGCTGCTGTGGACCTCGCGGTCCTTCGTGCGGGTCCTGCACGGCCTGACGGTCGTGGCGCTGGTGTTGCTGGCGGTGGTGGTGGTGCGCTCCGGGCTCGTCATCGTCCTCTTCCTGGGGCTCGCCGATTTCATCGGTTACGAGAGCGAGGAGCTGCCATTTCGTCCCTTTGTCGACCCGGAGTTCGTGGCGTGGTCATACCTTCCCATCCTGCTGGCGGCGTGGCCGCTGCTGGCGCGGGCCCTCGGTTCCGCGGTCCCGATTCCGCCGGTGGCGGTCGAACCGGACGGGCCCGTTGGCGGGCATCGCCGGTGGTGGTTGGCGGGGGTTCCCGCGGCGCTTGTCCTCGCGACCGTGGTCCTGTGGCAGCCGGCCGGGTCGCGAAAGGACGGCAAGGTTCTCCTCAACACCTGGCACACGCAGTGGTCCCGCACCGACCGGCCCTACGACCGGGACTGGTACGGGGCCGACTCGGGCTACAACTACGCCTGCATGAAGCGGCTCTTCGGGAAGTACTACCCGGTCGAGGAGTTGCAGGAGCGGATCCGGGCCGAGGACCTCGCCGGGGCGAGCGTGCTCGTCATCTTCGACCCCGACCGCCGCTTCAGCGACGACGAACTGCGCCTCGTGCGGGATTTCGTCCGGGGCGGCGGCGGCCTGTTCGTGATCGGCGATCACACCAACGTCTTCGGTTCCACCTCGCACCTCAACGAGCTGTGCGGGCCGTTCGGGTTCCAGTTCCGGGACGATGTCCTGTTCGACCTCGATGCCGACTTTCACCAGGTGCTTGAAGACGGCGTGGGGCGAACCGGGATCGGCCACGGGATCTCCCTCTTCAAGCTGCGCGGGCCGGCATCGATCCGCCCGACCTCGCTGGCGACGCGCAGCATCTTCGAGATCGGGAACTCGAAGGCGGTGCGGGCGATCTACTCGGTGAACAACTTTTACCCGCCGCCGCATGACCATCCCCGGATGGATGTCGGGACGTTCTGCATCGCGGCCGCGGCGCACCACGGGCGCGGGCGGGTCATGGCCTGGGGCGACAGCACCGTCTTCTCGAACTTCGAGATCTTCTACCCGGGGAAGTACGAGTATCTCCTGAACAGCATGGAGTGGCTGAACCACCGCGACAGCCTCGCGGGCAACCTCCTGCGGCGGGCGGCGCTGGTGGTCCTGCTGGGGGCGGCGGGGGTCGCGCTGTGGCGCCGGCGGGAACCGCGGGCTTGGGCGGGCATCCTCGCGGTCCTCGCGGTGACGTGGTTTGCGGCGCGGGCGGTGACCGCCGCCGCGGAGCGCGCCCGGTCGTCGTTTCCGGAGCCGGTGCAGCCCATGCGCGCCCTGCACTTTGCGGCGCGGATCGACACCCCCGGCTACCGGCTGCGCGACTTCACCACCGAGGAGTCCTACGACCGCCGCTACGACATCTTCATCCAGTGGGTCCTGCGGACCGGGGCGTTCAGCGGGTTCTACCTGCTCGATCCCGGCCGTGAGAACGCCTATTACGATCACCTGCGCGAGGCGGGCGAGGCGGTGGCGGGCCTGGCGGTCATCGTGCGCCGCGAGGACGAGCTGGAGTTCATCGGCGCGGTGGCGAAGGAACTCGAGGAAGCCGACCGGCACCTCCTCATCATGGCGGGCGGAAGCGTGGGGGCCGATCGGGTCGCGGGAGCCCTGCAGGACGCGGGTCTCGTGACCGCGGCCGGCGAACTCGACGCGGTGCGGGCCGCCTGGCCGGCCGGCGAGGCGGTCATTGAATCCGGCGGACGTCGCATCATGGTGGTGGCGTCCGCGGAGCGCTTCAGCGACCAGGCCATGGGCATCACCGAGAAGGTGGTTCCCGATGCCGCGCAGCGGGCCTTGTATGACCGGGCCTTTGCGCTCATCGACCGGCTCTTCGCGCCGCCGGCCGGGGTGCCGGCCGGGGAGGGCGAATGAGACCGGCGGGCGCGACGCGATTTGCGCCTTTTATCGGGGCGGATAGCGGCTAGCTTGGCAGGGAGCGATTCGAGCCATGAGCGACAAGAGCGAACTGCGATCCGAGGTTCCCGCGCATCCCCTCGTGTGGGTGGCGACCGGGGGGCTGCTGGTGCTGGCGACCGCCGCCATCACCTCCTACGCCGTCACCGACGACGACCAGGCGCAGAGCGGATCGCCCCTCTACACCTTCGCGGTGCACGAGGCGATCGAGGGACTGCGCAACACCGGGGCGAAAAAGCCAGCGGCCCAGGGAGAGGTGTGCCCGGATTGCGGAAAAGTTCATCCCCCCGCGCAGCATGCCAAGCCCGCCGCGGGCGCGACTCCACCCGCGGCGCCGGTGACTCCCGCGGCGCCGGTGACTCCCCCGGCGGCAGCGGCCCCGGGGGGCCAGAACCTGGCCCTCGGTGATTACTACTACTGCGAGAAGTGCCAGGCCTACCACCAGCGGCAACCGTCCGGGGCGATTCCCCCGGCGGGCCCGGTGCCGCCCGCGCCCCCTGCCGCACCGGTGCCGGTC